>JAFYLH010000009.1 GCA_017537175.1 Clostridia bacterium | reverse complement strand
CACCACCGCTAACAACATTAAGAACGCTCCTAATGCACAGTACAAGAAGTTAGTAAATGCAAACGAGAACGGCGAGATCGTAATCTCCGGTCTTACCACAGGTCGTTGGAGCTTCATGGTTCAGTATAACGATGACTCCTACAACTTCTATCTGCTTGATATCGTTGCTTAAGTAAAAATTAAAGAAGGTCGGCAAAACCGACCTTCTTTTAATTTTTCAGTTAGGAGTTAAGGTAGAAAACCGTCGGATTGGTTTTCTACGGATAAATTATATACTGTAGCGGCTATAAAAATGAAAAACAGCATTACAATGAGTTTCCCACTCTCATTGTAATGCTGTTTTCACCAATAGGCAATGCCTATGTACTCACTTGCCAAAACCACAATATATTGTGCCTTCCTGTTTGACAAAGTATATTATATAGGGGTTTATAGCAGTTGTCAATATCAAAAATCATAAAATAAACTCATTTTCAAAAAATTAATAATGTGTTCATAAACTCGCTTGCTATATCTTGCTTTTTGGTGTATAATTGGTAAGCAGAACCTTTGCCAGATTGGCTAAGGGAGGCAGAAAAAGTATACCCCACAGGCCAAAAAGCCTGTAGCCTGTATACATGGCAATAAGAGTCAAAACAGGATCCATTCCGATGGAGCTTCCTATTATTTTAGGCTCCAGAGCCTCTCTTATAACGGTTATAATGCCAAACAGTATTATCAGTCCTATACCCAAACCTATATTGCCGCCTATTATGGTGATTATTGCCCAGGGTATAAGGATAGAGCCTATGCCTATTACGGGCAGCATATCAAGAAAGGATATGATAATGGCAAGGGTGGTTGCATAATCTATCCTCAGTATAAGAAATCCCACAAAGAGCTGGGCAAAGGTGATAAGCAAAATTACGGTATACGCCTTGATATATCCCGCAAGTATGCCCTTGGTTTTGTTGCTTACCTCAAAGACCCTGTTCCGGTATTTTACAGGTATCAGCTTTTTAAGAGAAGAGGTTATACGGGGAAAATCTATGGCAAAATAGAAGGATGCTATTACAAAGACCGTAAAGGTAAGAGTGATGTCCGGTAGCCGTGTAACAAAAGAGGTCAAGGTCGCTGCAAGGTATGAGGACAGGGATGCGATAAGATTTTTTATAACCTCGGTAACGGTTCCGTTTATGACATCCCGATCAAGATGATCGTATATAAAGGGGAATTTGTTTGCCAGCTCGTCAAGCAGTCCTGCGGCGCGTGTAAGAATGTCTGCCGAATTTCGGCTTAAGCCTTCAAAAAGCTTTTGCGCCTCGGAAATCAGCTGATTTGCAAATAAAAACACAACAAAGCCGATAAACAGTATCACGGTAAGCACCAGAACAAAGGACAAAAAGCCCCGCTTGAGTCCGGTTCTTTGCTGAAGCTTTTGGGCGGGGGAATATAGCATCCATCCAAGCAAAAAAGCACCCAAAAAGGGAATCAGTATAGAAACAAGCTTTGCAAAAAAGAAATATATTCCTGCTGCCGCCAATACCAGATATGCACATGTTACCAACAGCCTTGACCATTTTTCTTTTGGTAATATGCTCACACTCTCACCCCCATAAAAGTATTATATATTTTTATATAGCCAATAATACATTACGAAAGGATAAAAATATGAAAAAAATCATTGCGCTTTTACTTGCGGTAATAATGCTGGCAAGCATATGCAGCTGCGGTAAGGGTAACAACGCAGCTAATGATGGCGCTTCGTCTTCCGCAGATATTGACCCAAATCATTCTCTTGTGGCAATAGAAAGCGAAAACTATAAGGTTACCAACGGTATGCTGAGCTACTTTTATCTCTACGGCTTCTATAATGTATACGCTCAGTACAGCAGCTATTTTCAGAGCATAGGCTTTGATGTGACCAAGCCTCTCAACGAGCAGCAGTATGCCGAGGATATGACCTGGCACGACTATTTTGTTGAGATGACTGTGGGCGATGCCCGTACCTTTGTAAGGGTTGCCGAGGCTGCCAAGGCCGACGGATATGACGACAGCTATGTTGAGGATAAGGTACAAAACGAGATCGACAAGATCACTCAAAGCGAGGGTATGACCATCGGTGATTATATCACAAAGATGTTCGGCAACACTCTTGACGAGGCTGATCTGCGCGCGGCATTGTCTCTTCAGGTATATGCCTACGATTATTACGAAAAGCTGAAGAAGGATGTGGACAGCATCACTACTACCGCCGACTGCGAAGAATATTATAACGAAAATGCCAAGACCTTAAATAAGGTTGACTATATTTCCTATACCGTTACAGCAAGCACCGCCAATACCGATGATACCGAGGCGGCTTATGCCGAGGCAAAAGCAAAGGCCGAGGAGCTGGTACAGGTAACAGGCACTCAGGGTTTAGATGGCTTTAAGAGCTGGGTATCCAACTATATGACAGAGCGCAACAGTGAAAGTACAGCTCCTCTGTCTGACGAAGATCTTGAAAATCAGATCGCAAAGATACTTGCGGGTACTACGGATGTAAGCTACACCGAGGAAAGTGAGCTTGCTGAATGGTGTTTTGAGGATGGCAGAAAAGCAGGTGACTGCCAGCTTACCGACAACGGTGCGGGCAGCTATACCGTAACTGTTATCGCCAAGGCTCCTCACCGTGCAGACGATATAACAAAGAATGTCCGCCACATACTTTTTAAGCCCGAAAGCTATGACAGTGCCGATGCTGCCAAGGCTATGGCAGAGGAGATTCTTGCTCAGTGGAAGGCAGGCGAGGCCACCGAGGAAAGCTATGATGCTCTTGCAAAGGAGTATAACGATGACAGCACCTCTCTCTACGAAAATATATATCAGGGCGAGATGGTAGACACCTTTAACGACTGGCTCTTTGACGAGGCAAGACAGGTGGGAGATACAGGCATTGTAGAGACCGATTACGGATATCATATAATGTATTTTGTGGGTGACGGTTATCCGATCTGGGAGAGCGAGGTAAGAGCTACCCTTATTGATGCAAGGCTGAGCGAGATCCTTACAGAGTACGAGACTGTGTATGCTCTGAACGAAAATCAGGAGGCAGTGGATAAGCTTCCCGCAACCGTTCCTCAGAGCGCTCTTGCAAGCAGCTCACAAAATGTATATGAATAATAGATATTAATAAACAATTTTTGAAAGGAAAATCAAAATGAAAAGAATAATTTCTGTTTTACTTCTTTGCGCAATGGCATTCGGCCTTGCGGCCTGTACCGACAAGACGGTTGCTGCCACCAGCACCAGCGTTTACACCGATGAGGTAACCAATGTGGTGGAAATAATTATGGCAGACGGCGGATATATCACTATAGAGCTTTATCCCGATGTTGCTCCCATAACCGTTGAAAATTTTAAGAAGCTCGTATCCGAGGGCTTTTATGACGGTCTTATCTTCCACCGTGTTATCGCTGACTTTATGATCCAGGGCGGTGACCCCACAGGAACCGGTATGGGCGGCTCTGAAGAAAATATCAAGGGCGAGTTCCTTAAAAACGGTGTCAATAACACTCTTTCTCACCAGAGAGGCGTTATCTCTATGGCAAGAAGCAACGATCCCGATTCGGCATCCAGCCAGTTCTTTATCTGTCACGCAGATTCCACCTATCTTGACGGCTCTTATGCAGCCTTCGGTAAGGTAATTGCGGGTATGGAGACTGTTGACAGGATCGCAACCGTTCAGACAGATGCAAGTGACAGACCTATAAAGGAACAGAAAATTAAAACAATTAGATTTGTGGAGGAATAATAAAATGGTAAAGATAGAAATGATGGATGGCGGTATTATTACTCTTGAGCTTGATGCTGCCGCTGCTCCCATTACAGTTGCAAACTTTGAAAAGTTAGTTAAGGAAGGCTTCTATGACGGTCTTATTTTCCACCGTGTTATTGCGGGCTTTATGATCCAGGGCGGTGACCCTACCGGAACAGGTATGGGCGGAAGCGATGAGGAAATCAAGGGTGAGTTTGCTTCTAACGGTGTAAACAACCCCATCAGCCATAAGAGAGGTGTTATCTCTATGGCAAGAACACAGATTCCCGACTCTGCGTCCAGCCAGTTCTTTATCTGCCACGCAGATGCTACATTCCTTGACGGTCAGTATGCGGCATTCGGTCATGTGGTTGACGGTATTGAGGTCGTTGATAAGATAGCAAATGTTGCTACCGATTTCAGAGACAAGCCTGTAGTTGAGCAGAAGATCAAGACGATTACTTTTGGATAATGACATAATAAAACCGAGCCTTGAAAATGGCTCGGTTTTGTTATATATGATTTTATTGCATAGCATCAAAGGCTTTCCTGTTCTCCATTACAAATGCTCTGATGATAGCTAATTGATATATTGATGCAGCTGCTCCTATGATACCGCCGAAGATCAGATTGTACACCAAAACAATTATGGGTATTGTAACAGGCTTATATCTTTTTACTATTCCTGTAGGATTTTTCACTATCTCCTTGCTATAATTCATTTCCTTTATCGCAAGTATAATATTGATAATACCGGCAATGCAAAATATACCGCTTGAAAGCTGAAGAACACCGCTGATTATTCCGATAATACTGTCAACGTATATTCTTTGTGAGAGTTCATTTAACAGGTAATTGTTTTGTCCCGTTGGTTTGGGAGCATTTGGATTGTATCCGCATTGGGTACAGGCAACGGTCTCGTTGCTTAGCTTATTTCCGCATTTGGTACAGTATTTCATAAAAAACCTCTGATTGTAAGCTCATTGTTATTACCATTATAGAATAATCTGTCGAAAATGTCAACACGCGGATTTTGCAATACCTCAATATGTAAAAATGAACGGAGAAATAATTGACATAGCCGATATATTATGATAAAATATAATGTAATTTATATGTAATACCGATTATAATTAAGGAGAATTCCGATGATACAGAAACCAAGAGGAACCTTTGATATCCTGCCCTCCGATACTCCCCTGTGGCAGTATATCGAAAAGACAGCAAGAGACACCGCAGCTAACTTCGGCTACGGTGAAATAAGAACACCTACCTTTGAGTCGACTGAGCTCTTCCACCGCGGTGTGGGTGATACCACCGATGTGGTGCAGAAGGAGATGTACACCTTTACCGACCGCGAGAACCGCAGCTTCACCCTTCGTCCCGAGGGAACCGCATCTGTAGCAAGAGCTCTGGTTGAAAACGGCAAGTGCTCTGACACACTTCCTCTTAAGTTATATTATATGATAAACTGCTTCCGCTACGAGAAGCCCCAGGCAGGCAGAAGCCGTGAGTTCTATCAGTTTGGTGTAGAGATGTACGGTGCGGCGGACGCGGCAGCAGATGCTGATGTTATTGCCCTTGGCTCTGAGATAATCTCAAAGCTTGGTATCAAGGACACAACTCTTCACATCAACTCTATCGGTTGTCCCGATTGCAGACCCAAGTTCCGTCAGGCTCTTTACGATTATTTTAAGGCACACGAGGACGAGCTTTGCGACACCTGTAAGCAGAGACTTGAGACTAACCCCCTCCGTATCCTTGACTGCAAGAGTCCCGTTTGCTCGGCTATAGGCAAGGGTGCGCCCAAGTCTATCGAGCATCTCTGTGAGGGCTGTGCCGACCATATGACAAAGCTGAAGAATCATCTTGACGAGATGGGTATAGAATATGTGGTAGACACCAATATTGTAAGAGGTCTTGATTACTATACAAGAACCGTATTCGAGTTCATCTGTACAGGCATCGGCGCACAGAGTACAATATGCGGCGGCGGTCGTTACGACGGTCTTATGAAGCAGATCGGCGGTCCCCAGATGCCGGGTATCGGCTTTGCTATGGGTATTACCAGACTGATATTGGCTATGGAGGCTTACGGTGCTGTTCCCGCAAATGACCACGCGCCCCTGCTTTATATCGCTCCTATGGGGGCAGCTGCTCAGTGTAAGGCGGCAGGAATTGTGGCAAAGCTGCGCCGCGAGGGTGTTTATGCCGAATATGACCTTGTGGCAAGAAGCTTAAAGGCTCAGATGAAATACGCAGACAAGATAAATGCCAAGTACACTCTTATCATCGGTGACAACGAGATAGAGTCGGGCAAGGCTATACTTAAAAATATGCAGGAGTCAAGTCAGGTAGAGGTAGACTTTACCGATATGCAGGCTCTCACGCAAGCTATGAAGTGAGGTAGAAAAGATGGCAGAGATTTTTACAAGTGCAGATAAAAGAACAAAATATTGCGGTGAGTTCCGCACAGATGATATAGGCAAGAGAGTAACCGTAAACGGCTGGGTACAGCGTCAAAGAGACCTTGGCGGTCTTATCTTTATAGATCTCCGTGACCGTACAGGTGTTGTTCAGCTTGCCTTTGATGACGCCACCGACAAGGCTATCTTTGATACAGCATTTGGTATCAGAAGCGAGTGGGTGCTTTCTGCAAAGGGTACTGTTCGTCAGAGAAGCTCTGTAAACAAGAACATCCCCACAGGTGAAATTGAAATCGCGGTAGACGAGCTCAAGGTTCTTGGTGTAGCTCAGACACCTCCCTTTGAGGTTGGCGACAACTCCAATGTAGGTGAAGAGACCGCACTTAAGTACCGTTATATTGACCTTCGCCGTCCCCAGATGCAGAAGAATATCATTATGCGTCATAATATCGCAAGAGTTGCCCGTGAGTATTACTACGAGAACGGCTTCCTTGAGATCGAAACTCCCATGATGATCAAGTCCACTCCCGAGGGTGCGCGTGACTATCTTGTTCCCTCCAGAGTTCACAAGGGCAGCTTCTATGCTCTGCCCCAGTCACCTCAGATCTACAAGCAGCTGCTTATGCTCTCGGGCTATGACAGATATATTCAGCTTGCCCGCTGCTTCCGTGACGAGGATTTACGCGCGGACCGTCAGCCCGAGTTTACACAGATAGACCTTGAGATGTCCTTTGCTACACAGGAGGACATTATGGAAATGAACGAGGGCTTTATCAAGAGACTTTTCAAAGAGGTTCTTGATGTGGATATTCCCACTCCCATGCCCCGTCTTACCTTTGCCGAGGCTATGAACCGCTACGGCTCAGATAAGCCCGATACCCGTTATGCTATGGAGATCACCGATATCTCCGACCTTGTTGCAAACTGCGGCTTTGGTGTGTTCTCGGGCGCTGTTGCAGGCGGCGGTAGTGTAAGATGTATCGTTGCAAAGAACGCGGTTGCAACTCTTACAAGAAAAGAAATAGACAAATTAACCGAGCAGGCCAAGGGCATCGGTGCCAAGGGTCTTGCCTTTATCAGATATGCCGAGGATACACCCAACTGCTCCTTCTCTAAGTTTATGACCGAGGAAGAGATGGCATCTATCCTCGAGCGCATCGACTGTCAGAAGGGTGACGTTGCCCTCTTTGTTGCAGACAAGAACAAGGTAGTTCTCTCTGTTCTCGGAGCACTCAGACAGGCTGTGGCGAAGAAGCTTGACATTATCCCCGAGGGCTATAACTTCCTTTGGATTACCGAATTCCCCTTCTTTGAGTGGAACGAGGAGACCGAGCATTGGGATGCTATGCATCATCCCTTTACAATGCCCCTTGAGGAGTGTCTGCCCAACCTTACAACCGATCCCGGTTCTGTTCGTGCGAAGGCTTACGACATGGTTCTCAACGGCACAGAGCTGCTTTCCGGTTCTATCCGTATCACAGACTATGAGCTTCAGCAGAAGATGTTTGAGGCACTTGGTATGACCGAGGAGGAGATCGACGCAAAGTTCGGCTTCCTTGTAGATGCCTACAAGTACGGCGCACCCCCTCACGGTGGCTCAGGTATGGGTCTTGACAGACTTTCTATGATCATGTGCGATGCTCAGAGCCTTCGTGATGTTGTGGCGTTCCCCAAGATACAGAACGCATCCGAGCCTATGTCCCAGTGTCCTGCTCCCGTAAATGTTGCAGACCTTGACGAGCTTGGCATTCAGGTTAAAAAGATCGAAGAATAATCAAAGTGAAAAAGTAAAGGAAGAAAACCGCTTTAGCGGTTTTCTACCTTAATTTTGCATTTTCGGAGGTATCTATGCCTACATCAAAGCAACCAACAGTCCGCCTTCCCGGTGACTTATATCTTAAGTTTTCCCAGACCTCCACAAAGGAGCTGGAGAGATGCTTGCTTCAGGGCTCTACCCGTGAAGAAAAGATATTTTACCGCAAGCTACTCAACCTTAAATTACAGCTTGAGCAGGAGAAGGTAATAGGAGAGCTTCTGTTATGAAGCCCAAATATACAATATTTGCAGGCGTCAACGGCGCAGGCAAGACAAGTCTTTCACAGATACTCAGAAAATACGAAAATCTGGGTGAGCGTATAAATGTAGATGAGATCGTGGCAGGGCAGGGAAGCTGGCAGGACAGTCTTTTGCAGATCAAGGCAAGCCGTCAGGCTATGAATATGATGTCAGACTGCCTCAGAAGAAGGGTCACCTTCCATCAGGAGACCACCCTTGCAAGCTCCACCATCCTTCGCCAGATCAAAAAGGCAAAGGATGAGGGCTATATCGTTCAGCTTTATTATGTGGGGGTAGAAAACCTGCAGACCGCTGTCCACCGTGTGCATACCCGTGTAGAAAAGGGCGGCCACGGAGTTGACGATAAGCTGATACAGCAACGCTTTGAAAGATTGCCCGAGACTCTGAGAAACATTCTGCCCTTGGTGGATTATGCCTTTTTCTATGATAATACCGTCAAGTTTAAGCAGATAGCACATGTAAAGAAAAACATACTGGTAGACTATGATTTTGATCTCCCCGTATGGTTCTGGGAGATAATTGCCCGAAATGATGTACAGTTAAGAAAATAGACGGGCAAGGAATTGCCCGTCTATTTTCAATGAAATGAATACTTCGTGTTCGTGAAATGACCTACGGTCATGAAATGATGCTTACGCATCGTGAAATGAAAGCCGTTGGCTTTCATTAAGGAAACTTTTTGCCTTTAGGCAAAAACTATTTCAATTATAATTGATTTTCGCTATAGCGAAAATCTTCTTTAATGCACACTCGTGTGCATTTTATGACGGCTTGCCGTCATTTCATGATTGAAAATCATTTCATGACACCCAAGGTGTCATTTCATTGTTGTTTATATCCCCGATATAAACAACAATACCAGCACCAGTAGCAGCTCGTCGTCTGCGTGGCTGTTAAGCAGCAGTACTATAAGTCCGCCTAATATTATATCGTCAAGCTGGAAGGCAGAGCCGTCGCGGCGGGTAAAAAGAGAGCAGCCCGTATTTTTTTCCTGCTTTTCCTCTGTTGCAGGCTCTTTGTCACAGACTTGCTTTTTACACCCGTCACAGCTGTCACAGGGGTCCTGCGTTGGCATATCAAAGGCATTGCCCTTGTAGTTTGGCGGAAGGGTGTCTGCCTGAGGGTAGCTTCTTTGATACATTTAATCCCCCCGTCCGAACAGATTTGCCGAGCCTGTAAGCTCAAGTATACTCAGCAGTCCCAAAAGCTTATCCGCCTTGTCACGGCGGTCTTCGTTGAGATAGGGCTTAAGGGCCGAGATTAGCCGTGCGCGGTTTTTTGCCTCCTCGCTTTGCTTTGGCAACGGGAGGGGGGAGAGAGCAGGCTTTTCTTCCTTTTCCTTTGGAGCGGCAATGCCTGATATAGCCTTCATTGCCTCGGGGTCGGATAAGATCCCCGACAGCCTGCTCATTATCTCGGGGTTTGACATAACTCCCGAAAGAAGCGTTGAAAGATCGTTATTTTCCATTTTGCATATCTCCCGTGTTCAGCTTTTTCAATAGGGAAGGGTCGATGCGTTCCGAGAGAGCTTTGATGTCCTTGTCGCTTAAGGAGCCCAGCCTTTTTGTGATATCCTCGGGTGAGCCTAACATAGCTTTTATATATCTTGGATCTGCACCCAGAGCCTTTGCTATAGAGTCGATCTTTTCCGACAGCTCACAGGGGTCTATGCTTTTCAGCTGAGATAACAGTTGGGGATCAATATTCATTTCTATCGCCTCACATATATATTTACTATCAATATATGTGTATTTGTAAAGAAAGGTAACTATGAGAATTATTATTTTTTCAGACTCACATAATAATGACAGCAATATGAAAAGCGTGCTGGAGCTTAACCGTAACCGCTTTGATATGTGTATCCATTTGGGGGACGGCTGCCGCGAGTTTGAGATGCTTTCAGAAAAATATTGCGGTATACCCTTTGTTACGGTAAACGGTAACGGTGAGGATTTCTTTGGCAGCACAAGAGTAAATGAAACAGTCCTTGACCTTGACGGCAAGAGAATATTTGTAACCCACGGACATAGGTATAATGTCAAATACTCAACCACCACTCTTGAATACCGTGCGGTAGAAAAGGAATGTGATATCGTTCTTTACGGCCATACCCATATCCCCGATAACAGGTATATTCCGGATATAATGGGCAGGACACTTCATATATTTAACCCCGGCAGTATTTCAAGACCGCCCCTTGGCTATAAGGCAAGCTTTGGAGTGCTTGAGATCACTCCCAAGGGTGTGTCACTTAATAACGGATATATTGAATAAAGGAGCAGAAATGTATATATACAACCCCAAAAGAGAATCAAAGGCGCATATAGTAATTCCTGTATTGCTGCTTATTATAGCGGCAATAGCAATAGCCTCCTCGGGTATAGGGTATATTCCTCCCGTGGCTATGCAGGCTATAGGTTTTATCTGTGCATCGGTGGCGATATATCTTATTGCCCGCTACTCGCTTTGCGATCACAGCTATGAGGCTGATCCGGACAATAAGGTTTTCAATGTCCGCAAGCGCAGCGGTAAAAAAATAACCCTTGTTGCCGCCATAGATTATAACCATATTATAGCCGTAGATAAAAGGGATAAGGAATATTCCATTAACAAAAAATACGGCAAGGCATTTAAGGTACACAATTTTTGCAATAATATTTTCCCCACCGAAACCTATGCCATAGTATGCGATGTGTCGGGAGAGGATATTGCTTTGATAATAGAAGCAGACAAAACACTTTTAGATATTCTTGAGAGGAGATAATTATGGATATTAAGGAAATTCTTTCAAAGGTAGATCATACACTTTTAGCTCCCGATTCCACCTGGGAACAGATAAAGGAAATCTTAGACGATGCAATGAAGTACCGGACCGCATCTGCCTGTATTCCCGCAAGCTTTGTTAAGCGCGCAAAGGAATATTGCGGTAGCAGACTGGCTATCTGTACCGTTATAGGCTTTCCTACAGGCTATTCTACCACCGCTACAAAGGTTTTTGAAACCTCTGATGCGGTAGCCAACGGTGCCGACGAGATAGATATGGTTATCAATATCGGCTGGGCAAAGGAAGGCAGATTTGACCTTATTCTTGAGGAGATAAAGGCAATAAAAGCAGCCTGCAACGGTAAGCTTTTAAAGGTAATTATCGAGACCTGCCTCTTGACCGATGAAGAAAAGGCTGAGATGTGCCGTGTGGTAAATAAGTCGGGTGCAGATTATATCAAGACCTCCACAGGATTTTCCAAGGCAGGGGCTACATTCCACGATGTAGAGATCTTTGCCGCAAATGTTGAGGATCATGTTAAGATAAAGGCGGCAGGAGGTATCTCCTCGCTTGATGATGCCGAGAAATTTATTGAGCTCGGCGCAAGCCGTCTGGGAACCTCCCGTATAATTAAAATTGTAAAGAACACCGATACCGGTATTGGATACTAAAATGAAAAGAATATTTTTAATTGTCCTTGACAGCTTTGGCATAGGTTACGCAGCAGATGCTGAGGCCTTTGGGGACAAGGGCAGTAATACCCTTGAGGCCATAAAAAAATCAGCCTACTTTAAGGCTGACAATATGGCATCTTTAGGTCTTTTTAATATCGACAAAAACGGCGGGGGTCTTAATACCGTTGGTGCTTACGGCAGACTGTGCGAGTTATCCTGCGGCAAGGACACCACCATAGGTCATTGGGAGATCGCGGGTATAGTATCACAAAATCCTCTGCCTACCTATCCGAACGGCTTTGATGATAAAGACCTTGCCGAGTTTTCAAAAAGATGCGGCAGAAGGGTGCTTTGCAATAAGCCTTATTCGGGCACGCAGGTCATACTTGACTACGGCCGCGAGCATATAGAAACAGGTGCGCTTATAGTCTATACCTCTGCCGACAGCGTTTTTCAGATAGCGGCTCACGAGGATATCGTTCCCATAGAAAAGCTCTACGAATACTGCGAAATTGCAAGAGAAATCTTCCCCGTTGGCAGGGTTATCGCAAGGCCCTTTATGGGAGAACACCCCAACTTTACCCGTACCGCAAACCGACATGATTTCAGTCTTGCACCGCCAAAGAAAACCATGCTCGACTATCTGCACAACGCAGGCTATGACACCCCCTCGGTGGGTAAGATATATGATATCTTTGACGGTCAGGGAGTATCAAGCCGTAACCCCACAAAGTCAAATGCCGACGGTATGGCAAAGACCCTTGAATATCTTGACACCGATTTTAACGGTCTTTGCTTTGTCAATTTGGTGGACTTTGACTCCCTTTGGGGACACCGAAACGATGTTGAGGGCTATGCCAAGGGTATATCCGAATTTGACGCCTGGCTTCCGAGCTTTACCGAAAAAATGAGGGAGGATGACCTTCTTATAATCACCGCAGATCACGGCTGTGACCCCTCTACCCCCTCCACCGATCATTCCCGTGAGGATGTACCTCTGCTTATATACGGTAAGGGTGTGAAAAATGTGAATTTAGGCACAAGAAAGGGCTTTTGCGATATTGCAAAAACGGTATGCGATATCTTTGGGGTAGACAATGACCTTGAAGGTGATTCGTTTAAGGAGTTGATATTATGACAGATAGAATTACTCTTGTAAAAAAAGCATACGAAGCAATGCAGTATTCCTACAGTCCCTATTCCGGCTTTAAGGTTGGTGCGGCTCTGCTGTGTAAAAGCGGAAAGGTATACACAGGCTGTAATATCGAAAATGCCGCATTTTCTCCCACCAACTGTGCAGAGCGAACAGCCTTCTTTAAGGCGGTAAGCGAGGGAGAAAAAGAGTTTACGGCTATTGCTATAGTCGGAGGTAAAAACGGAGAGATAACAGATTTCTGTTACCCCTGCGGTGTCTGCCGTCAGGTAATGGCAGAGTTCTGTGGTGCTGATTTTGAAATAATCACCGCAAATCAAGAAAGTATAAAAACATACACTCTCAAAGAGCTGTTGCCACAATCATTCAAGATATAAAAATCGGACAGAATTATCTGTCCGATTCTATTTTTATAACCACTAATTCCGGCGGATTGTAAACTCTTGGAACTATAGTGTTTTTTGTCGCCAGACCTCTTGAAACTATAAGGCTCATTCCGTCACCAAATTCATATAAGCCGCCTGCATACTCGGGTAAAAAGCCTTGGTTTGGTGCAAGGATGCCGTTAAACAGTCCGGGAACTATCCATTGACCTCCGTGGGTATGGCCCGAGAGCATAAGGTCTATGCCCTTGCCGGTAAAATCCTCCCACCTGTCCGGGCGGTGGTATATCATAACCGTATATGCATCCTTTTGCGCTTGCTTAAGGGTTATATCTATTCGCCTGTCAAAGCCTTCATTTTCGGGATAAACATCCATTCCGCAGATGTTTATTTTTTCTCCCTTAATATCAAGCACGGCACAGCCCTCTGTAAGCAGATTCACTCCAAGCTCTGTATATATTCTTCTAAGCTCCTGCGCGATATAGCTGTCCATTGTGTGCTCGTGGTTGCCAAGGACTCCGTAAACGGTATATTTTTCGGTGAGCTGACTTATACAGCTTTTTGCTATATCTACATATTTTTCCTCGTCAAAAAAATCTCCGCCGAGCAGAACAACATCGGGCTCTGATCGATCTATCATATCCATAAGCTCACAGTTATCTTTTCCGAACTCTGAGCCGTGAAGGTCGGATATAAAGGCTATTTTTACAGATGAGTTGACCTTGTCTGTTTTAAAATTATATTCCCTTAGCGTAAGCGAATTGTCAAGGCCTGTCAGTATGTATGCCGCAAAGGTAATACCTATGACCAAGGCAATAACAAGTAATACAATAATCATTTTTTTAATAATTTTTTCCAAGGGACACTCCTTACAAATCAAGGGCGGAGTTCATCCGCCCTTTAAATTTTTAATCTATAGGAAATTGCTCCATTCTGTGTGATACGGCAGGAGCGATCCCCTGCCCTACAGAGCACAGTTTTGATGGGGCAGTTTGCCCCCTTTTTTATTCGCTGAAGATTACACCCTTATCGTTATACCAGACATCGTAGGGAGAAACATAGGTTCCGTTGATTACAAGAGCAACAGACATCATCTTTGAGCTGGTATAGCCTGTTGTACCTGCTGTACCGATTACATCTGCCGTTGCAAGCACATCGCCTTCGTTTACCGAAACGCTTGACATATTGGCATAGACCGACATAAGTCCAAGACCGTGGTCAACAACTACTGTCTGACCTGTCAGGGTCTGCTCGCCTACATATACCACCTTGCCTGCGTTCATTGCTATAACCTCAGAGCCTGCAATATCCACACCGGTAGCGGTGGCCATACGGACCCAGTTGTTTATATATTCATAGCCGTTTTCGTTCTTGGTGGGTCTGCCGTAGCCTGAGGATATTACACTGTTCTTGACGGGATGAACAAACGCGCCCTCAAAATATCTTTCACTGCTCTTTGCGGAGAAGATATCCTTCATAGCCTCGTCAAAGTCTGCTATGCTTTCATCGCTGAGAAGTGTAGAGGAGATCTGCTCGTTCTTGTTGGTGTAGGTTTTTTCGGCAACCTTAAAGTCAAAGGTGTGCTCGGTACCGTCGGCTGTGATCTTGACAGAGTAGTTTCCTGCCTTGGTGCCCAGAGGAACGGGCAGCAGAGCTCTTACATAATAACCGTCTTTGTAGAATACGGGCTGGGTCTTGATATCGGGAGTTACGGTAACTACTATATTTTCGGGATCGCAGATTACATTTTTACCCGAGATGTTTACAAAGTCACCGGGCTCGACCTTTTTGTCCTCGGTATCGTTTATATCAAGGGCAAATACGGGCTTGTCGGTTACACGGCACTTGAAGCTGTAGGTAGCCTCGCCCTCGCTTGCTCTGTCCTCGGTCTGATACCACTTTGCATTTACCGTTACATCAAGCTCTGCGCCTGTGGGGATGCTTGCCGTATCGATGTTTTCGTAGAGACCGTTATAGATCTCGCCTGTGGAGTCGGATACCTGAATGTTAAGCAGACCCTCGTCTATAGAAAAGTCAAAGTCTATTTTTTCTGCTATATTGTATACCGTATCTGCCGTATCCTTGTTCTTTTCGGAATAAGTGGCAGCAAGGTTGTCCACAGTAAGATATGTCCACTTGATCTCGGCGGGCGCGATCTTTTCGCCTGCGGGAGTGGTCATAACAGGCAGGGTTGCGTTTTTGAATACGCTTCTGCCGTATACCGAGGTAAGGAACGCCACAGCATACTCGCGATTGATGGAAAAGCACTTTCCGTTATCGTCGAGGTAGTAGCAGTAATCGGGCTGGTTAGAGAAATAATATTTATATTCAACCTCTCTGCCGTAGTTGTTGATAACCACCTTATAGTACTTTGTACCCTGAAGAGGCTCGGGGAGCTGAGGCTCGGCCTTTGCGGAGGTATTGATATCGGTAAAGAACTGTACCATATTACCGCCGATATTTGAAAGATCAAGGCGGGAGCTGTTTCTTTCAAAGCTTTCCTCGTGATTGTAGAGGTCGGTTATGGTTATAGAGCTTACGCTGTTCTGAGTTACGGGAGAGCCCTTGGTGTAGATATAGCTGCCTACCGCTACAAGGGAGGGTGCTATAATGACCAGAACAAGTATAAATACCCAAAATTTATTCTTCATATGTATACTCCTTAATTCGATATACAATTATTATACTATTTTTTTGCCGATTGGTCAAGGGGTTAGGCTCAGTTGAATAAATTGCACAGGTAGGTGTTGTTCTCATCATACACATCGCCTGTGGAGGAATTGACGGTATAAATGCCCACAAGTGTGTTTGCAGAGGGTATACCGCCGTTGCTTATGATCTCCTTGGCTATTTCGTCACTCATCTGATAACGGACGACAAAGCTGATCATATTATTCTTTTCTGTTGTCTCGGTGTAGGATACCACATATTCACCGTCGGGCTCATATATCTGCATAAGATAACTAACCAATTCCTCGCCCAAGCCTTCAATAGAAGCTTCTTCACCGCATTGGGATGTAATACCAAACGGACTAAGGTCATTGATATCAAGGAATTCGATATAGTTATCGGTAATCTCTTTTTCTATTTTGTTGTATTCTGTCGAAGTTATGCTGTTACCCTGATATTTGTATTCCTCTATGCCCTCGTAGGGATCAATACAATATGAAAGCAGGGCAGAATTAACCTCGGTAAGAGAAGAGTTTTCCAACATGTATACCGAATAACAGAGAATACCTGTACCGCCTGTAGAATATATGATACCGTTGCCGTCGCTATATCCGTACAAGCTGTATTTGTTGGGTATACTGCCGTATGTTATTAATGTATTGCCGTCAAAGCCAATAACAAAGCATTCAAATCCCCCCGAATAATCGTTCAAAAGCAGCTCGGGAGTGCCGTTTTTATCTATATCGTACAATGCATAATATTCGTAGTCGGTCTCGCTCAAGGTGTCCATATATTTTTGTTGCCACAGATCCTCGGTTTCCGCTTCGGACTCGGTTACAGGTTCTGTTGTCTCAACTTGGACTTGCTCTGATATGTCGCAATCAACACAGTCGTGTGATTTTGCCTGACGGTAAAAGAATACTGCGGCAATTCCCACAAAAGGTGTAACGGCAATGATAACTGTTGAGACGATAACAACAGCCAGTATGACTAAAATTATTATTTTGGTTTTTGACTTTCTTTTTTTGACATTTTCAACTTCGCTTTTATAAGTACTGCGGCATTTTTCGCAAGTGCCGTCAGGGTTAAGGGGTGTACCGCATTTCCCGCAAAATTTTGCCATCGTCCCGCTCCTTAGGTAAAGATTTGATCAGACAATTAAATGATATCACTCCTGTCGGATTTTGTCAACAAAGCAATGGGGTGTGTCGGGTGAAAAAGCTTGTAAATTATGCTCGACAAAAGCCCCTTTTTATTGACATATACATATCAAATATGTTAAAATAAAACAATAAATTATTATTAACCGGAGTATGTAATGAAGAAGAGTATTTGGTTATTTATTATAATATCATTATTGGCGGTTTTTATGGGTGTGACCGTGTTCTGTGAAGAGGCGCAGCAGCTTGATTGCCAGGTTGCGGATACCAATTTTACCGATACGGCAGCGCTTTTTGACTCTAACCGCCAAAGCTATATCACGGTAGACTCCGAGGCTACCCTGACTATCAAAGCCGGTAAGAATATTGAGCATCTTTATATCGAGTTTGACCTTATGCCCGAGGGCTGGGAGATCGTAAATCCGGTAAGCAAAAAAAGCTATACGGTAGATGACGGCTTTCTCCATCAGTATGTCAATATTTCCGAGGCTATGGGCGGCGCTATGTCCTCATTTACACTGACCTTTCCCCGGGGGACAAGCATTGCCGATATATACTTTTTTTCTGAGGGAGAGCTTCCCTCGTGGGTGCAGACCTGGTCTGTGCCCTGTGACAAAGCGGATATAATGCTTGTTTCTGCCCACTCTGACGATGAGCACCTCTTTTTTGCGGGAGTTTTGCCCTACTATGCCATAGAGCGACAGCTTCAGGTACAGGTAGTATATTCGGTACAGCACTTTTCGGTAAATGATGACCGTAATCATGTAAGACCCCACGAGCAGCTTGACGGTCTGTGGACTGTAGGTGTCAGAAGCTATCCGGTTATGACCGATTTCCCCGATGTTTATTCCGAGTCTACAAACAGAAATACCGCCTTTACTCAGGCAGAGGCGGCATTTGGTGCTCACGGAATAACCTATGACGATTTCTGTTCCTATCTGACAGAGTGTATCCGTCGCTTTAAGCCCCTTGTGGTAATAACCCACGGTCTTGACGGAGAATACGGACACGGCACCCATGTGCTTTGTGCCTCTGCCGTGACCGAGGCCATAGGCTATGCGGCAGATGCAGAAAAGTACCCCGAAAGCTACGAAAAATACGGCAGCTGGCAGGTAGAAAAGACCTATCTGCATCAGTATGAAGAGAATAAAATAACAATGGATTGGGATACCCCTTATGACAGTCTTGGGGGCAAGACACCCTTCCAGGTAACACAGGACGGCTTTCGCCGTCACCAAAGTCAGCATTGGTGCTGGTTCTATAACTGGCTGTACGGTAATAACGGATGGATCACCAAGGCGACCCAGATAACCCATTATTCACCCTGCGATTACGGTCTTTATGACAGCCGTGTGGGGCAGGATGTAACGGGCGGCGACTTTATGGAAAATGTTATTCCCTGGTCCCAGCGCGAACAAGCACAGGAGCAGGAGCCTGCAGAGGAGACCCGTGAGGATCACTATAGGGATTATGACACCGCTGAGAGAACCTCGCAGGATAAATACAGCCGCAGTAATAAAACAATAACATTATTGATCATCATTGCAGTTACCGTTGTAGCGGTTGCTGTAGTTTTGCTGATAGCCTTTTTGATAAAGCTCATATAAAAGGAGAGGACAATGAAGAGGATTTCGCTTATAATTCCGGCATATAAGCCTGACCAAAGCCTTATTTCTACCATCGAGTCCGCCATAAAAGCCGGCTTTGAGGACATTTTGGTAGTGGATGACGGCGGAGGCAAGGATTATGAGGAGATATTTGACCGCGTAAGAGGTATCGAGGAGTGCACCGTGCTTGTGCATCCCAAAAACCGCGGTAAGGGTGCGGCGCTTAAGACCGCGTTCAGATATTTTCTTGATAACCGCAAGGACAAAACAGGTGTTGTAACTGCCGATGCAGACGGACAGCACCGTACAGAGGATATTGTTGCAATTGCCAAAAAGATGAACGAAAACGGCAATATAGTGCTGGGATACCGCAATTTTTCGCTCCCTCATGTGCCTGCAAGAAGTAAGTTCGGCAACAAGACAACCTCTCTTGTGTTCCGTCTGTTCTTTGGAATGCGCATCAAGGATACCCAGACAGGTCTGAGAGCATTCCCCACCTATGTCCTTGAGGATATGTGCAAAATAAAGGGCGACAGATACGAATATGAGACCCATATGCTCATTACCATGAGCCGTAAGAGCCTGCCCTTTGACGAAGTGGAGATAGAAACCGTATATATCGAGGAAAATCAGAGCTCACACTTCCGTCCCATAGTTGACAGTATGAGGATATATGCCATACTTATCAAGTATCTTTTAAGCTCTGTTCTTTCCACCCTGGTGGATGTATCGGTCTTCTTTTTGATAAAGCAGTTTGCTTTTCTTGATTTTCTGCCCTGGCCCCTTACCTTTACTGCGGGCTTTATAGCAAGGGCAGCATCCTCTCTGGTCAACTTTACCGTTAACTCAAAGGTAGTCTTTGACGAAAAGCCTAAGCTTTCTTCAATGGTGAAGTACTATATCCTCGCCATTGTTCAGATATGCATTTCCAATGCGGCGGTGTTCTGTTTAGAGCATGTTTTACATATAGACGCCCCCATACTTTCTACCCTTATCAAGGGAGCGGTAGATACATTCCTGTTCTTCTTAAGTTTCCGTATTCAGCATAAGTGGGTCTTTAACAGCTCTGACAAAAGGAGAATCGACAAATGAGAAGATATAATGCCAAGCCTAAGAAAAAAATATTCGGCTGGGTGCTTTTGGGATATACTCTGCTGCTTGCCTTGCTTGCGGCTCTGGGTATTTTGTATGTCAGAGGGCTGCTTGTGGAATACGAGGCCTGTCAGCCTGACAGACAGGTGGAGCTTGTTCTTGACGGCTTAAGGGAAAAGGCTCTTGATACCGAGGATTTTTGCGATACCTTTAATGTGGGACAGCTCTCCGTGTCCGAGTATGAGCAGGATATAGATGTGCTGGAGCGCTATCTTGAGCTTCTGAGAGACCCCGCAACCGAGTTTGCTCTCAAGCCCGGAGCGGTGGCAGAGGATGAGATGAGATATATCATCCGTAACGGCGATGCCGAGCTTGCGCAGGTGCTGCTTAAGGCCGAGAGCCCCCTTCGCACCAAGCTTGCGGTGTTCAGTATGCGTGACTGGGGCGTTGCCGAGGTAATTGCAGGTCCCGCGGCAAAGGATTATACCATTACCCTCCCTGCAGATTTTTCACTTACCGTCAACGGTATGTCCTGCCAGAGAACAGATTCGGAAAGCTCAGACGAGACCTGTTATGAGCTCAAGGGTCTTTATCTTGTGCCCGAACTTGAGATACTTTCTCCCGACAGAGAGAGTGCAAACTATGTTATCCGCGGTCAACGCATCCTGCTCGAGATATACAGCTATTCCTTGGTGCTTCCCGCAACACTTAAGCTTACAATGAACGGCTTTCCCTATAACGGCACAGAACGGGACGACGGATATATTTCCTACAGTATAAGAGAGCTCGAAAAGCCCGATGTGGTTATAAGTGACCTTTACGGCAACAGTATTAGCTACGAGGGCGGCTCTGTTCCCATGACCAATATGACGCTTCTTTGCGAAGAGGGTCATACGGTAACCGTCAACTCTGCCTCTGTGCCCGATGAAGCGGTAGCCCTTACGGTTCCTAAAAAATACAAGATCATAGAGGACTCTGTATCCGATCTTCCCGTAAATATGGAATATTACATAGCGGTGCTTGATGAGGACGCAAGGGTTGAGGTCAAGGACGGCAACGGTGATCCTGTGTCTCTTGAAGAGGGCAAGAGCTACCACAACCTGACCTCGCTTAAGGGTACAGACAGTATTCCCGCAGAGATATCGGACAGTATAGATGTGCTGGAGGTTGCAAAGAACTGGAGCCTGTATATGAGCAACGACTTCAGCTTTGCGGGTATCTCGGCATATATGCTCCCCGACTCCTATCAGTATGAGGTGGCATATAAGTATTCACAGAGCCCTGACAGAACTTTCTTCTCGGGTCATGTTCTTCTTGACCCTGCCTTTACCGATACCAAGGTAGGCAACTTTGTGCGCATAACCGAGGACTGCTTCTCGGTGGATATATCCTTTGTCAAGCATATGCGCCTTAACAGTAATCAGAATGTTGACGATGCTATGAATGACAGCTTCTATTTTGTCAGAAGCAACGGGAGATGGCTTTTGGCAGGAATGCAGGAGGTGACAGACAATGCGTAAAAGAAACAGAAGAAGCAGAAGGCTCAGAAGACAGGACAGCACCGCAAAAAAGGTGCTCAGGATAATCCTGTATGTTATCACAATGATAGCCATACTGCTTGTTGCCGTGGGTGTAACGGTGGGTGTATCCCTGAGTATGATATGCTCGGACAGATATCCCGGAGCACAGCAGATGTTTGTAACCACCATTCTTGAAACAGGTCAGTTCAAGTTCCTTGCCTCGGTATTTCTGAGCGAGGATGAAATACAGCAGATCGTAGATGCCAACTCTATGCAGGCGTTTAACGAGGAGGTTGCCGACGATCTTATTCAGATAGGCGGCAGCGGAAGTGTAGATGCGGGCTCGGCTGACGGCTCAAAGGAGCAGCAGGACATCGAGATAGTCGAGGTCAGCGGTTCTACATACAGCGGAACCATGATGATAGTCAAGGATCCCTCAAGAGTCAGCGTTGCCACCATTTTCCCCTGGAAGGCAGAGGGTGTAAACCTTGATCAGCTGGTCAACGATAACGGCGCAGTAGCGGGCATCAACGGAGGCCTTTATAATTCCAACAATAATACAGGCGGAATGCCCTACGGTGTTGTGGTAAGCGAGGGCGAGATCCTGCGCAATATGCCTCAGGAGGCGGCAGGTCTTGTGCTTATAGGCTTTACCGAGGAGCATATCCTGCAGATCATCGATGTTTCGGATATGACGGCAGCAGATGTGGAAAAGCTGGTGGAGGACAAGGGAATAAGAGATGCGGTATGCTTCCAGGAGGAAGCAAGTGATGCCAACAACCACTTTGTTCAGCTTATCATTAACGGCGAGGCCCGTGCGGTAAACGGTATGGGCAGCGGACTTAACCCCAGAACCGCTATCGGACAGCGCGCAGACGGAAGTGTGCTTATGTTTGTTACCGACGGCAGAGGTAAGTCGGGACATCTTGGTGCATCCTCAAGCGACCTTATCGGTGTTATGCAGGAGTTTGGCGCAGTAAACGCGGCAAACCTTGACGGCGGCAGCTCCTCCTGTATGTACTATAACGGTGAGTACCTGCGTACCAGCGTTACATTCTACTATACAAACTCCTCTTGGAAGCTTCCTTGCGGATTTATAGTTAAATAAATTTATAGTTAAATAAAAGCTAAAGGCGGTGGATCGTGTTTCCACCGCCTTTATGCATTTTTAATTTTTTAAGAATGTAGGGTTATTTGTTCTTTCCAGTAAATAATCTACCGAGACATCAAAATAGTCTGCAAATCGTATAAGCGTTTCGTAATCGGCTTCGCGCTCGCCTGTTTCGTAACGGCTGATAGTGTTTTGATTCATATTGCAATCTATAGCTAATTTAAGCTGAGAGATACCTTTTTTCTTTCTTAATTCTTTTAATCTCAAATTTCATCCCCCCTTGACATTATTATCCCACTTTGGTATAATAAAAATATCCCAAATTGGGATATTATCGATATTGATGCGGAGGATGTTATGAAAGCCCTTGTATGTGAAATGTGCAGCAGCAATGATGTTATCAAACAGGATGGGTACTTTGTGTGTCAGTCATGCGGTACAAAATATTCTGTAGAAGAAGCTAAGAAAATGATGATCGATGGTACCGTGGAGGTACAGGGTACCGTTAAGGTAGATAATTCTGCCTTTGTAGAAAAATATCTGCAAAATGCACGCCGTGCAAAGCAAAAAGAAGATTGGGAAGAAACCGAAAAGTACTATAACTTGGTAGAACAGAACGATCCGACCAATATTGAAGCAATCTTCTATAGCTCATACGGTAAAGCTAAAGCTTCACTCGTAGAAAGCGATCTTTATAAACGTCAGGCTGCGTTTAAGGTATTACAGAATTGTGTTTCAATCATTGACGACAATTTTGATTTGGCAAAAGCGGAAGAGAACAAGAAGATACTTGAAGAGATAAGTGCAGACATCTTTATGATGGCATGCAGTAATTATGTGTATAACCAGCGTAAAAACGGTTATGGAGTAATAACTTGGACTGATAAAATGGAAACAGTTACTCTTTTCAATAATCTTGGAAAAGAGTTTATGGTTTCTCTTGAGCATATAGCTCAAAAATACAGTGATGCAGAAAAACAGAACCGTAAGTACTATTATGAATTAGCTTTAAAGCATGCGGAGTTTATTCTTGAAAACGGCAGCCTTGCATCACCGCAAAGCTTTAGAGATATTATTATGACATATCATAGGTGGATCCACGATATCGATCCTACACACGTTGTTCCTGCCGAAGCCCCCAAGGCAGGAAATAAACAGACTCCCGATGGCTGCTATGTAGCAACTGCGGTTTACGGTTCCTATGATTGTCCGGAGGTATGGACACTGCGCCGCTACCGTGACAACAACCTTGGAAAAACTTGGTACGGAAGAATATTTATCAAGACCTATTATGCAATAAGCCCGACACTTGTAAAGTGGTTCGGTCATACCGAATGGTTTAAGCATTTGTGGAAGGGTAAGCTTGACCGTATGGTAACAAAGCTTCAGGTAAAGGGCGTAGAGTCTACCCCTTACGAAGATAGAAACTGGCGAAATTAATAAAAGGAGGATATAGGAATGGGTAACGGACAGCATACACCGATAGGACTTATCATTGCGGGACTTGTAGTTGTAGGTCTTGTAGTTAGTGTTATCACTAGTATTGCCTTGGATGTAGAATTACTTAGCATGGTATTCTAATAATACAAAAGCTGCCCTGCATACGCAGGGCAGTCTTTTTGCCGTCAGTAAAATACTACGGCTTGTGTTTTCTCAAAAAATAATGCAAAATTGTTGATTTATTAACAATATGGTGTTATAATAATAGTGTATGACTTTTATAAATTATTGCAAAGGAGATATAACTATGAGCGAATTCAATTGCCCCTACGCAACAACTCACGAAGTTGATAATATGTGCGTAGTTGCAAAGGGCCCCAAGCACGGTCCCGCACCCATTCCCGAAGAAGGCAGATGGGTAAAATCCTATCAGATCAGCGATATCAGCGGTCTTTCCCACGGTATCGGCTGGTGTGCACCCCAGCAGGGTACATGTAAGCTTACACTTAACGTTAAGAAGGGTATTATCGAGGAAGCACTTGTTGAAACACTTGGCTGTTCCGGTATGACCCATTCCGCAGCTATGGCTGCTGAGATCCTCCAGGGCAAGACCCTTCTCGAGGCTCTCAATACCGACCTTGTATGTGACGCTATCAACGTAGCAATGCGTGAGATCTTCAAGCAGCTCGCATACGGTCGTACACAGACCGCTTTCTCCGAGGACGGTCTCCCCATCGGTGCAGGTCTTGAGGACCTTGGTAAGGGTCTTCGTTCTCAGGTAGGTACAATCTTTGCTACCAACGCAAAGGGTGTTCGTTACCTCGAGATGGCAGAGGGTTACATCCTCGAGCTCGGCCTTGATGCAAACAACGAGGTTATCGGCTACAAGTTCGTTCACCTCGGCAAGTTCATGGATGCTTATAAGGCAGGCAAGGACATCAAGGAAGCTTTTGACGAAAACATCAAGACCTACGGTCGTTATGCTGACGCTGTTAAGTATATCGATCCCAGAAAGCAGTAAGAAAGGGGGAGCAAACTAATGTCTAACAACGTAGTATTTGAAGGAAAAGAAAGAAGAATGGCCGGCATCGAAAAGTGCATGGCTGAGTACGGCATCAAGGATCTTGAGGACGCACGCGCAATATGTCTTGAGCGCGGCATCGACGTTGATGCAATCGTTAAGGGCGTACAGCCCATCGCTTTCGAGAATGCAAGCTGGGCATACACTCTCGGTGCTGCAGTAGCAATCAAGAAGGGCACCAAGACTGCTGCAGAGGCTGCTGCTGATATCGGTATCGGTCTTCAGGCATTCTGTATCCCCGGTTCCGTTGCAGAGCAGAGAGCTGTTGGTCTTGGCCACGGTAACCTCGCTGCAATGCTTCTCCGCGAAGAGACAGACTGCTTCTGCTTCCTCGCAGGTCACGAGTCCTTTGCAGCTGCAGAGGGCGCTATCGGTATCGCAAGAACCGCTAACAAGGTAAGAAAGACTCCGCTGCGTGTTATCCTTAACGGTCTCGGCAAGGACGCTGCTTATATCATTTCCCGTATCAACGGTTTCACATATGTAGAGACCGACTTCGACTTCTACACCGGCGAGATCAAGGTAGTTAACGAGACTGCTTACTCCGACGGTGAGAGAGCTAAGGTTAAGTGCTACGGTGCTAACGACGTTCTTGAGGGCGTTGCTATCATGAGACTTGAGAAGGTTGACGTTTCCATCACCGGTAACTCCACCAACCCCACAAGATTCCAGCACCCCGTTGCAGGTACCTACAAGAAGTGGGCTATCGAGAACGGTAAGAAGTACTTCTCCGTTGCTTCCGGCGGCGGTACAGGCCGTACACTCCATCCCGACAACATGGCTGCTGGTCCTGCTTCCTACGGTATGACCGACACTATGGGTCGTATGCACGGTGACGCACAGTTCGCAGGTTCCTCCTCCGTTCCCGCTCACGTAGAGATGATGGGTCTTATCGGTGCAGGTAACAACCCCATGGTTGGTATGACTGTTGCTGTTGCAGTTGCTATCGAAGAGTCCAACAAGTAAGCCACTTTGTCGCTTCTTGTTACTGAATAATCTGTAAAAAATGAATTGGACACATCATTTTGGAGTTTTCCTTATGATGTGTCCAATCTTTTTTGTTTGCCATATTACTAATCGGAAGCCCGATCAGAGAACATACCTTGATTTAGGATTCAATTTCAACTAATCCCAAATCAATAAGCGAAAATGCCAGTAAACTCAAACAATTAAACATAGATTCTTGAGAATAGGTACTTTCTTCTAAATCGAAAATCTTAACATTTAATTCCTTGAAGTTATCTATATCAAAATTCCCATTATTAATTAACATGAGAGAATCAACTAAATTATCAACAGCTACTTGCAGTTGCGATTCATTAATATTTGATTGATTAAAGTTATTAATATTCAAATAACGCTTTAGTTCACTTCCTAAGTTGACTTTAAGAGAAAAACAATCTTTCTTAAAGCAACTTAATGTGAAACTTTCGATAGAAGGATAGCTCAAAAGTAAGATGCCTTGCCGATAATTTTCTTCATTTTCACGTGAATTTGTTAGGGTGTTTAATAGATTCTTAATAAAAATAGGATCTGTATTAGACTCAGCATCTCTATCAAATAAATAATATATTGCTGCATTATCAATATCGAAATCATAGTTTTCTATTAGTTCAATGAAAAGATTATTTAAAAATTCATCGTCCTTTTCTATGTTTTTAATATTACTTTCAGCAGCATTAATTACAAAGACTTTAGAATAGGGATTATCTTTTCTATTAAATATTTGATAAGGATGACTTCGGGTTATTGCTTCAACTTGATAATCAAATATGTTAGCAAAAATTTTCCACAATAAGAACTTTTCTGTTTTCGATCCTTCAACAATATAAAGAACTTTACCAATGTTTTTATCCTTATTAAGCGTTATTCTCATATCTTGGCACTCCATTAAAAATTCCACTCAAATACATTTTTTCTAGATTTTGAGCTTCTCTAGGCTTTTCACTTGAGAACCGTTTGAGGTGACTGCCGTTATTATCAAAATCGACAGAATATATTTGATCTGGTCTTAATAAGCTATTGGATAATAGATTTGTGGAATGAGAAACGAATAACATTTGTGAATTAGTAGCATTTTGCATAAAATATCTAATTAACAATTCTTCAAGATCATTATGAAAACCACTTGAAAATTCATCCAGTAATAATAATCCACTATTTTCAATACAAGAGAAAAATGAGGGAAGTAAATGTATCAGATTTCTATTTCCGGTGGATTCATAAGAATAGGGAATGGGGTCTTCGATACCTTTTCTTTTAAAATATATCATTTTTTCATCCGCATGAACCGATACTGTAGGACCGGCGGAGTCTTTATCATATTCTATACATTGCTCAAAATTATACTTATCAAAGAAATCATTTATTTTTTGTTCCCCGCCATTTTCCATATAGTTTTTAACAGACAAATCTATATCTCTATAGGGTAACAATGTTTTTCGATATAAATCAAGATATATGGAATTGCTTAAGAAATCAAACCACTTTTGCAATATTTCATTTCCACGGAATTTTGTGCTGAAATACACATCTCTTAAAAATAAAACATTATCCGGAACATCTTCATGTTGTGATTTATCTTTGATTTCTACCTGGGCATACTTTCCTTCTCTATTCAAAATTGTATTACCGGATAAAATCAACTTTTCGGAAATCATATTGTTGATTCTTTGAAAACTTATACAATATTGAATTTCTTCATTATCTATTTCAAAAGTATATTTTAATTCCATAGTTGGTTCGTTTGAAAACATACATACATACGACAACATATTCATATGTTGTTTACCAAACAAACAATCTAATAAAAATTTAACTGTCAATATGGAGTTGGATTTTCCGGAAGCATTTGCACCTACAAACATAATACCCTTTAACAAGTGGTTAGTTACATTTGTAGATGATAACATCTGATAGTTTGTTTTTTCTAAATCTATCTTAGTTTTGTTTTTAAACGACTTAAAATTATTAATTTCAATACTCTTTAACATAATTAACATCTCCTTTCAATAATAGAGTATATCATAAACACCTCTTTAATGCAATAGTTTTACATTTAATTTTGTTTTGGGTGTAAAAAATTTACACGCGTTTTGTGCAAGTAAAATCACAAAGCAATGAGTTACATATTAAGTACAAAAATCACATTTACTGTAATTCAATTTCCAATATAAATTATTGATTTTTCTTATAAAATAATTGATAATATAGACACGGATCCGAATTATATTCAAGGAGAAAAATATGAAAATTGCTATTTCAGAAAATATTAAAAGATTACGTAAGGAAAAGAATATAACGCAAGCGGAGTTAGCAGCTGAATTTGGTACAACTTGTCAATCTGTTTGTCGATGGGAAAATGGTGCTACATATCCAGATATCGAGCTTATACCCGAGATAGCCGCTTTTTTCGGTGTTTCTACTGATGTGCTTTTGGGATGTGACAATGAATCAGTGGAAACTAAGATTAACAAAGTTTATAAACTTGGTGATCAGGATAACGGAATGGATATAAAGGATAAAATTTTTGAGATGCGAAAAGTTATGGCTGATTTACCCTACGAACCTCGAATTAAACATCAGATTCTTAGACAATATTATAAACTTGGTTTTGAAGAATCGACAAAGAACATAAGTGAATTGCGTGAGTTTGCAGAATTTATTTGTTCAAGCGATGCAGACTTTTGGATAAAGTATGACACACGTAATATAATGACTGCAATAGAATTAGATGAAGAAGCTGCTATGCGTTGGAGTGAACAGATGGGAAGTGAAATAATAACCCGTACCGATGCACTTCTTTCGCGTTATAGATATAGAAAAGACATTGATAAATTCAATGTGGAAGCTCAAAAGAATCTTTGCTTTCTATTATCAAAACTTTTTGCATCTGGTTTTCAAAAGCTTAACGATGATGAATATTATCTTAACGATAGTGAATATTATAAATTATCAAGAATTACAATCCTTAAAATAATCGATATTTTTCGTGATCCTTCAACAGACATTGATGCTTGGATTAGTTTAAGATCGATGTTCAAATTTCAGTTAGCATCTGCACATCTGAGATTAGGAGAGGTAGAGGAATGTTATATTGCTATTGAAGAAGCCGTAGATTTACTTGTTAAAATAGCAGAATTACCCGAAGATGCAGTAATTAAATACAATACACCTCTTATTGGATTAATAGAATTTGACAAGTTTCGTTTTGGGGCTGGTATGAAACAATCGGTGGATATGACACTTATAAATCCCCTTGGAGAATGTGAGATATTCAAGTCTATATCCGATACTGACCGATACAGAGCAGCTGTTGAAAGAATTACTAAGTATTTGGAGTAAATCAGGGTAACGGCTCTGTGATTGACAAAAAACAAAAGAAAGCCAATGGATTTCTTGACTTCTATGATCGGTTTAATTATAATTACTATATAAACATATACCGGAGAAAACAATGCAAACCATTACTCTTGATTTTACAAACTGCTCTCATTGGATGACATTTTGGCAGATTATAAAGGAAGCCTATGATTTTCCCGATTATTTCGGGAATAATCTTTCTGCCTTGTGGGATTGTCTTGCTTATTATGACGACGAGGATATACATACACGTGTTATTGGCTTGAATACTTTGCCCGGTGACTACCGTAATTGGATAGACGGGATGATAGAGATCTTTGATCGTGTTCATGAGCTTACACCCAATATGACCTTTGAGATAATTTCGTAGTTATATAACAAAAAGCTATCACGAAAATTTCGTGATAGCTTTTTATTTGACAATTTTGACGGTATATGCTACTATTTAATTAACCAAAATACAGGAGCAGAGTATGAAATACGTTTATCTTCGTTTCCCCGGCGGCAAGCCCAAGGCTTTTACCATAAGCTATGACGACGGCTACATATACGATCTTCGTTTAGCCGATATAATAGACCGCCACGGGATAAAATGCACCTTTAATATAATAAGCGAATCTGTCACAAAGGACTGGGGCGAGGAGTATATGACCCCCGATCAGATAAAGTCTCTAATCGACCGAGGTCACGAGGTGGCTGTTCACGGTGTGACCCATACCGCAAACGGATTGCAGAACGTTACTCTCGGACTTTCCGAGGCTTATGAGTCAAGAAAGGTCATCGAGGAAAGACTGGGCATCATATCCCGCGGCTTTGCCTACCCCTGCTCGGGAATAAACGATTTTACCGTCGGTACCGACTATGAGCATATCAAGGGTTATCTTGCCGCCCTCGGCTACTGCTACGCACGTTCGGATGAAAAGAATTTTGATTATTTTCTGATTCCAAATGATTGGTACGACTGGCAGCCTACAGTTCATCACGACAGCCGCCATGTTCACGAATATGCGGACCTCTTCCTTGATATCAAGGCTGACGGCAAGGACGGCAAGGGGGGATTGCCCCGACTCTTCCACATTTACGGTCACAGTAATGAATTTGAACGTAAGGGCAACTGGGATCATCTTGAAGCTCTTTGTGAAAAATTAGGCGGCAAGGATGATATCTGGTACGCAACAAATATAGAGATATACGATTATGTCGAGGCTTACTCAAGGCTTAAATTCAGCCTTGACCATACCAAGGTATACAACCCCTCGGCTTGTACCGTATGGATCTATGCAGATGAAAAGACCTATGCGATCGCTCCCGGCGAGACGGTCGTTTTATAAAATAAAATTTAGCGGAGGTTAAAATGAAAAAGAAGTTATCTGTATTATTGGCTTTGCTTATGGTGGCGACTCTGCTTACTTCCTGCTCGGGTTTGCTTGGAGGTAAGACGGCAGAGGAAAGCGGTGAAGCACAGAGCTGGGAGGATATTGTTTTTTCGGATAACAGCGGTGACAGTACCGCTGAAGTAACCGATGAGGTATCCGAGGCAGAGCCTGAGCAGGCTTGTCCCGAAGCTGATTTTTTGGGAGTTTGGGAATGCACATCCTATCCCGATTCGTATTACAACAGGTACACTCTTTGCTTTAGTGAGATCGACGGCAAGTATATGGGAAGCTATACCGTTGCAACCACTTATGACTATACCGAATCTGTATATATGAGCCACCGTGCTGTGTTTGAGTATGCAGTAAAGGACGGCATGCTTGAGATAGTTACCGATAAGGGCGTAACCAAAAGTGAAGAATTTACTTTAAAAAACGATATCCTTACATATCAGGGATTAAGCTATACTAAGTTGGATTATCTGGAGAGCTTTGGTGCTGCTCCCGATGAAAAGGACTATGAGTTGCTGCTCAAGGGCAGTATGGATTTTGTGGAGTCCGAAAGATATGTCACTGTATACACCCTTTCGGGATCAGACAATTATCACGGAATCCCCTGCGAATATGCTATGGTAGATATGGATGCGGACGGAATCAAGGAGCTGCTCATACAGTATGACGGTAACGGCGATACCGCAATACTCCATTGGGAATACGGTCTTTGGGTGGCTTATTATGCGCCTTACCGAGGAATATTGGATCTTAAGACCGACGGAACAATGTACGGCTCGGGCGGTGCGGCTACAGGATCTGTACATAGATATATATTCAAAGAGGGTCAGATGATAACGGTAGACCTGTATGAATATGACGAGTCCGGCACCCCGTATTATTATGTTGACGGATTTGCCTGTGACAAGGAGTTTATGGAGCAAAGAGCGCAAGAGATCAATCAGAATGATAAGCAGTCTGTAGTATGGCTTAATATTCCGTAAATAAAATGAAAGCTATCACGAATCTAAATTTCGTGATAGCTTTTACTTAAATTTTGTTTTGCGAAGCAAAAGCTTGTTGATACCACATATTTGTCCTTCGTTCCTTAAATTGCGTATTTTTAAATAAAGCATTGACAAAGTGTAAATTCGGGAATATAATTATTTATGTTGAAATTGCGTATATCTTAATACTTTTTGACGATTGAAGGAGAAGAATCATGAACAATGAAACCGTAAAAAAAGCCGTAGCATTAACTATGTCAACTGCTATGGTTACTACAATGGCTACCGGATGTATTTTCAGCAAGTCTAACAGGCTTGTCAGATATCTGAACAGCAATAATTACGAAAAAGCAATATCCTTTTATAATGAATGGGAGATTACCGAAAAGGAGCATAACGAGCTTGTTAAGGCTCTTGGAGAAGAGCTTGATTCTATCGTAACCAAATACGCTGCCGAAAAAATTGATTTTGAAGAGGCTACCGGTATAATTTCTACCATCAATACCTTTGGTATTTACGAGCTTACCGAGCCCTTAGCAGTTACCTCTGCGACTATCTATGAATTAAAGACCTCTAAGGAAATGTATGCTCAAGGAATGGAGGCATACGAAAATAAGGATTATCCCACCACCTTGCGTTGCCTTGCGGGGGTAATAGAAAAGGATAAGAACTATGAGTCTGCCAGGGAGACCTTTGATAAGGCAGAAAAAGAGTATATAGAAGAGGCTCTTAAGGATGCTAAGAAGAATGCGGAGGAAGAAAATTATGAAACTGCTATTTTTACACTTAAGGAATGTCTGAAGTATGTTAACGATACCCAGGAGGTAAGCACGGTACTCGAAGAGATTACAGAGGAATATGAAGAATATAAGTTCGAGTTAGCCAAAAAAGAGCTTTTTGATGAGGTCGAAAAGTACAAGGACCGCGGAGATTTTGAAGAGGCTATCACTTATGTAAACAGCTTTATAGACGCATACGGCAGCGACGATGAGGTTGATAATCTTCAGAAGTCCTGCAAGAAAGACTATGTTGATATGATAACAAATAAGGTTGAAGTCCTCAGATCCGAAAAGAAGTATTTGTTAGCAATAGAAATGCTTACCAATGCAATGGAAATTGTACAGTCGGATGAATTTGATGACCTTATGACGGTTCTTGAAAAGGAAAAGCCGGTTTATCTGTGCGATCTTAAATATCAGACAAGCAACAGATATGAGCAGATCACCGAGGGTGAGACTCCTATAGATACCATTGGAAATACATACGAATTCGGTAACACCTTTGAGATTTCTTCTGAATGTGGCAGCTGGTCTAATGATAACGGATATGTTGATTACTATTTAGGCTACAAGTATAGCAGACTTCACGGTGTAATTGCGGTAAGTGACAGTAGTAATAACACCTCGTGTACATTAACTATTGAGGGCGACGGCAAGGAGCTTTATTCAATGAATATTAACAGACTTACTACCCCTACAGTTATTAATATTGATGTTTCCAATGTTAATTATATAAAAATTAAAACAGGTGATGCCGGATCCGGTACAATTTATGCTATCCTTTCTGACTTCTACTTTGACCTTTAATGGAATTAGTTAATTATATCGGGGAAAAGGAACGCCTTTACGGAAAAAACGGCGACAAAAGCCTGGAATATATCGGTATTACGGTTAATAATTCCGGTATAAAGAAAAAGCTGTATCAAAAGCCTGTCGGGAAAAATGTTGATGAGGTTTACAGGACTTTTCCCTATAGCATAATGATAACAAAATACCTCTCACGGTTCACGGCTCAAAAAGAGGTAAGTGTATGTGACTATTCCGAGAGCTCTGTAAACGGCAGACACACATATAGGGTGATTTTTAAATTTCCGAGGCAGCTAAGCTTTGAAGATTCAAAAAGATGTATTGACAGCTTCTTTTGCGATCTGAACAGGGATGATGTGAAAGCGGAGATAGAAAACAACCTGCAAAATGTCGTACCGGCCCTTGGCTTTGAGTTTTCCCCATTACTCCAGATAGGTGTAGAATTTGACAAAGACATAAATATTTTAGGAATAAAATATTACCTTAACCTGAAGGCTTCTCCTTATGAAAGGGTCGAGCCGTCAGAGGCTTTTCTTGAGAAGATAAGGACTGTTTTTAAATATAAGGGTGATGACCTTTACAGGCTTGTGCAGACATGCAGGTTCGGTTACAATCCCATATTCGTAGGAGTAAATGTTTACCCTGACATCAACATCAGCGAATACAAAATTTATATGATCTCCGATTATATGGGTCGTGATGATGACGGGCTGTTGGAAAATACTAAAAAAATGTTTAGTGCAAACGGTTGGGACACCGTCCTGGACGATAAAGCTCTGCGAAGGATACACTCTATGGATCTGTTTGTCGAGGGCATTGCCTATACACTTGACAGGGCAGATGAATACAGACTCTATTTAAACTATCTTCCCAGAAGGAGATAATCGGACCGTTGTCTTCCGTTCAATTTACGGTGAACAGGCAGATAAGGTGCGGTTTTGTGACCGATTGTTTCTTAAGTAAATATGTTACGGTTTTGATATAATTCCCTTAGTGTAGTCTCGAATTTTTTCGAGTGTCTGCTCCAAGGGGATTATATTTTTTTGTGACAGCTTTTGGTTGCATTGTTTAACACTGAATATGTCAAAAAAGTGAAAGAAAGCATCGGATTTGGTCGAATAACTATTGAAAAAATTGTAAAATGGTGGTACAATATTAATGATATGTTTATAAATTCAAAACTAAATGTAACAATTTCAAATCGGATGGACGCTTTATGAATGACTTTTTGCTATATCACAACCTATGTAATCTGTATTCGCAATTAGAGCCTTATGCCGCAGATCAGCAGCTCTATGTCGAACTGAAAAGCTTAACAGATCAGTTTTCTGCAAAAACATATCGCGTAGCTGTCATAGGTGAGTTCAAGCGAGGAAAATCCAGCCTGATAAATGCGCTTTTAGGCACCGAAATATTACCTACTGACATTCTTCCCACAACGGCGGTTATTAATAGGATAAAGTATTCAGTTGACCAAAAAATAGTAATTTATTTCAAAAACGGAGAGGTCAAAGAAAGCACCATTGATTCTTTGGCAGAATATGCAACAAAGCTGGATAAGGAAAAAGAGCAGTTTGCAGAAACGATCCGGGAGATAGTTGTACACTACCCCTCTGTGTTTGGTCAGAATCATATTGAATTGATCGATACCCCCGGTCTCAATGATAATGAATCGATGACCGAAACCACACTGAATGTTTTGGGGAATATCGACACGGCACTTGTGGTAATTTCTGCAACAATGCCGTTGAGCATGACCGAGCAAAATCTGATCTGCGATCTGATCAAGCAGACCGATATTTATAATCTTGCTTTTGCCGTCACATTTATCGATCGTGTCTCGGATGATGAAGAGGATCAGGACCGTGTGGTGGAGCTGATAGAAAACAGACTGTCCAAGGATACATTTGAATATTTTTGCGGGATGGTTGAAAATGAAGCACTTATAAAAAAAGCAAAACGGATTTTATCACAGCCCAATGTGTATGCTGTATCTTCGAGACAGGCTATTCAGGGCTTTATAAAAGGTCGCAACGATCTTATCGAAAAGAGCAGATTCAAGCATTTTAAATATAATCTTCACGCTCTGTTGACTGCTAACCAGGAAAAGGACCGTTTGCTGAAGATCCAGCGAATCAGCTCGGAGCTGGAGACACAGCTCCCGGAGTGGATAGATAAGTATATTCAACACACCAAGGCGGATATTAAGGCAGCAGAAGAACGGTGCGCCGTATTACAGAGATTATACGATTCTTCACAAAAGGATCTGAACGAAAGATTACTTAAATTGGAGGATGCTGCAAAGAATCAAAAGGATATGATTATATCCGAGCTTACAAACGGAACGGATATAAACAAATTCTTAAAGAGGCTTTTCATTACCGAGCTTTCTGCTTTAAGGCGTAGCGAATTTTGCGAAGAGGTACTGCGTACCGCTATACAGAGCTCCTGTACGAAAGCGAATGAATTTTTGGCTGCTGCCGGCGGTAAGATCATTTTTGAGTCGGATAAATTATCAAGGCGGGCTTTTGAGGAGCTTGAAGCGCATTACAAAACAGCACTTGGTGAGAGCAATAATTCTTCAACGGCAATAAGTTATCCTAATGATGCCGAAGATTATGTCTTTAAGCCCCGATTGTCACAAGATCTGATACTGGGCAAAATGGTCGATATCTTTGATGAATGTATGCCGCATATAACTAAAGCTGTTGAAGAGATATTGGAGCAGTTTTACAGTAATATTGAAAATTATTCAGCATCACGCCGCGGCTTGATGAAAGGATATTACGAAAAAATCGATCCGGTTCTCAAAGATGCAATTGATCTGTTAGTCAATGAAATTGCTGTCAAAAAGACAAAGTTCGATGATGAGAGAGGCGTTGCCGTAAATGAACAGGCCGAAATTACAGCCACTATTAAGAATATTAACGGTATTACGGGTTGATGGCCGGGAGGGATGACGATGATTTGTATATCCTGCAAACAGGAAATTGAAGATGGCACCAAGTTCTGCAGCTTTTGCGGAGCAATACAGGAGAAAGATGAAGCGCAGACTCAAAAAGATGAAGCTCAGGCCGAGAAGGTGTATTGTCCTGAATGCCGTAAAGAGTTTGATGCTGACCGGATGTACTGTGATGAATGTGGTCTGATATTAAGGACAAAGGCCGAGCTTGACGCAGCTGATTTCAAAAAAACCGACGAAAAGCTTATGGAGATCCCGATGGCTTCCATATACCGAGGCAATGTATCCATGGGAACACCGATATTTACCGGAAAATTATATTTCTATACTGACCGAATCGACAAAAAGCCGCTTTACGGAGGGATCCAGAATATTTTTATAAAAACGGAAGACATCGCCGAGGCAAAAAAAGGAAGCTATATGGTCGTCTGGTCTTCGATACACATAAAAATGAAGAACGGAACCTTCTTTACGATCGTGGGTGGAACAACAGGCGCAGAAACAATTAACCGTGCGTTACAAATGATAAAAGATAATATGGTCTAGACTACGGACTAATAAATGAATCAGAAAGGAATTTAAAATGGGAAATGAGAATTACATTGGATATCAATCAATGCTGACTTCCATTACCACAGGCATGGCTCAACTGGATGGGATTTGTAAGCGCCTGTCTATGGATGGACAGTCTGATGAATTGAAAAATCTTGAAAAAAGATTGAAAAATCATATTTTCTCTGTGGGTATAATGGGAGAATTCCGCCGCGGAAAGAGTACGGTTATTAACGCTCTTCTCGGACAAGAGATTGTTCCCTCGGATATAGTTCCCTGTTCTGCTACATTAAACTATGTTAAATGGGATGTTAACAGAGGTGCAGAAATATATTTTAAGGACGGAAGCGTACAGAGTGTTGATGTTGAAGATCTTTCAAAATATGTAACCAAGATCACAAAGGAATCGGAGGAGATGTCGGCAAAGGTAGAAAAAGCTGTTGTATATTACCCTTGCCAGTTCTGTCAGAACGGTGTACAGATCATTGATACCCCCGGTCTTAATGACGATGAGCGCATGTCGGATATTTCCGAAAAGGTTATTCCCACGCTTGATGCCATCATTATGGTTATTGTGCCGGACTCACCGTTCAGCCAAAGTGAAGCAGAGTTTGTCCGAAACAAGGTTATGGCAAGCGACCTTGGACGAATCATCTTTGTTGTGAATAAAATTGATACCATTGACGAGGATGATCGCGACAGACTTTTGGATTCTATCCGTGACAAGATCAAGAGCAGTGTTCTTGACAAAATTGCAAAGATATACGGAGAGGATTCGGATGAATACAGGAACACTTTGGATAAGATGGGTTCGATCAAGCTTCTGCCTATATCAGCAAGAAAAGCCTTAAAGGGTAAGATCAAAAACAATCCCTCGATGTTTGAGGACAGCGGATATGCTGAGTTTGAGAGTACTTTGTCATACCTGTTGACCGAAGAACGCGGAACACTTGAGCTTATGCACCCTGTTAATCAGATGTTTTCGGTATCGTCAGAAGCGATGATGATCATTGAAACACGACTGGCTACCTTGAATATGGAATCAGAGGAATTTGAAAGCAAGCAAAAGGAAGCACTTGGCCGGCTTGAGGAGACCCGTGAGCGTAAAAAGGTAGAAATAGGTGCACTTAAAAATAAGGGTGTTACATTGTATTCCACATTGCTTCCCGAGCTTTCCGGCATATATGATGAAATAGAAGCATCTTTGTTTGATTTTGTATCAAATTATGAAATCACTAATGATGTTATAAAGGATAAGGCCGCTATTACTGCTTTTTCGGAACGTATTGCCGGTGAAATTGATGCTAAAATGCAGGATGCTCTTACTGTACATACCGAAAGACTGGTATACCGCATCCAGGAACAGTTGGGAACAGATGTGAGCGGACTTGAGGAATTTGGTAAAGAATTCAACAATAGCATGAATGATATTCATGTAAGTCTGTCTTTAAGCAAGACAAACAGGCGTGATCATACTGTTAGTACTCTGATCGATGCCGGTGTTATTTTTGGCGGTGCTTTGTTCTTCGGTACAGTAATTCCCGGTGTGGGAGCATTAGTTTCGGGCTTCAAAGATCACGGAGTCAAGGGTGCTGTTGTAGGTGGTCTGGCGGGTGCGGCCTGTGGTATAGCGGCAGGCTTGCTTGCGGCTCCCTTAGGCGTGGTGGGTATTCCGCTTGCTTTGGTAATGGGCTCTGTTTCTGCATTCGGTGGAAAAACCATAACCAACCTGATTTTTGGCAAGAAAAAGGAAATTGATAACAACATAAATAAGGTGAGAGAGTCTCTTGTGGCAACAGTTGCCAAAGTTATGGACGAGTTTAAGCGTTCCCATAATTTAGAAAACTGGCTGAAAGAAACCTGCGAAACCTCGTACAATTCTATTGCTGACGATATCGACCGCGAGTGGGAAAATACACTTGTTAGTATGGAAAACACCTTGACACAGATTAAGGTTGACCTTAGTATGGAGGCAGCAAACAAAGCCAAAATAGAAAACGATATGCAAACTTATGCATCCGAAATATCTGAGATAATCGCTACTATAAATCCTATTAAAAACAAGCTGTCAGCAAGCTTACAGAACTGACAAAGGAGGAAAATATTATGGATAATAAAACAATACTTGCCAATTCCCCTATTGCTAATTATGATTTCAGCTTTGATAATTATTTGAACAAGAGAAAGGCGCAGATTAACGCAAGGATGGATGGTAATGGTATTCCCAATTATGCCTATAAGCCGGATTATGATATGAGAAAAAGATTAGATGCCGTCCCCGGACTTTTTCATGTTGCAAAAAACATCAGTGCTACAATGGCAAGCAGATATATGCAGCAGGAAAATATGAGGTCTCTTGCAGTTGGACCTAATCAGTTCCCTGAGGTATATCAGATAGGATGTGATTGTGCCAAAAAGCTGGGTATAGCTATACCTAACATATATATTCAGTCTAGCGAAGTTGTAAATGCCTATACATTTGCTACAGCTGATTCCGAGCCGTTTATAGTAGTAACAAGTCTTCTTTTAGAGCGAATGACCTTAGGCGAGCTGAAGGCTGTTATCGGACATGAATGCGGACATATACAAAATTGTCATACCACCTATAATGTTATTAATTCTTTGCTGATCCAAGGCAGCTTGGCGGGCATTATAATAGGAGATCAATTGTTCTTGAAGGGTCTGTTGACACCCTTTTACAACTTACTTACAAGCGGTATCCAGATGTTACTCAGTTCTTGGTCAAGAGCAGCCGAGGTTACAGCAGACCGTGCGGCAATGATCTGCTGCGACAATCTTGAAGATGTATACAGTGTAGACAAAAAGTTCTTATACGGTGCGGTAAAGGTTGAAGATAAGATCGACACAAACCTCACTATCCAGTCTTTAAAAGAGCAGATGGAAATGACGATGAACAATCCTAATCGTTTTAGAGAGCTTATGGCTTCACATCCGCTTCCTATTAAGAGAATTTTTGCCGAGCTTGAATTTGCAGAATGTGAAACCTTTTATAACAGCTGGAGACCTGATTTAAAGATACCGGGTTGCATTATGCGAAGCAAAGAAGAGGTTGACCGCCGTTGTAAGAGGTACATTGATGTTAACGGAAAAGGAGACATAAAATGAGTATTGAAGATAGAATAGTATATAGCGGTAATGAGATTATTCAAAACCTTGAAACATTTTTGGATCGAATGAAAATATTTACCTATGACACCAAGTATTCTATGCTGTTGGGTGAAGGTATTATAGAAAAGATCAAAGAATGGGATAAAACTATTCGCAGACAGAAGGATCTGCCTCTTACCTTAACCGTATGCGGTGAGTTCAAGCGCGGCAAATCCAGTTTGATCAACGCCATCCTCGGTGAAGATGTTGTTACGACCAATATAACCACAGAGACAATTACCACAAACAAGATCAGCTACGGTAATCACAAAAACGAGCTGATTTTGTCGGGTGGCCGTCGTATAGCCCTGTCGGATGAAGAATTACATTGCGACCGTCTTAAAACAATTTTGGCAGAGCTTCCCGAAAGGGCATATGAAATAGAGCTTAAAAGACCTATTGAAATATTAAAGCAGCTTACAATCATTGACACTCCCGGTCTCGGCGACTCTATAGCGGATTTCCTTGGTGATGTAAGAAACGCATTGCAGCAGTCGGATGCAGTTATCTATGTTTTTTCTGCGTTATATCCCCTTTCCATACAGGAGCAGCTTTTTATAAAGAATGTTATCAAGCCCCAAAAGTATACAGAGTTTCTTATGGTATCAAATTATTGTGATTCATTTGAGGATGAAGCGGGTTGTGAAAGAGTTGTTGAGGTTATAAATGACAGGCTCTCCAACATTCTTCCGGGCGAAACTCCCTTTATGATCAGCGCACTTGATGAACGTTGTAAACAGTTGAGTGTAGCACGCCCCAACGCCGAGCTGGAGGAGTATCTTGAAAACAATTTTGATTCCTTGAGAAAGAGCTTGACCGAACTTCTTGAAGAGAAAAAGGAATATGTTATCCCCAATCGAGTTCACAGACTGATCTCGGCTATGACCGAAGAGATCAATATGCTTCTTGAAGCATTGATGCAGGGCTTGACCTTGAATCATGATGAAATAAACCAAAAAGCCTTGGAGCTTGCTGAGTACAAAAAGCGTCAGGACGAACAGCAAGAGGGTGAGCTCTCACATATTGATGCTATGATCGAGAAGGCTAAGGGTGATACTACTCGATGGATCGATGCGATGCTGACCGAAATGGAGCAGGAAACAAAGCTTCTCAGCAATTATTCGGTTCAGGATGTTAAGAATAATTACTCTATGTATTGTACCGAAACGATCCAGACAGCAATTGACAGATGTATTGACAAATTCACAGCTGATCTTTATGATTTGCTTGATGATATATCTGCTAATGTAAGCAAGGACTTTTCGATGATCGGCGTTACAACAACGCCTTCATTCAGGCTTGCGCTGCATAACAAGAGTTGGACATTAGGTGATAAGATTGCTTTCTTTGGAAGCATGGGTTCTCCCAGTTGGCTTACCTTTATTACAGACTATGTTTCCGGATCTTTGCGTAACAGAGAAATCAAAAAAAGCATGCCTGATGTGATCTTCGAGATCAAGGGACAATTCCCCGGTTTAAGAGCGGCTACATTTACTGCTATAGATGATATGTATTCTACAATACAGTCAAATGTTAAGCAACTGATCTCGGATTATTTTAACGAGCAGATTACTGCACTGGAAAATCAGGTAGAGCAGGCGGCAGCGATCTCCAGACAGAGCGAAGAGAAAAAGCAGGAGATCAAGGCAGCTGTTTCTGAATTGAATTCAGCAATAGATGATATTTGCGCGGATCTCTCCATATCGGTTCAATTGCAGGAAAATTGACTCTGTTTTGTAAGCGAGTGAAATTATAATCAGAAAAAGCTATCACGAATTTTGTTTCGTGATAGCTTTTTTTATATATAGGGAATTACTCTATTTCGTGTGATTTGTAAAACTGAATTAACGGGTGTTTTTGGGTGCGGCAACTTGCCGCTTTTAAATTTAATAATATTTATTATTAACCGAAACGGGAGCGCAGACTCTTCCGTTATACATAACCCATACAAGGTGGGTAATGTCATAGTCTGTATACTCAACCTTATAGCAATAGGATCTGGTTTTGTAATAGGTATCATCCTTGTCGGGGAGGTATGTGCATACATAGTTTTCGATTGGATATTCCTCCTTTAGCAGGGCATAGGCTTCTTCCTGTGATATGCCTTCATCATATTCACCCAGTGAAATTACCGACCAGGCTCCGTTCATCTTTACCCACGCCATACCCATATACACCGGGCGTGCCTCTTCAAAAATGAAATCGGTTATCATATTGCCCTCGGTGTCGGCATAGCCCCACATACCGTCCTTGTTAAGAGCAATATATCCAAAAGAGGAGCTGTAGGGTATGTAGTGGAGGGTATCTGTCCAGTAATCGTGGATATAATGTGTGGAGGTGGAATACTCGTGGGGGAGTATATTCTCGCCCTTGCTGTTATAGTAGCCCCAGTTTCCGTCCTTGGAAAGTGCTGTGATACCGTAGCTGTCAAACTTTATGCCAAAATCAAAGCCGTCGCGGACTGCTATTCTGTCTCCTATCAATAAAACATATTCACCTATAGGATCATAGGTATAATCAGAGCTGCTGTAGGTCTGCTCATCCTCGGTTAAATCGCGGCGCTTACCAAGGGGAAGGATGTCACAGTCTTCCCATTCTGTTTCAGGATAAGCATCAGCTACTACGATGTATTTAAGACCTGTATCTTCATCAATGACAGTATAGCCTATAGGACCGCCGTGACCGCCGTAATAGGATATTACATTAAAATTTGTGGGGTCTATTGCTGTGCTGCCGGTATTGTATTCATTACACACATCACAATATACATACGGGTCTTTATAATCGCCGCTGTAGCTGTCGACGTCGCTTACATTTACAAGCTTGTTGCCCTCGTAGTCTACAAGAAATTTTTCGCCGTTGACTGTATACTCATTAACAGCCAATATGATCATTTCGTCATATATTACGCTGAAAAAAGGCTGAATATCACCCTCGGTGAAAAGAGCTTCACTGATAACGGTATAGCCGGCAGGCTCCTGCTCCTCTTCAAGAGGAACTTCACTTTCCCGGGGCTGCTCCTGCCCGGTTGTTTCTTTGGTTATATCCTTAATTAAAGAGCAGGATGTTGTGGATAAAAGAGTTATGATACAAAGAAATATTACAATAACAGATTTGAGTTTCATTTTGTTCCTCCTCCTATGCATTCTTACTTTGCGGGAACCGAAATATTACTCCAGCCCACATACTCAGAAGAAGAACCGCCTTCTTTAAGTGTGGCATACAGTATATTTCCGTCATTGCTCAATGCTACAACTGTATTGATATTTCCTGCTATATCCGCAACACCCGTCCAATCCGATATTTTGTCATTGAGCTCATCCTTGAGGCAAACAACGCTTGAGTTACTCTTTAATGCAATGATAGCATCCTTGTCACCGCTTACCTTGATTACAGAATCAAGTCCGCTAAGCTCAGAGCTTGTCTTTGATACGGGATCATAGCAGTATACTTTCCCGCTGTCGCTTACACCGTAGATGTTACCGCTTGTATGGATGGATATGATATCCTCCCAGTCGGGGCAGTGATTGTACATTTTGCCGTTCAGGCTCTGGCATACAAACACCTTGCCGTCATTTCTCAGAGCAGTAAGGCAGCTTCCGTCAAGGTCTATGGCTATGACGCTTGCCCAGCCTGAGGTCATCTGAGCCCAGCCTTGGTCAAGAGAAGCAACCTTAATCTGTCCGTTTCTTGTCAGACCGACCACGGTCTTGTCTGTGCAGGCGATGTCCACTATATCACTCCATGCTTCGACCTCGGTATATATCTGCTCGCTACCCACAGGCTTGGCAATTCCCTTTGTCATAAAGTCTACCGTACCGTCATTGTATAAAACAGCAAAATTGTTTGAGCTTACATCCACCGATGCAACATCTGCAGCATTTTTGTACTCACCGCTTCCCGAAGCAAAATACCCGGGAACAAGCAGAGTACCATCCTCTGTTACCGCAACCAGGTCGCCGCTGTTCAGGGACAGGGTTTTTCTTATGATGTCAGGGTTGAAAAAGTCTTTGTCTGTCTCCATTATTATGGGCTCTGCATTTTGTACGGCACTACATGCCCCAAAGCAAAGCAACAGAGCGGTGCTTAAGATAATAGCGATAAGCTTTTTCATGTTTTTCTCCTTGTTTTTAATTTTGTGTTACAACGGGGACAACGGTCAATGTTGCCTCTCAATCGTATTCCGCAATGGGGACAACGGCCGTCGGTGCGGGGCTTTTCCTCTTTGTCGGTCTTTCTTTTTGTACTGAGCAATATAAGGCTTGAAATAAGAAAGAAGAGTATCGCAAGCCAGGCACCTAAGGCAATATCGGTTTTTTCTCCGTCTATGAGATGCATAAAACCTTTGTCGATGGCAAGTCTGAAAAAGTTGAAAAACCAGACAAGGAGCCCCAGAGTATTAAAGACGGCATAGTAAAATCTCATTCCTGTAAGAGAGCAGGCAAGCATAGCCGCCGCGGGAACAAATATTCCTGCGGTCATATGCACCACCCATAGCTTAAGTGTGCCTTCCTTTACTATACAGTCACCTACGATACGGGCGAAATTGTATTTGGCGCTTAAGGTGAATATACCGCCGCCATCACTGTATATGGGTAAAAATAAGGCAGATATAAGCAGCAGTATTGATAGTACTGTAAAGATCCTTTTGGTAGCCTTAGTCATAGTCTCACCTCGGTTCTGTTTAATTTTAACACATATTATTGACAATAACAACAGATTTTTTAAAAAAGTAAAGGGAATATTCAATATCCGTTTCTTTACTTGACTTTTGGGGTAGGTTGTGTTATCATATACTTTACGCGGGTGTGGCGGAACTGGCAGACGCGCCAGACTTAGGATCTGGTGTCCCCGACGTGCAGGTTCGATTCCTGTCACCCGCACCAAAGCATTCAAACCCGAACCTTTTACCAATCGGTGAAACGTTCGGGTTTGTTGTTTTCTTAAAAGATGTTAAATAGCCTTTGTTTGTGGCAGTACAGAGTTTGTTGCTCTGTACTGCCACTTCTTCGTTTCAATGAATTTTCGTACATAAAGGAGATTTTGAAATGAAGACTAAAAAGACATCTAAAACCAACACAAGATCAAGAATCATTTTCTTTGCTATCGCACTTACATATAACCTACTGCTTGGCGTGTACCTGAAAGGCTTTCTTGCACTGTCGCCAATGTTTACAACATTATATTTGCTTTCGGTACTGCCAACTCTGTTTCTACTGGTCGATACACGCTCTAAAATCCTGCGAGCTGTTATTTACTTTTTGTTTTTTCTCATTCTTATGATGAACTTTGCTTATACATTGGAATGTCGTAGAATTATGGTTTTCGCTACGATTGTTCCCTATGGCATTGAATTGATATACTTTTTCGCATACGACCGAGATTTTGGCAAAGACGGTTTCTTGACGAAAATTTATGTGTTGGCAGTGAGCGGACTGATTATTGTCACTCTGGTTTCGGCTTATAACTTTGTCTGCAAACCGGAAGCACCTTATTTTCTAAACGGAGGCGCTACCCTGTGGGACGCGCAAACAGAAGAACTCGCTGACGAAATATGTTCCGGCTGTGAAACAGACGAAGAAAAGGTACAGGCATTCTATCATTGGATGATTCAAAACTTTGAATATGACTATGAAGCAGATCCTTTCATTCAGTACTTTGACATTCGTAGGACACTACGAACCCGAAAAGGTCTCTGCTATGACTTCTCCCACCTGTTTGCGGCGTTTTGTCGTAGTCAGAATATCCCTTGCTATGTAATTGACGGAATGTCACGAACCAATAGAACCGATCTCCACACATGGAACAGAGTATATATTAACGGCTCTTGCTGGAATATGGACGTAACGTATGATATCACTTATGCAGCCAATGGCAAAAAGCTTTATGGGTTTCACGAACTCGAAAGCATATCCGCTTTTGACGAGGACTTTTTCATAACGAAAATTTATTGAGAAGAATATGTTAAAAGGACGGTGACTGATTTTAGTCACCGTCCTTTTCAATGTGATATCTTAATCGGATAAGCGTTTTGCCAAATCAACAAGTATTTTCAGATTAGCCTCAGACATATTACGTGTTAACTCATACAATTCTTGCCCAAGTTATAGCTTTTGTTATATGGGTATCTTTATTATTTCAAACAAGTGAATATTATTGTATTTGCAAGAATATTGTGCTACAATGAATTATCAACAAAATGATCAACCGGAGGAAACACAATGGCTATCAGTTACAAACGATTATGGAAACTTCTTATTGATCGTGAAATGAAAAAGAAGGATTTAATGGACAGTGCGGGTATTAGCTGGTCTACCATTACCAAAATGGGACACGATGAGCATGTTAGTTCGGATATTCTCGTTAAGATATGTTCAGCACTGAAATGTGAGTTTGATGATATTATGGAGATTGTACCGGAAAAAGAGACAAGGTAACTTGGAGGTGTAAATATGGATGAAAAACAATTTATTGCTGCAATGGAACATATTGTAGCAGCATTAAAAGAATGAGGCTATGATCCGTATTTACAACTCACTGGTTATGTCATGGAAAATGAGCCTACATATATTACAAGCCATAAGGGTGCACGACAACTCATCATTACACTCGACAGAGGAAAAGTGAAAAAATACGTGGAAAGAATGATGAAATGAAGCCATCAACTTACATACCAATAATCATTTTGTGGATTATCATATTTTTTGTTATATTTCGCAATCGGCGGGCAGTTGTCGCAAGACAAATTATCAAGAAAAGAAAAACGGAGGGCAATACCGAAATGAAAGAGCTTGCAAAAAGATTTGTTGATAAGGAGTGTTTGATTTCTTCCTTTGACAGCAACCATCAGTTTGAGGGTGTTATCAAGGAAGTTAGTGACAGTGCTATTCTCGTGGAAAAGAACGGAACTGTCGAAGCGATCAATCTTGATTTTGTTATCCGTATCAGAGCATATCCGAAGAACAAAAAGGGTAAGAAAAAGTCCGTTGTTTTAGATTGATACGACAGGAGGAAAAGTTATGGAATGCTTTATAACGACAACGATAGTTGGAATTATTCTGTGTGTTCTCGGCGGCGTGAACATGACGGGTAATATATCTTCTCTCCATTGGTATCATAGACAGCGTGTTACCGAGGACGACATACACCCTAATGCAAAAATCGTGAATATTAAACCGGTTGCCAAGGACGGCTCGATTACCATTACAGATGCAACTAATAATAAGACCTACAGTGGAACTTACAAGGTGCAGCAGAAAACACCTAAAGGCACCGATTATGAGGTAATGATTGACGGCATCAAGGGATATGCTACGGTAGCTCCGACGGAATATTATGATGGTTCTGAGGTTCCCACGTTGCCCATCAATTTGGGAGAGTATTCCCTTTATTTTACTCCAAATAACTAATTATATTGTTTTAAAGAAGGTCAAAAACGCTATGAAAAAAGCAAAGATAATAAACTCAATAAAAGATTTCTTGATTATAACGTTCGGTGCTGTATTGGCTGCTGCGGCAATCTATTTCTTTATGCTGCCAAGCCATGTGGCCGTTGGTAGTGCATCGGCTCTTGCTATGGTGCTCGGGAACTTTATTCCTCTGCCGGTGTCGATGATTACGTTGGCAATAAACGTTTTTCTCTTGATTATGGGTTTCATTTTAATCGGGCCTGAATTTGGAGCAAAAACCGTTTATACATCCATTATGGTCCCGGTGTCAATGGGTGTATTTGAGATCATTTTCCCGAATTTCCAATCCCTCACGCAGGATCCGCTAATCGATGTACTCTGTTACATACTTGTTGTCGGTATGGCAATGGCCATCCTTTTCTCACGTAACGCTTCCTCCGGCGGTCTTGATATTGTTGCAAAAATAATGAACAAGTATTTGAAGATGGATTTGGGACGTGCAGGTGCAATTGCCGGGATAGCTGTGGCCTTGGCAGCAGCCTTTTGTTATGATACCAAAACCGTAGTGCTTAGTGTTCTCGGTACCTATTTCGGCGGCATAATCGTTGACCACTTCATTTTCGGTTTGAATATCAAGCGACGTGTATGTGTTATTTCGCCTAAGCTTGACGAGATAACTGATTTTGTGCTACACGAGCTTCATAGCGGTGCAACGCTCAACGAAATTACCGGAGCATATGATAAAACAGAGAAAAAAGAAATTATTACAATTGTAGATAAACATGAATACAGAAAATTGATGGATTTTGTCAAGAAGGTTGATCCGAAAGCGTTCGTTACTGTGTATGCGGTGAACGAGATTCGGTATCAGCCGAAGATTTAAGATATGATATGGATAGAAAGAAACACGAAATGAAAAAGATAATTATACCGATTGTAACAGGTGTTGTAGCCGCAGTATTAGGTGCCGCATTGTTTATTGGAAAACTTCGTGGTAAGAAAAAAGATAAATAGTTGATTTGAATAGATTAGTAAAGGAGAATGTATATGGGATATACTGCTAACGAAAAACGTTATGATAAGATGCCATATAGAAGATGTGGCGAAAGTGGATTAAAGCTTCCTGCAGTATCGCTTGGTTTATGGCATAACTTCGGTGATAATGCGGACTATAATAATATGTGTCAAATGTGTTTTACTGCATTTGATAATGGCATTACACACTTTGATTTAGCAAATAACTATGGTCCTGAACCCGGCAGTGCCGAAGCGAATTTTGGAAAGATTCTTCACGAGCATTTAAGCTCGTATAGAGACGAGATGATTATCAGCACAAAGGCCGGATATTATATGTGGCCCGGTCCTTACGGTGACTTTGGCAGTAAAAAGTATCTGACTGCAAGCCTTGACCAAAGCCTTAAGAGAATGAAACTCGACTATGTAGACATTTTCTATCATCATAGAATGGATCCTAATACGCCTTTGTATGAAACTATGTGGGCGCTTGATAGCATCGTGAAAAGCGGCAAAGCTCTTTACGTTGGTTTATCCAACTATGATGGAGAAACAATGAAAAAGGCTGCTGATATTTTATCAGAATTACATTGTCCTTTTGTTATCAACCAAAACAGATATTCTATTTTCGATAGAACGGTTGAAAACAATGGTATTCTCGATATGGCTAAAAAGGAAAGCAAGGGTATGATTATATTCAGCCCGTTGGCTCAGGGGTTGCTTACCGACAGATATCTGAAAGGTATCCCGAACGATAGCCGTGTAAGAACCGATGGACGT
>JAFYLH010000008.1 GCA_017537175.1 Clostridia bacterium | reverse complement strand
TTCGACATATACACCACTTTTGAATACTTATCAGACTATATTAGTAGATATAGTCATTAATATAACAACTGTTCGTTGGTTGGAGAAATGTCCTGAAAATATGTTTTTTCAACACGTCCGACCGACTTTTTCGACAGTCTGAAAATAATCCGTTGGTTCAAAAAAGCAACGGATTATTTTATACCTTAATATGCCTTACGGCATATATCATATTGCGACAGCAATATATCATATTTACCTCGGTAAATATATCATATTCTCACAAGAGAATATATCATTCTTATTTTACCTCTTTAAAGTGGAACACATAGCTTGCAAAGTCGGTATGAGGATACCAGGGCTGTAAGCCCGCGTTCATTATGGTAGCTCCCGACAGGGTGACATCCCTTTCGGGTATGTAATATTTTTTCTCGGGATCAAGTCCTCTTGGATAAACAAACTTAACCTGTTCCTCGACCTTGTGTCTGCGGTAGCAGGTAAAGACGGCCTCACTTTTATCTTTTGCAACAATATTAAAGCCAAAGAAATTACCCTCAAAGGGATTTTCGGTCCTGTACAGATCCGAGGAAAGGATAAGGTGTGAAAACTCCTTGTAAGCGATTATCTGCTCCTTTATAGCCTCTTTTTCCTCGTCGGTCAGCAGTGTGGTGTCAAGCTCATAGCCTGTAGCACCCAGGTGTGCAATATCTCCTCTTGTTCTCATACTGCAGCTTCTTCGCGACTGATGATTGGGAATAGCAGAAACATGACAGCTCATAGTCGACAAGGGGTAGCATATCGAGGTGCCGTACTGGATCCTGGTTCTGTCCTCAGCATCGGTATTGTCGCTGGTCCATATCTGGGGGAAATAATATAACATAGCGGGGTCAAATCTCGCTCCGCCTCCTGCACAGCCCTCAAAAAAGATGTCGGGGTTACCGTTGACTATGCGCTCGCAGATATCATAAAGACCTAAAGCATATCTGTGTGCAAATTCCTTCTGTCTTTCGGGAGCAAGCTCAAGTGAATAGTTGTCGGTGACATTGCGGTTATAGTCCCACTTGACATAGTCTATCTCGTTTTCTTCTAACACCTTGTTTACCGAGTCTACGATATAGTCTCTTACCTCCTTGCGGGTAAGGTCAAGCATATACTGGCGGCGGGAGGTACAGCGCACTCTACCCGGAACACCTATGGCATAATCGGGATGGGCGCGGTAAAGCTCGGAGTCCTCGCTTATCATCTCAGGCTCAAACCAAAGACCAAACCTCATACCGTTTTCGTGAACTGCATCTATCACAGGCTTAAGGCCTCCGGGCAGCTTGTCCTCATAGACAAACCAGTCTCCGAGGCTGGAGGTGTCATCGTCACGGCGGCCGAACCAGCCGTCGTCAAGGACAAAGGTATCAATACCCAGTCCCTTTACCGCCTTTGCCATATCGATGATCTTTTGGCTGTCAAAATTAAAGGCCGTGCCCTCCCAGTTGTTTATAACAATGGGGCGTTTAGCATTGACATAACGGGGATTTATAAGATGATCGCGGTAAACATCGTGGAAGGCGCGGCTCATTTCGCCAAGACCCTTGTCAGAGTATGCAATCACTGCCTCGGGAGCTTCAAGCTCCTCGCCGGGGGCAAGATGCCACTCAAAATCGAAATCGTTTATACCTCCGCAAAGCATACCCTTTCCGTCGGGATTTCTTTCTGCCTTCAGAATATAAGAGGATGAGTACACAAGATTAACTCCTATGACCTCGCCCTGCTCCTCGGTAGTACCGTGGCTGACTGCGGCAATAAAGGGGTTCAGCACCGCAGATGAGGTGCATCTTTTTGAGTCGATGGAAACGACCCCTCGGTTCAGCTTGGTGTACTGCATCTGTCTCTCATTTGCCCAGGAGCCGCAAAGGGTAAGGATATCATAATCCTTATTGGGTAAAGAGAGCGCAAAGGAATATGCACGGTCAAGTATAAGATCATTTTGAGAATTGTTTTTATATACGATGCGCCTTACAATAACAGGAGCATCCTCATAAACCGTATAGTAAAGATCTGCCCCGAAACGGGTAAGCTCATCCTCAAGGTGAAGAATAAGCGTTTGCCCTCCCGAAAGTGAGGGCATACCCTTTACCCTCGGCTTTGTATCTATGATATCGTGTCCGATATAGTGCAGGCGGCATAGCCTGTCCCCTTGGGGATTTTTAACCATTACGGTAGGCTCACGGTAGTCGCCTGTACCGTAAAAGCATATTTCGGGATTGTAAAAGGAATAGCATTGATTTCTTTCTCCCGGCATCTGTGCATAGGTGGAGCCTGCACCGATGCTCTGCATATATTCCATATTCTCACGGCCTATACGGTTACCGAAATAAAGATGCTCGGCAAAGCCGATACGGTTGATGCGGAACACATATGAAACATCCTTACTTTCAAGGTAAAAATGCCGATTTTCTTCGTTAAAGTAAATAGCCATATTATCGCTCCTCGGGCTTGATGCCTTTATTATATCACAAGCATTCCGTCGATTCAATGTAAATCAAAAAAATCATCCGCTGTGCGGATGATTTTTTAGCGTGTCGATAAACTTATCGACACGCTGCAGACTTTGAAAAAGGAAGGTAGGTTTTCGTGAAAAGAGTCCGTAGGCTTACTTAGTAAGGTAGTGACTCTTTTCGCGGAAAAGTGTGAAAGGACGGCATAAACTCGATGTTTATGCCGTCCTTGAATGCTTATCAGACTCTGTTGGGGGATATGGTTATTATATAACAACTGTTCGTTAGTTGGAAAGATTGTCCAAAAAAATGTTTTTAAAACACGTCCGACCGACTTTTTCGACAGTCTGAAAAATCATCCGCTGCGCGGATGATTATTGTCATTTATTTATTGTCTATATGAAAATCCCCTACCCTGTGTATACGCACAATATTGGTAGAAGCTCCCGAGTTCAGGGGCAGACCTGCAGTTATAACCACCTGATCTCCGTTTGAGACTATATCAAGCTGCTTTGCACAATCGGCAGCATGAACAAAAAGCTCATCCGAATCGCTTATCATACGGGCTACAACAGGATAAACACCCCAGCTCAGCGCCAGCTGATGGAAGGTCTTTTCCTTGGGAGTTGCGGCAACTATGGGATATACGGGTCTGAACTTGCTCATACGGCGGGCGGTATGACCGTGCATTGTCACGGCAATTATCGCCTTGGCATTGATATCACGGGCTGTGGTGCAGGCCGCGTCACATATAGCATTGGCAATATCTCCCGAATCCATATCGAACTGCCTGTCACAGTACATATTCATATCAAAGGCATCCTTTTCGGCCTGACGGGCGATCATTGCCATAGTCTCCACTGCCTTGACGGGATACTTGCCCATAGCACTCTCACCCGAAAGCATAACCGCAGAGGTTCCGTCAAAGACCGCATTGGCTACATCTGTTATCTCGGCTCTGGTGGGTGCAGGGTTGGATATCATAGACTCAAGCATTTGAGTTGCGGTTATTACCATCTTACCTGCTGTGTAGCAACGGCGGATAAAGCGCTTCTGGATGCCCGGCAGCTTTTCAAAGGGGACCTCTACACCCATATCACCGCGGGCTATCATAATACCGTCGGATACACTGAGGATCTCATCAAAATTCTCAATTCCCTGCATATTCTCTATCTTGGATATTATCTTAATGTCATGTCCGCCGTTGTAGTCAAGAAACTTACGCAGAGTGATAACATCATCCCTTGAACGAACAAAGGAGGCAGCAACAAAGTCCACATCCATTTCTATGCCGAACAGTATATCCGCCTTGTCTTTTTCGTTCATATAGGGCATTGCAAGGGCAACTCCGGGCAGATTGACGCTCTTACGGTCAGAGACCTTACCACCGTGAATAACACGGCAGATTATATCATTGTCCTTTACAGATTCTACCTTAAGGGAGATCTTTCCGTCATCCATGACCAATCTGTCGCCGCTCTTTACCTCGGCGGGAAGATTTTTATAGGATATCTCAGCTCTTTGGCAATTACCCACACACTCTGAAACGGTAAGCACAAACTCCTTACCCTCTTCAAGCACGGCACTACCGCCCTCAAAAGTTCCCACACGGATCTCAGGACCCTTGGTATCCAGCATAACCCCGGCAGGGATCTCCAACCTGTCCCTGACAGCTCTGAACATCTCTATATACTCACGGTGTCCTTGGTGGGTGCCGTGGGAAAAGTTAAGTCTTGCAATATTCATGCCTGCCTTAAGCATCTTTTCTATGATCTCTTCGTTTGCCGATGCAGGACCTAAAGTACATACTATCTTGGTTTTTCTCATAATAAGACCTCGCTTGTTTTATGACACTTATGATACTAAAAAATACAGGAAAATTCAATAGTAAATATGTTATATTATCATATTGTTAACATTGGCGGTCGGATAGATTTGACAGTAAGAGACAGTACCCTTCTGTTCCCTATCTTCCCTGCCTATGTTGACATTTGAGGAAAATTATGTTATAATTTTACAACTGTTGAGATATCAACAAGCAGAAGGAAAATCAGTACACAAGAGAAATTTGAGGTTATCAGCAAAAGCCCGGAAAATACTTTGACAAAGGCCGAAAAATGATACTGCGATCATATTAAGAGGTGTTATAATGCGTGATGTAAAAAATACTGTTGCCAAAAATATAACCGAGCTTCGTATTGCAAACAATATGACACAGGTGGAGTTGGGTGAAAAGCTGAATTATTCGGACAAGACCGTATCAAAATGGGAAAGAGCCGAGTCATCCCCCGATCTTGCCGTATTGGTGGAAATGGCAGATCTGTTTGGTGTTACTTTGGATTACCTCATAAAAGGAGAAGAAGCCCCAAAGCCTGTCGACAAAAAAGAACCCGCCGATAAGGAAGTAAAATATAACCGTCACGCCATTTCATATATCGCAGAGGGCGGCGGCTGGATAGCTGCCATACTGGCCTTTATCATTACCTCTTTGATCATAGGAAGAATGTCCTTTCAATGGTTATATTTTATATACACATTGCCTGTTGTTTTGATAGTTAAATTGGTATTCAATTCAATTTGGTTTAACCCAAGACACAACTACCTCATCATATCCGCATTGATGTGGTCGATCCTGGCAACTATTCAATTTACATTCCTGTATTTTGGAAAGAATGCTTCACTCGTTTATTTATTGGGTGTTGCCGGACAGGTCGTAATCATATTGTGTTCCTTTATCAAAAAGCCAAAATAACTCATAAAATGCCCTATTTTCGCCGAAAATAGGGCATTTTTGCGCAATTCTACGAAACGGAGAGTCGAAAAAATCCGAATTCTACGGTATGGATACCCATATATATATAGGTTTCTCCGATGCTTAGGTGTACATAATTATATTATACATATATAATAAATATAATATTTATTAAACTATATCAGAAGTAAAGGAGCATATCGATGAATAAAGAGATCCCCGTTTTCTTTTCAACCGACGATAATTATATTCCCTATCTCGATGTGGCTGTATCATCTCTTATTGCCAATGCATCAAGGGACTATAGCTATAGAATTATAGTTTTAAATACGGGACTAAGACAAGATAATATCGATAAGGTCAGGATGAATGAATGTCCCGGGTTTACTATTGATTTCATAGATATCTCAAAGGAAATTGAGGGCATAAAGCACCGCTTTAAGGATGTATACCATTTTTCGATTGTTACCTATTACCGTTTATTTATTGCTTCTATGTTTACCCAATATGACAGGATAATATATCTGGACTGTGATCTTGTTGTTTTGGGGGATATATCCGAGCTATATAATATACCCCTCAGTGATAATATTATTGCCGCGGCTCCCGAGCAATATGTTCAGAACACGGCTGAGTTCAGAGACTATGCAAGTCAGGCTCTCGGTGTGAATCCCGATTGCTATGTCAACGCAGGTGTTTTGGTCATAAATCTTAAGGAGTTCAGAAATAACAGAATAGAGGATAGGTTTGTAGAACTCATTACAAAATATGATTTTGACCTGCTCGATCCGGATCAGGCGTATCTCAATTATCTCTGCAAGGACAGGATCTATACCCTTCCCAACGGCTGGAACAAGGAGCCCATGACTCTGCCCTTAGAGGGTAAAAAGAACATAGTTCACTATGCGCTTTATAAAAAGCCCTGGCAGTATGATGATGTTATGGACGGAGAATACTTTTGGCATTATGCAAAAAAATCCCGTTTTTATAATGAGATACTCCAAAACAAAAAGAATTTTGGAGATAAGGAAAAAGCAAAAAAAGAAGCTGACGGTATAGAAATACTAAAGCACGCAATGGAAATAGTTATTTCGGATCACACCTTTTCAAAAACGATTTGCGGAGATAATAAATATGGAACAGTCTGCACATAAATTAGAGCTGCTGAGAAGAATTGCAGAGCTTGAGAAAAAAGAGCTGTGGCATCTTGATGTAGAGGATGATCCCGAAACTTATCCCCTTATGCCGGATCAGGTGGATTATCTCAACGAAAAGCTGTCCAGCAAAATTAAAAATAAGATCGCCAATATTATGGGTGCGCGTTTCTTTGATAAAATGATCGCAAAAAAGCAGCTGATAATCAAGGAGGTTCGCGGTATAGAAAATTTTACTGCAGTAGAAGGCGGTAAAATAGTCACCTGTAATCATTTCAGCGTAGGTGACAACTATGCCGTATGGGTAGCGCTGAGAGATCATATGATGGGCAAATTGCTTTATAAGGTCATCCGCGAGGGTAACTATACCAATCCGCCCAAGCCCTTTGGGCTCTTTATGCGGCATTGTAACACCCTGCCCTTATCAAGCCAGAAGGCCACTACCGTTAAGTTTTTGAGGGCGGTTGCAGAGCTTTTAAGACGGGGTGAGACAATACTTATATATCCCGAGCAGGGTATGTGGTGGAACTACCGCAAGCCCCGTCCCATGCAGGACGGCGCATTTTCTCTGGCTGTACGAAACAAGGCTCCTGTTGTTCCGATATTTATAACCATGGAGGACAGCGATATTATTGATGGAGACGGTTTTCCGGTACAGGAGTTTACACTCCACATCCTGCCTGCAATTTACCCCGATCAAGGCCTTTCGCTCACAGAGGCAAAAAGGGATATGAAAAACAAAAACTATGAAGCATGGGTTAAGGTCTACGAGGAATTTTACAATACCCCTCTTGTATACGGTGACATATGAAATTATATCTTTCGGTAATAGGCATAGCAATGCTTATTATATCGGTAATAAACATTCTGTGTAACACGGCATCCTGGTATAATGTTGTCATAGCGGTAATTTTATGCACTATAGCTCAATTTGCCCTTGACGGACTGATAGCCATTATAATAAACAAAATGCCTGACAGGCTGTTTGGCATAAACAACCGTCTGTTTTATGTCTCCGATAAGGATAAACGCCTTTACAAAAGCCTTAAGGTGCGTAGCTGGAAGGATAAGGTATGGGAGCTCGGGGGACTTGGAGGCTTCAGCAAAAAGCGCATATTGGAGCCAAACAGTCCGGATTATATAGAAAAATTTATTATTGAGTGTAACAAGGGTGTCCTTACTCACAGACTATCCTATCCCATAGGATTTTTGCCTATGGTATTTATACCCGATATTTGTGCTTTTACAATTGCATTGCCGGTTGCCATAGTCAATCTCTTTCTGAATATATTGCCCACACTTGCTCTGCGGTACAATACCCCAAAGCTGCAGGCAATGCTGAAAAGAATGAAGCGAAAAGCAGAATGTCCCGAAACGAACTAAAAAACCTGCCGATTGGCAGGTTTCAGACTGTCGAAAAAGTCGGTCAGACGTGTTGAAAAAACATATTTTCAGGACATTTCTCCAACCAACGAACAGTTGTTATATTAATGACTATATCTACTAATATAGTCTGATAAGTATTCAAAAGTGGTGTATATGTCGAATATACACCACTTTTTCACACTTT
>JAFYLH010000007.1 GCA_017537175.1 Clostridia bacterium | reverse complement strand
CGCTGACTACGTTAAGAACATGATCACCGGTGCTGCTCAGATGGACGGTGCTATCCTCGTTGTTGCTGGTACCGACGGTCCTCTCCAGCAGACCCGTGAGCACGTGCTCCTCGCTCGTCAGGTTGACGTTCCTGCTCTCGTAGTATTCATGAACAAGACCGACCTCGTTGACGACGAAGAGCTCCTCGAGCTCGTTGAGATGGAGATCAGAGATCTTCTTTCTCAGTACGACTTCCCCGGCGATGATCTTCCTATCGTTCGTGGTTCCGCTCGTGAGGCACTTCTCTCCGAGTCCAAGGATATCAACGCTCCCGAGTACGCTCCTATCGTTGAGCTTATGAACGCAGTTGATGAGTACATTCCTACTCCCGAGAGAAAGGCTGACCTTGACTTCCTTCTCCCTGTAGAGGACGTATTCTCCATTTCCGGTCGTGGTACCGTTGCTACCGGTAGAGTAGAGCGTGGTACCATCAAGGTAGGCGACGTTGTTGAAATCGTTGGTCTTACCGAAGAGAAGCAGACAACAACCGTTACCGGTGTTGAGATGTTCCACAAGATGATGGATCTCGCAGAGGCAGGCGACAACGTAGGTCTTCTCCTCCGTGGTATCGACAAGAAGGGTATCGAGCGTGGTCAGGTTCTCTGTAAGCCCGGTTCCATCCATCCTCACACCAAGTTCGTTGGTCAGGTTTACGTTCTTACCGAAAAGGAAGGCGGCCGTAAGAAGCCCTTCTTCTCCGGCTACAGACCTCAGTTCTACTTCAGAACAACCGACGTTACCGGTATCATCACTCTTCCCGCTGATGTTGAAATGTGCCGTCCCGGCGATAACGTAGATATGAACGTTGAGCTCATCACTCCTATCGCTATCGAGAAGGGTCTCCGTTTCGCTATCCGTGAGGGTGGTAGAACAGTTGGTTCCGGCGTTGTTATCGAAATCAACGACTAATTTTAATTAAATTGCAACTCAAGGAAAGTCTTAGGACTTTCCTTGTTTGCATATGATTATTGTATGAAAAAGAAAACAGTAAGTATTATATTATGGGTTCTTGTTGTTCTGTGGATCGGACTTATATTTTTTATGTCTTCCCAGCCTGCAGAGATATCAAAGAATGTGAGCAAGGGAACGCTTGAAAAGATTTACGATATCTCTCATAATGATAAGGATATTTCCCCTCAGGAGTACAGGGAAAAAGCAGATGATTTCATAGCTATTAATCATAAAGACATTCGTCAGGCTGCCCACTTTCTCTTGTTTTTTGTGCTCGGATTGCTGGTGTCCTGCGCATCCTTATACAGTCTTAATAATCTGCATAAATATTTTATACCTTTCGCTGCAGCAATCATATATCCCTTTATTGACGAATCATATCAGATACTTATACCGGGAAGAGCGTTTGAATTTAACGATATACTTGTAGATTTTCAAGGTATGTTGGGTGGTTGTGTGCTGATCTTCTTGGTTTTCGGTGTTACAAAATTAATAAAGAAAAAATGAAAAAGATAATAATCTGTATAATATTATGGTGCCTTGTTGCCTCTGTAATGTGCTTTATATTCTCAATGTCAGCAGAGCCCGCAACAGATTCAACCCAGACTAGTGGTAACACATTGCGTGCAATACTTAAAGTTGTATATCCCGGATTTTGTGATATGGATGAAGCACAGCAACAGGAGATAATAGATCAAAATCAGTATTTTATCAGAAAAACAGCACATTTTAGCATATATATGTTGTTAGGAGCTCTCATATCGTTAGCTATGGCGCAGCATATAAAGCGGTTTTCTCTGATATCCTTCGGTATAGGTGCCCTGTATGCTGTAAGTGATGAGATCCATCAGTACTTTGTCCCCGGGCGCAGCTGTCAGATATCGGATATGCTGCTTGATATGTCAGGTGTAGCATTAGGGTGTTTAATTATATATTTTATAAACAAAATTCGCCTCAAAAAGACCAATTAATGGAAAATTGCCAGTAAATTTCCAAAATACTATTGACAAATATGTAAATAAATGGTATAATCCTGTCGTAATGTAACCAAAACGAAAGGAAAAACTATTATGGTATTAAGAACTGTTGATGAATTGGGAAGAGTGGTTATACCCAGTGTTATCCGCGATATGTTGGGTATAGAGGTAAAGACAAAGGTATCTGTTGAGTTGATCGACGGTGCCGTTGTTATGCGTCCTGTGAAAACAGATACAGAGGAAAAATAAATTTAATACTAATGGAGAAAACAGTTTCTTTTGAAACTGTTTTCTCCATTATATTGCAAATTATCCGAATATGTATTATAATAAATGTTGAGGTGATATTTATGGAACAGTACAAAAATCCAATGATAGACGGACATGTTCATGTTTATACAGATAAATGCGTCGAGTATTTTCTTAACTATAAAAAGGAATACGGCTTCAAGCATATCTGTGTAGCCTGTCTTTGTAATCTCAATATGTCTATGGAAAATGACGGCACACAGAACATTCTTGCCGCTATAATGAAGCTTATCGATCCTGATATATATGCCCTCGGAGGACTTGTTTATCCCAAGTTCCCGGTGACAGAGGCTCCTACAGGCAGTTATGACTTCGCTGCACAGGTAAAGGAGCTTATGGATATGGGCTTTGACGGAATCAAAATGCTTGAAAATAAGCCCACCACCCGTAAGCTGACCGGACTTGCCACCGATGACCCTATGCTTGATTCCTTCTATAAGTATATAGAGGACAACGATATTGCAGTAATCTCTCATGTAGCCGACCCCGAGACCTTCTGGGATTATGATCTTGCCCCCGAGTTCTCCCATAAAGAGGGCTGGTTCTACGGTGACGGAACATTTTTGTCAAAAGAGGAGATCTACAACGAGGTAAAGAATACTCTTGAAAAGTATCCAAAGATCCGTTTTACATTCCCTCATTTCTTCTTTTTGTCCGATTATATAGAGGAAGCACGCAAGCTCCTTGACAAGCACCCCAACCTCAAGCTTGACATCACCCCCGGCAGGGAAATGTATGATAACTTTACAAAGCACCACGACGAAGCAAAGGCGTTTTTCAATGACTACAGCCACAGAATCATCTTCGGTACAGATATGACCTCGGATGCATTCCAGGGCAAGCCCGGTGATATGTTCGACGCCATTACCCGATTCTTATCCACCGATGACGAGTTTGAATACTGGGACTTTAAGATCAATGGTATAGGCCTTGACCACGCAAAGGTAAAGCAGATCTGTCACGATAACTTCCTCGACAATCTCGCACCTGAACCCAAGCCTATAAACAAAGCGGCACTTAAGGCATACATAGACCGTATGCTGCCTCTCGTTAAAGACAAGGACACAGCAGAGTTTATTGCCGACTTTGCAAAAGAAAATCTATAAAATAAGCCTGTTCGATTTAATATCGAACAGGCTTTTCTGTTAGTGATCTATTGGTTTTCGTATAATCTGTTTACCATATAAGTAATGGCAACACCTGTATCCACTCCAAAGGAAGGATCGATATCCTCAAGCATAAATTGCTTTAAGGGATGGAACATCCGGGCGCTTTCCTCAACCACGGTTTCTTTGCCGTCTATATTTTTGGTTATGCTGTCACAGGTAAAACGGCAGCTGCCCTTTTCGCCGCTTATTTCAATTGTCAGAGGGACGGATGCCACCGAGGAGCATTCATTTACGGCAATAAGTCCGTTGTCATATGCCATCACAGCAAGGGAATTGTCCTCCACCTTGTCCATATTCTTTGCAAGAGAGCCTTCGTTTGCGGTGGAAACTGTAAGCATAGATTTATACTTGGTGGGCAAACCAAAGAGATGATATATAACAGACAGTCCGTGAACTCCGTGGTCTATAAGCGCACCGCCGCCTGCCGTTTCTTTATCATAGAAGTGAGCGGGTAACTCGTCCTCACTTGCGGCAGTATGGGAATAACTGAATCTCACCGAGTTCACCTTGCCAAGCTCTCCCTTGTCAAGTATTTCTTTTTTTATGGTTTGGGTAAAGCCGTAAGCAATATTAGGAAAGCATATAGCAAACAAAAGTCCGCTTTTCTTGACCGCTTCAGCTATCTCATTTGCATCCTCATCACTTATTGCAAGTACCTTTTCGGTAAAGATATGCTTGCCTGCTTCAACGAGCTTTAATATAACTTCCTTGTGTCTTGAGGTCTCGGTGCAGACTATAACGCCCTCGACATCTGATGAGAGCATTTCTTCAAGAGAAGAATAGGCATACAAATTATGCTTACGGCAGAACTCCACCTGCCACTCGCGGTTATCCTCCCAGACACCGACAACCTCACCGTAACGGCTTGCCATATCAATAAAATGTCCGGCGTGTACATGCCACACGCCCCACAAAGCTACCTTTTTCATAATACTTACCTTCTGTTAAAAACAGCAGTTGCATAGAGCATCTGCTGTTTTTACTACATTTTATTAAAAGAATACGCTCTTAGCCTGCTCCTTGATTTCCTTGGATGCAATAAAGGGAATTCTGGTAGTATAACCGTTTTTAGCAGCAACTATCTTCTTTGTAGGCCACTCAAAAATATCCTTGTTCCACTGATTGATGGAATCGTTATAGAGTTCTCTTGCGGCTGTAATCTCTCTCTGGAGATACATATTCTGCTGCATAGCATCTGCGATTTCCTTATGAGCCTGAAGGTCGGGATAGCTCTCTACAGCAATATTGATGCTTCTGGAAAGGCTGTCGATCTGGCTGCCCATTGCATTACGGTTTTGATCGGCATCACCGCTTCCGGATCTGTATTTAGCAATATTCTCAAATGTGTTCTTATCAAGATCGATAGCCTTGTCAAGCAGACGAGCACAGTTTTGAAGAACGACAACTCTCTGTTCAAGGTAATTATCAATCTGAGATGCGTTTCTTTGGATCTTCTGCTGCAACTGATCAAAATGCTCTTGTGCGTTGATTTTCATAAACATAAATATAACGCCGGGGAAAATACCGCATAACCAAAGTAAGATCTCAAACAGGAGAGATTCTGTGCCTACCTGTACAGGGATCTTCTTTGCAATAACATTGGTGTCAAGACCTTCTTCTCTTACTTCGGGGTTGAGCTCGTCTAACTGATTTGCCATTTTCTTATCTCCTTTAAAATAATATTTTAGGTGAATATATATAAGCCTTTACGGCTTGATATTACATTTTTATCTCCAATGTTTTCTTGGGTGGATATATAGAAATTGTTGGTGTATGTAAGAGGGACATATCTGTCCCACTCTACCGGAACCTTGTGATAGTATCCGTCACCGCCCCTTACCTGAACATAATCAACACGCTTTTCAATATCATAGGAATATGCCGTAACGCTGGTGAGATCAATACCGTTGCTTGATGATATAACAGAGGTTTTTAGTATGGCTTGGGTTTTGGTGTCCGGATGCGCTACATGCCGCAGAGCGACCGTGTTTACTAAGGCTTCACATTCCTTGATAGAAAATAACCGATTGAAATTGGTCACAGGCGCTGAAACCCCTATAGGTTTTTCCTGGTATATCGGGATTGTCCATATGGGAGCAAAGTCAAAGTATACCTGCTTAAAGAAGTTAATGTTCTTTGAAACAAAGCTTTCACGGATAGCATCGTAGGAATGTGACATATAGCAGCCTGCATATAAAGTTACAGGTTTTCCTTGACTGTGCTTGCTGATTATCTTGTTAGTGCGTTTAGTCTTTATGAAATTAAAATCATCACCGTAGCCTGTTTTTGAGAGCAAAAGGTCTGTCATGTTTGTCTGAGCCAATGGTGTAAACAATGTTCTAAACTGAACTTCATTATTTCTGTCAAGTGCATCAAACATTACTTCGAATTCGGTATTAGACATACTCATAAAGTCCTGATTGTTCTTGATTGCTTTGCTGGTCTTTTTATCCAGCATTTTTTCGCCCTTCTTGACTATGCGTTTGAGCTGTTTTTCGTTTACCTTATCCAATCCTGACGCGTCTCTTGTGAAGCTGAGATCGGGTCCGCCTTGAGCGCAGTAGTTCAATATAACCTGAGGGTTATAGTAGGGCTTTGGCTTGGTAACAGTAGCGGTGAGTGTTTCAGAACGCATACGGGTTTTGAGCTTTCCGTCTGTGTCACGATAAGTTTCAGTCCAGGTGATAGGTAAAGATCCATTATATGTACAAGTACCCATACGGTGAACAAGTCTGATTTCATATATAAACGGGTTTTCGTTATAGTCACCTGAAATTAAATCTGTGGTGGATTGCTCGTCATTGGTTGCAATAAAGAAGTCGAAATTCATTTGCATATGAGCTTCTTTGGCTGTAGTAAAACAGTCATCAAAAGATATTGCAGGAATGGTTTTTTCGATAATATTAAGTGAATCCTTGTTGCTGAACAGCATATTGAGCGGATTCATCTGCGATTGAGCTAATTTATACAGCTCAGCAATCTTTGCTTGGTTTTCTTCAATTTTTGCTTTCAGTTCTTTGATCAAGGGGTTCATCTTGATGATAACGAGAGGTATCAGAATAAGCGTTATGCACATTATCACCCTAAGGATCTTTTTCCATTTTAAATCCTTTTTTAGTTTTTCAAGACTAACCTTACACTCTGCGTGCTCTCTGATAGTCTTTCTGTTGCTTTCGATGTCAATACCGGAGCGTTCCACAAGCTCTTCAAAATACTCATTGGTATTTTGAAGATGAAGATTTTTAAACTTGGTTTCAAATTCTTCTGTCGGGTTATATATCATAGAGTTCATATTAATCCTCCCCATCCGACATTATACAACAAAAAACACGAAATGTAAACACAAATAAACTAAAATGTTAAAAATATTTGTCATATGTGTGGTTACCCTATATTATAAGATTTTTATGACTTATACGGGATTATGTGGTTTTTATGATGCTTTTAATGATTTTGACCTTGTCTGTGTCTAGCTTAACAAGCGGCTTATCTCTGTCGCATACTGCTGTATCACCGTCAACGGGATACATATCGTAGCTTTCGTCGCTTGCGGAATCGGGATCTGTCGCCAAATATCGTTTTATAGGTGCAAAGGGCATTTGCATAGCTGAGCCGCAAGGGTCTTATTGTGCGCCAAAACAAGGGTAGGCATATTGACGTTGGCTATAATATTTGCCATAGTGAAGGTCTTGCCCGAGCCTGTTACACCTAAGAGCACCTGCTTGTCAAGTCCTGCCTCAACTCCTGCCGAGAGCTTATCTATAGCCTCTGGCTGATCGCCGGTTGAAGAATATGGAGAAACTAACTTAAACTTTTTATCCTGCATAGCTTTCCTCGTGAATAATTTTTCTATCGTATCGTTATAACACATTAATTATATAATGTAAACAAAAAATCAGTAAGCTGTACTTTACTTACTGATTTTTATTGCCGTCCCATACTACCAGCTTTGCCTGCCATGTATCGTTGTAGTATGAGTTATTATAATATTCTCTATCTGCATATTCCCGTACTATCCCTTCACGGGCATAGATGGTCAGATCTGCCTCTCGGTACTCGGGATCAAAGGCATATTCGTCCATATCTATGTCGGTTGAATAAATATAAACGTTGGCGAGATTTTCGGAACAGTAAAACGCCGACCCGTCGATATACGTTACCGATTCGGGTATATCTATCTCCGTGAGAGCCTGGCAGTTGTAGAAAGTATTGCTTTCTATCCTTGTGATAGAGGAAGAGAGCTTTATATATTCTAATTCTCTGCATGAATAGAAGGCTGAAACACCTATCTCGGTCACGGTATCGGGTACGATTATCGATTTAAGTGCCGAACCCTGAAAGGCAAGATCACCGATAGATATTAAACCCTCCGGTAGAGTAATGCTTTCAAGCTCGCAGTTATGGAAAACGTCGTGTCCTATATAGGTTACCGTATCCGGAAGCTCAAGGGTAATGACCCCTTCCCATGAATCATAATGATAATCACCGTCAAAGTCTATACCCACCACCGTCTTACCGTCTATAGCTTCGGGAATGACGTAATCCCTTATCTTATAATTGCCTTCTTTAAGACCGATAACGGCAACGCCGCCCTCAGCCTCCACCGTTGCCCACGTGTACAGCGGTTTTGTTTCTACATCCTCGGTAATAGGCGGTTCGGTCGTATCTTCTGCGGTATCCTCGGTTGTATCCCTTCCCTCGGGTTCTGCAGTTTCTACGGGTATTATATCCTTTGCTTCATCGGTATCCGAGGGCAGTATAGAGCTTTCTGTCGGCGGTTCTTCTCTTAAGGTATTAAGGATATAACAACATCCCGTCACTATGACGGCCATAGCACACAGTATAATGACGGTAAGCACAAGATATTTCGTTGCTTTACGGGGGGGTTCGGGAGTTATGTCAGGCTTGTCCTTCAAGCTGTGCATACAGTAAAGACAGAACTGTGCGTTTTCCTGCAGCTCCTTACCGCATTTTGGACATCTCATAGTGTGTCTTCTCCGTGCTCATATAACAAATAGTTGATATCTGCCACACCAAGCTTTTGGCATATACCGTATATAACAATACAGTCAAATTCATTCTTGGCGTACAGAGGTGCATAACCCGAACATTTCAACAGATTCTGCACTTCGTCAAGTGAGAGCTCCATAGCTATGGCGATATTGATTATCTTCTTTCGGTCAGGAACTCTTGTGCCGGAAAAGATCTGATATGCGTATATCTCGTTGAGCTCTGATCTTTTTATTATCTCGGATTTTTTAAGCGAATGCTTTTCAAGCAGCTCCCCAAGGTAGTCGCACAGCTTTTTCTTAGGAAAATTATCTGCATTTTCGTTATAAAAGCGTTTGAAATCCGAGCAGCTCTGCAGCTCTTCCAGTAGCTTTGACGTATCTTTTTTCATAAATACTCCTAAATATAAATAAGGCGAGAATATTCTCGCCTTAATTATATTACAATTTTTCACTTCGGTCAACATTTTTTGACAAATTAAGCTGTCAGCATAGGACAAATCAACCTATATGACCTATAATTAAATAGAACTGTTACAGTTCATCGATTTTATCGGCTAAGGCCTTGACCGTAGTCAAGAAGGTCTTGACCTTGGCTTCGTTTTTTCCGTCAAGCTCCCTTGAAATGGCTGTAAAAATATTCTTGGGGTTCTTTACAGAATCTAAAAGCAACCAATCAACGCTTACGTCAAGCTCTGTGGAGATGCGGAAAAGAGTATCGAGGGAGGGAATACGGCTTCCTCTCTCGATATGACCGATATGTGCCGTGGATAACCCACATATTTCACCTAATTTTTCTTGTGTAATGTTTTTGTCTTTACGGGCTTGGCGTATACGCTGCCCGAGAGCAATATAGTCTATATTCGGCATATTTGTCACCTTTATAATTTTGATATATATATTTTACTGTAAAATCGTAAAAATATAAATCTACCAAAAGAATCAAATATTGACTATAAGCATTATTTGTGCTATAATGTAAAAAACTTCCGATATAGGAAGAAAAATAAAGGAGAAATACTATGAAAAAATTTTTAGTACTGATTGTTACGTCTATCCTAATATTGAATGTATTTGCAGGATGCACTAAAAAGGAAGAAACCACCTCTGATAACGGTGATGAAAAGGTTTTTGAAAACAGCGTTCAGGAGAAATTTGATATTGCCCAAAGTGTTTGGATGTTTGATACGGTAACTGATCCTAATACGGGTGAGCTTATTGACAGTTCCGAATGTTATCCCTATATTTCAAAACTGACTTTTTTTGAAGGCGGCACGGTTTCATGTGTGATCAGAAAGGAAGTTGGTTCCGATGCTGTAACATGGAACTGGGAACCCATTGAAAATACGGATGATAACTATATTCAGTATGTAATAGTAAATTCAAACGGTAATTATATAAATGTTGCTTACAATATAAACACTGAAAAAGTGATGCTTGTAGGCTGGGGCGATTATACATATTGGTATAAATAACAGTTGTAAACAATAAGAAGGAAATAAATAATTCAAATATGTTTGATCTTACAACATTGATAAGGAGAAAATAAATGATTACCAAGAATAAAAGGATCATAGCGTTAATATTAGCGGTATTGTTTATAACATTCACCGTGCTCTTGGCTTGTACGATTTTTTCGGACAAAAACATTCGCGCAAGAGATTATCTTGATTATGAAAAAACTGATTTAGGACAGTTGTCGTATAATGCAGTTAAACACAGACAAGTCGAGAGTAGGGTAAAATTGGCTAATACTATGACGGTGATATACAGTGTTTTATCTGTTTGCAGCTTAGGCGGAAGTATTTCTGTACTCTGCATTAAAAAGAAATAAAGGGAATGATTATAAAAAAGGTTTTAGTTTTATTTATTACATTAATTACGGTACTTAATCTATTTGTTTCATGTTCCTATGATAATGTTTCATTCGATCATGTAGAAAATGAAGGTTACGCCGGAACATGGAATTTTTCTCACGTATGGGACAGCGAAAAGGAATGCGAAACACGTCCTTTAACAGAGCTGTTATATGATACAATCATTATTTATCCCGACGGTACGGGAACAGGTATCAACGTATATGATAACGGAAAAAGTGATGAGACCGATTTTAACTGGGAAATAGAGGAAGAAAGTGACGGGGTTATAACACTTAAGGTAGGAATCAACTCCGGCGTTTTCTTCAATAAAAATATATGCTACCTCGTGGACGACGATGTAGTGGCAGTTTTTCATGGGGGTCCCACTGAGTTTGCTTATTATGTGCGTTCATAGTAAAAAATAACTGAAAGGAGAATTTAAATGCGTTGGGAAGTATCTTATAATACGAACGAAAAATCACTTCAAAAAAAGGTGGTTGAAGCAGGAAACTCTGAGGAGGCTAAAAGAAAAGTTGAAGTGATTGCGAGAGCAGAAAGCAATAGCAGTCAATTTCGTATAAGCTTTAACGGAGTAAGAGTTGTCTGAAATATTTAAGGAACTGTCATATGACAGTTCCTTAACTTTATTATAATGATCTCATCAATCTACCAACGGACGTATATCTGTGTTTGGGGTCTATCTGTGTGCATTTCAATACTATTCGTCCCGCCTTACCGCGGGCTAATTTTTTGCTTGGGTGTTCGCCTGTCAGCATGACGTTAAGTAATACTCCGATGGCGTAGATATCCGTTTTTTCATTTGAGGCGGATATCCCTAACTGTTCGGGCGAGGCATATCCTATAGTGCCCAGAGCCACGGTGTCCCGTTCCTTTTTGGGGTCGGATTGCCTTGAAGCGTTAAGGTCTATTAGTTTGACTGTACCCTCGTTGGTTATCATCACATTTTCAGGCTTAATATCACGGTGGATTATACCGTAGCTGTGTAGGGTCATAACTGCAAGACATACTCCCTCTAACACCTTTGAGGCACCCTTATAGGTGTATCTTCCGCTTTCCAGCACGTCGGCCACCGTTATACCGTCTATATATTCCTCCAGCACTATCTGTCCGTCGTCCAATATAAATGAGTCGTATATCTCGGGCAGGTTGTCATGCCTTATAGTTTTTAAAACTTCGTAGGCAGGTACGGCAGAGGAATATTTCTTTAATATTATATCCTTGCCGTTTTGCAGATTGCGGAGCCGTATTACCTCGGCTCCGTTTTTATTTGATAAGATCTTTATTGTTTTATAGTCTTCCAAAATGGAAGCTGTAAATTCAGCACAGTTCATTGATTGTGGCTACCGTCTTCTTTATTATATCAACCTTTTCAGGGTCAAGCTTAACAAGCAGCTTATCTCTGTCGCATACTGCTGTATCACCGTCAACGGGATACATATCGTAGCTTTCGTCGCTTGCGGAATCGGGATCTGTTCCGAATATAGTCTTGTATGTGGTAAGCGCATTTGCATAGCTTCCGTATGGTCCTGCGTGAGCACCGTCAAACCAGTGGAGTCTGATATCGGGATGATTTTTTACTATCTCCTCGAACACATGACCTACGGGATTCATTTTAACATCATACTTTTCACAGAGGGTATAGTAGATATCCTTCATTTTTTCAAATTCTTCGGGGATATCGATTCTCGCCCAGGGTAAGGTCTGTACTACCTTGACTCCCTGCGCTCTTGCCATTTCGATTATTTTGCCTGCATCCCGTATGGTCTCATCCTTTGAGGGACAGGGCTCGTGTGCCGCCTGCTGCATGATTATATAATCATATCCGCCCTGTACAAGGGCGAAGCGAAGATCGGTATACTGTGTCAGATGCCACTCGTAGGTCACACCCGGCTGAGCAAGCATAGACACCTCTACATCCTTGCCGCACTCCTTACATATTTTTTTGAAAAGAGCAGGCAGATCGTTATAATATGTATGGCTGTTGCCTAAAAATAAAATTTTCATATTTTCTCTCCATAATTGTGTATATGGGTATTCTATCACACTTACTGTGTTATTGCAATAAAAAACGGACGAAATCAATCGTCCGTTTTGTTGTTTTAATATTCCGTGTGGTTTGTTTCGCCCTTATTATACTAACGTGCGCAGTATGGCCGGGGCGACTCGCCCCTTATTTGCGGAACATCTCAGAATACTTAGCCTGTGCCGCCTCAATATCCTCGGTTGCCGCGTTCTCATAGTCGATGAGAGTGAAGGCTGCCTTTACAAGGTGGTCGAACTTGGGGTTTTCGTATGCCTTACAGATAAAGGACTGACGGGGAGTGTTGATGTCCTCGCCGCTGATCTGGAAGAAGCCGTGCTTGTCACAGAGACCCATAATAAGATCAAGCTGCTCCATAGTGTTACGGGTAGGCATAAAGGTTACTGCATCAAAGCCAAGCTCCTTAATTACATCAAAGAGAAGGTCGATGTACTCGTCCTCAAACTTCTGTGCCTTCTTGTCGCCGGTAACAGAGTCGCCAACATCACCAAGGTAAGCATAAGCTGCACAGCCGCCGTTTTCGTGAACCATCTTGATGAACTCGGTAACGTCGGGAAGTTCGTCGGTTGCATCTACATAGAACTTTTCAACCATATTGCCCTTAAGAGCACCGAGAATGTCGTACTCGTAGAAATCGGGGGTCTCACGGCCGTTAAGGATCTGCTCTCTTACCTTTGCGGAAAGGGCAATACCCATCTTGTTCTCGATGAAGTCAACTGCTTCTTCGGGAGTGGGGTAGGAAGCGGTGATCTTCTTTGCAAGAGCAAAGAGGATGTGACGCTCGGTTACAGTTGCTGTAGCAAGAGGCTTAACGTCGGTTTCAAAGTCAAGAGTAATGCCGTAAGCCTTTGTGATCTCGGTGATGTTCTCGCACATCTTTGCGTTACGGATATTTCTCTTTTCGCGGTAGGGAGCAAAGAATGCATCTACCTTGTCGATGTTCTGATGGGGGATACCGTGCATAGCAACGTATGCAACAGACTTCTGGTCGGGGTTGTTGATGCGCTTGCCGTTGAGTCTGGTCTTAGACATATCAACACGGCACTCAACACCTACTGTTACAGGCATATTGTACTTCTTGCCTGCCTCGATAAACTCCTTTGCACCGCCAACAGAATCGTGGTCCATAATACCTGCAGTCTTAAGACCGTTCTTAAGAGCCGCCTCAACCGCAGTTGTGGGGGTGTAGGGGGAGAAGGAATATATAGTGTGGATGTGGTTATTTACATAAGTAGCCATAAATTTTACCTCACATAAAATAGTTAGGAGTTAGGAGTGAGGAGTTAGGAGTTAAGGAGGATTTTTGTCCCGAAGGACAAAAATCAACATTTAATTCCGCATTCCGCATTCCGCATTTTCAGTAGCTTCACCGTCGTGTGACAGCGAAGCAGCTATAACCGAGCTTCACCCGATTATAGCCGCACCGCAGGTGCTTAGTGGAGCATTACCTGTCCGCCTGTTACGGGAATCGCCTGACCTGTTTCGTACTTCTGCTCTACGCAGTACATGATTGCACGGGCAACGTCTACGGGGAGACAACCACGGTTAAGGGGTACCTTGGACATATAGAACTTACGAACGTCCTCAACTGTCTTAGCGCCGGGAACCTTACCTGCATTGAGGTACTGAACAAACAGACCCTTTTCGGGATCAGACCACAGGGGACCGTCAAGGTAGTTACCGGGACACACAGCGTTTACCTTGATGTTGTAGGGAGCAAGCTCCATAGCGAAGGAAGCAGTAAGACCTATACCGCCGAACTTAGAGCCGGAGTATGCAAAGTTCTTGTTAGAGCCCTCAAGACCGGACTTGGAGTTGTTCTCAACAATATCCATCATATAGTCGGGAGCAACGCTGTTCTGGAGCTTCATTACTCTGGACGCATACTTAGCGCAGAGGAAGTAGCCTGTATAGTTAACTGCGGTAACGAACTCAAGAGTGCCCTTCTGCATCTCTTCAAGGCTGCCTGCCTTAGCGATACCTGCGTTGTTTACAAAGAGGTCAAGACCGCCGTAGTTTACAACTACTGCGTCAACCATTGCCTTAACGCTTGCCTCGTCGGTTACGTTAACTGCAACTGCCATAGCATTGGGGATCTTGTCTGCGGTAGCCTTTGCGCCCTCGTAGTTCATGTCTGCGATAGCAACGTAAGCACCGTTAGCAGCGAGCTCTTCTGCGATACCGAGACCAAAGCCCTGAGCACCGCCTGTTACGATAACAACCTTCTTGTCAAGACGCTTAGCGCCGCCTGCTGCAAGGCTAACCTTAGCACGGTAGCTCTCAACCTCCCAGTTGATGATAAATGTCTCAAGCCATTCGGGCATGGTGGAAACACCGCCGAAGGACTTTGCAAATACGCTGATCTTGATAGCATCCTGGAACACGATCTCAGCGGTCTTTGCGTTCTTGTATGTATCAGCCATAGCGAACATACCAAGACCACGGTAGTATACGATCTTGGGTGCGTAGCCGTTAGCTGCCTTGTACTCGTTGAACTTAGCTACTACGTCGTCGCCGTCACAAAGAATCATGGGAGCGGCCTTACAGTATACGATGTGGTCGGGAGTAAAGCTCTTTGTTGTGGGATCATAGTCAAGCACTGCCTTAGAGGTAGAGAAGATAACAGAAGCGGGGCCACCCTCACCTACGAGCATACGGAGGATAGGAGCAACAGCGGTAACCTTGTCTACGTCGTACTCAACGGGAGTAAAGTCGGGAGTCTCCTTGATCTCAGCCTTGATCTTGCCCATAACATCGGCAACGATAACATCAAGCTCCTCTGTGGTATCAGCGGCAAAGAATACGCCGTGATTTTCAAGGAAGATAAGGTTGGGGCATACGCCTGTAGCCTTCTTTGCGTCATCAAGAGTCTTCATACAGAGCATTGCAAGGGTGTAGCCGGGCTTGGAGTTAGCAACCCAAACAGCGGAAGGGAAGAGTCTTGCAATTGTTTCTGAACCGCTCTGAGAACAGGTGATACCGTTTACGGTTGCGGGATGGAGGTGAAGAACATACTTGTACTCAAGAAGATCGTGGAGAACTGTCTCAACGCTGGGACGACGGGTCTCGCCCTTAACGCGTGCGTTCATCATATCCTCGAGAACCTCTGCTTCGCACTCTGCCTCAACATCAGAGTACTTCTTGGTTCTGATCTCGTTGAGGAGAGCTCTTTCCATTTTTACAAACTCATCGGGCTTGATGGTAGCAAGTGCGGTACCACTACCCTTGATGAAGAGAAAATCGTCATTTTTAAAAGAGGTGTTGCCGCCGCCTGCAAGAACATACTCTGCATCAGAGCCGTACTTGTTGGACATTGCGGCTAAAGCCTTTAACTGCATATCTAACATAAGTTTTTCCTTTCAGTCAAAATAATTCTCAATTCTTAATTCTCAATTCTCAATTAAAGGTAGATTTCCGCCGAAGCGGAAATCTACTTGTTTTAAATTAGATATTCTTTGCGTTAGCAAGAACATACTTCTCAGCCTCGAGGCACCAGAGACCGTTGTTAGCGGAAACGATAGCATCAAGGTCAGCATAGAACTTATCGGTCTTACCAAGCTCAGCGAAGTCAGCGATAGCAACCATAGGCATATCCTTGTTGGTGTAAACAAGCTTCTTACCGCCGGGGATCTTGGGGAGGTTAAGGGTTGTCTCGATAACAGAGTTAAGACCGCCAACGTGGGTGATCATAGCAGCAGGATTGATCTTGCCTGTCTCCATCATAGCAATAGACTCCTTCATATCGTCTGTGTTACCGCCGGAGGTACCGCAGATATGAGTTGCGGAGTAGTGAACATTGTAGAAGTTGAACATTGCAGCAAAATCTGTCTTTGTAGGACCTGCAAAGAAGTTAAGACAACCGTCTCTTGCAAGGAGTCTGTCGCCCATTTCAACAACAGGCTTAACGGGAGCGTATACAAATACGTCGTTGTAGCCCTTGCCGTCGGTAAGGCTCATAAGGTATGCATCGGGATCTTCGTACTCGGAAGTATTAACATAAAGAAGCTTAACACCGTTCTTAGCTGCTTCCTCGGGGGAGAGGATCTGTGCAGCTCTTTCAAGTCTTGCTGTGTCAAGGTCTGTTACAACAACGAGGCTGGGCTTACGGTCACAGTGGATAGCATAGTCGATAGCGCCAAGACCCATAGGACCTGCGCCTGCGAGGATTGCGCAGTTACCGCCCTCAACGATACCCATATCGTGAACATAGCTGCCTGCAGTGGTGTGGTAGTTAGCGTGATAACCGCCAACGATACAGCTCATAGGCTCAGCAAGAGAGCCGTAGAAATATGCATCCGAATTGTAGCTGAGAAGACAGCCTGTCTCCATAACCTCGTGGGGGATGATAACATAGGTAGCATCACCGCCGATATACTGATAGCTGTAGCCGGGAGCAGCAAGACTGCCCTTGTAGTTCATAGCAGGCTGGATAGCGAACTTGTCGCCGGGCTTGAACTGGTCAGCCCACTTAGCACCAACCTCTACGATCTCGCCGCAGAACTCGTGACCGATGATAACAGGATTTTCTGCAACATCATCGGGAACTCTCTTGTGGTTGGGACCCTGAATTGCAGCCTTGTGAGAGGACATACAGATAGAGTCGGAAATAACGTGTGCAAGGATCTCATCGTCCTTGATTGCAGGAAGCTCAAATTCTTCCAGTCTTAAATCGTTTGTGCCGTAAATACGAACCGCCTTGGTCTTCATATTTTCGAACCTTTCTCCCCGTTGTTTATTTGATACTCTGTTCGTAGGGGAACAAACAGGATAGTGTGAACATAAAAATACAGTATAATTTTATCATCTTTATTATAATGTGTCAATGGCAATATGTCACAATTTTCTCTTTTTTATTGAAATATCTTATTAATTGTGTTATTATTTATATATTACAACACTCAGGAGTGAACCATGAAAAGATTATTGTCAACAATTCTTGTACTTAGTATGCTTTTATGCGCTTTCCCCTTTGCGGTGAACGCAGAGGATATAGCCTATACCGACATCGGTAACAGGCAGGCGCGTATAGACGAAATTCCGGTAGAGGACGGTGTTGCAAAAGCCGATCTGCCCACAGGCGATCTTACCGCCACCGAGATAGGCGAGGAGGCCTGTTCTTACTACGGAGTTACCTCTATAGCCTTCCCGGAAAGAGTAGAAAAGATAGGCTACGCCGCCTTTATGGGTAACGAGGAATTAAATGAAGTGACTATTCCTTACACAGTTACATATATCGGCGCTCTTGCCTTTGCCGAATGCTATGCTATGGAAAAGGCGGTTCTTCCCGAAACAATTGAATTTATCGGCGAAAATGCCTTCCTCGGCAACGAAGAAATGACCGCGTATGTTGTAGGCGGAAGCTATGCAGAGCAGTACTGTAAGGACAACGGCATAAGCTGCGTTGTTACCGATACAGACTGTACCCACGAAAACAAATATAAGCTCACGGTTACATACCCCACCTGTGAGCGCACAGAGGAAACCGCAAGAGCCTGTGCCGATTGCTACAAGCTCTTTAACCGTTCAAGAATAGGTGAGCTCGGCCACACAACCATCAAGGGTGTTTGCGGCAACTGCGGTAATACCATGGGCAAAAAGACTGTCGAATATGACCGTGTTGTTGTGTTCCAGATAGACGGTGTGGGTCAATATTTTGACAAGGCAAATACTCCCCGTATAGACAGCATTTTCAACCTTCGTTCCACCGCCAAAGGCAACGGAAGCTGTGCCGAGAGCTGGGCATCCCTGCTTTACGGTGTTTCAAGCGATGTACATAAGATAGACAACCTCAATATGGCATATAACCCCCATACCTTTGAGAGCTTTATGACACTTGTAAAGGATAAGTATCCTACGGCAAGCGTTGCCTGTGCGGCATCAGACCCCCGTATGCATACTCAGCTTTTAGAGTCGGGAGTTGATGTGGTAAATGAGGAGGGAATATACGACAGCGCTATAGCCGAGCTTCTCTCCGGTGAAGGAGGATATCTTGAAAATAACGATCCCAAGGTTCTGCTTGTCCATATGCGTCAGACCGAGCAGGCGGCTATCCACTTTGAGGGTCATTACGGCGGACACGACTACCTTACACAGCTTGCTCTGACTGATGGCTATATCGGACAGATCTATAATAAATACGTTGAGCTTGGCAGAGAAGAAAAGACCCTCTTTATACTGACAAGCGACCACGGCGGTATCGAGGGAACCACCGAGATCGACACCGAGGGCGAGGTCATCTTTGCCATGAGAGGCCATAACCTTGATACAACTACAGACTTTGATTTCAACACCGCAGATGTTGCACCCATCGTATGCGAAGCTCTCGGTGTAAATGCTCCCTATATTATGGGTGAAGCTCCCGAAGGACTTTTTGTAAAGGAAATTACCGCAAACGAAACCACTAAGCTTGCCGAGGGTGTTACCCATACACACCTTGCTACAGGCAAGACCTCAAAGTATGATGTTCAGAACTTCAATATCGTAGAGTTTGATCCCTCACAGGATAACCTCTATGTTGATGTAACAGGCGGCGGTAAGTATGCAAACAAGCTCACCACCGTTACACAGACGGTAGCAAGCTTTGCGCAAAGCAACCCCGACAAGACCCCTGTTGCCGCAATAAACGGCGACCTCTGGATGGTGGCATATGCTCACGGCCGTATAGAGGGCTCAGGCACCAACTACAACGGCTACAGCGACGCTGTGGTAAAGAATGAGCTTACCCTCCCCCGCGGCTTTAATGTATATAACGGTGAGATAATCACAAGTGACTATATGTATCAGGAGACACCCTATGAGGGTCAGTTCTGGTCCTTTGGTACGACGGCTGACAACAAGATGGTAATAGGCTGTCCCAAGCTTGATATCACCCTCGACGGCTCCACCAAGGTAGACGGTCTCAACCGCCTGCCTGCAAACAACGCACTTGTGGTTTATTCTGACAAGGGTTGTCTTAACAACTACGCCCTTGACGATGCCTATGAGCTTCTTATAAAGACAAATGGCTACACCGTTAAGCACGGTGAGTGCATAAGCGGTGAGGTCGTAGCGATCTATGACAGCAGTACAGCTGAGAACCCCACCATGCAGGATGATTATATCATTCTCACAGCCCGCGGAACGGCTGTTTCAAAGATAAACGGCTACAAGGTAGGTGACAAGATCACCCTTGACTTCACACTTACCGAAAAGTTCGGCCGTGATACAGAGGTATGGCAGAATGTAACCAACGCAACAGGCGGCCATATGCCCTTTGTTGTGGACGGTATGAAGAACGAAACAGGCACAACAAACAACTACCCCGTTACTATTGTCGGCATCAAGAATAACGGCAATGTTGTGTTTATTACAAACGACGGCAGACAGCCCGGATTCAGTACGGGACTTGACTTTGATATGTACTGGGATCTTGCAGATGAATTTGATCTTAACACCGCGTTTATCCTTGACGGCGGCGGCTCTGCCGAGATGGTAATTCTTGATGACGGTGAATATAAGGTAACAGGCAAGCCCAGTGACGGCAGTGAAAGAACTGTAGTAAATACGGTCATCCTTTCTGTAGGCGAGTCAAGAAGGGTAGAGCCGGAAGAGGTAGAAAAGCCTTCCGAATACCTTGACCTTACCACTATCCACTTTGCGGCAACAGAGGCCCGTGACCTTGTTCCCAATGCAGGTCAGGTGGAGATAGAAACGGTAGAGGACGGACTTAAATTTACCGTTGCGGATTACAATAACGCCACCAATATGATATTCTCCTTCGGTCATCCTACAAAGACTGTAAATGTTGACGAATATCCCTATCTCGTGATAGATATGAAGGTGGATGCAGTTTATGAAAGTGCATTTATCCATATGCCCCTTTATGCCACCACAGGCAACAAGTACGGTATATCAAATGACAGCTTTGTCAAGTTTATAGATGCTTACAATGACGGGGCGTTCCACAAGTATATTATCGATCTTTCAGCCTTTGAAGGTGATCTTCATACCCTTAACCTTTCCTTTATGGAGGTTAACGGAATCGTGGTTCAGGACGGCGACACCGTAACGGTACATTCCTTCCGCTTCGCAAGAGATCTTGACGAGGCAAATAATCTTGCAAATAAGGGAGAATATAAGTCCTTTAAGGTTGATTTCTATGATATGAACGGTCAGTTCATTTCATCTAAGCGTGTAGTTCAGGGCAGAAGGTTCAATGATTTCCCCGCAAGCGATGTTGATCCTTATATCTTTAACTGCTGGCAGTTTGAGGACGGCGAGGAGATAACTGAAGCTGATGTAGTAAACATCACCGAGGACACCGCGATATATATGAATGCCACCACTCCCTTTAAGGATGTAAAGACCGGAGTATGGTATACTCCCGGTATTATGGAGGCGGTAAAGGCAGGATACTTCAGCGGTATGACAGCCGACAGCTTCCAGCCCTCGGGCAATCTTACAAGAGCACAGTTTGTGCTTGTTCTTGCAAAGATCGACGGAGTTGACCTGACAAAATACTCAGATAAGGACACACCCTTCAAGGATGTAAAGAAGGGCGCGTGGTATGCTTCCGCAGTAGCTTGGGCGTATGAGAACGGCTATACAGGCGGTATGTCGGCAGACACCTTCGGTACCAATATGAACATTACCCGTGAGCAGCTTGCCCGCTTCTTCTATGTATATGCCGAGAAGAAGGGAATGGACGTAAGCGGCAGAGCGGATCTCTCCGCATTTACCGATGCAGCAAAGATCTCCGATTGGGCGAAGACCTGTGTGGAATGGGCAGTTGATGCAGGACTTATCTCGGGTATGAGCGCTACCACCATCGGACCCAGAGGTAATGCAACAAGAGCACAGGCGGCAAGAATCTGTGTATCTTTTGGAAAACTCATATAAACTTCAAATTAAGGGAAGCCTACAAGGCTTCCTTTATTTTTTTGCCAAAACATCTGTATATGTAAGAGGTTTGTAATATGCTGTTTGATAAAATACATAAGTCATAATTTTTATATTTATAATTTTTCAAAAAAATTAAATATTATAAAACCTAACCGATTTTTAAAACCTCCTATAGTCAGAAAAACAGTCTTTATGAAGGAGATTTTGTCATGAAATAGGGGGAAAATATGAAGTTTTTTAGAAAAAAACAAAAAATATATTGAAAAACAAAGAAATAAGAGGTAGAATATACTATGTATAAATATATAGTGAGTAATTATACCCATTTAACGAAAAGAGTCGAATAATGAAGGAAAAAGAACTCAAAAAGCTAAGCAGACTTGAGCTTTTGGAGCTGCTGCTTGAAGCGAATAACGAGAATAAGATTCTCAACGAAAGATTATCATATCTTACAGCCGAGACAGAGGCTGCCAAAAGCATAGAGAGACTTGCTCAGACGGCAGACAGGTTTGACGATATGCTTGAACAGACCGCCAAGCTTTTGGATAGCTTAAAAGCGAGGAAAGTGGAATCCGGATCCGAAAAAAAGCTATCGGCAAATGATGAGCATAATACCAAAAAGGACCGTACCGACAGAAAGCTGTATGTCCGCATTATGAGCTATTACGAAAAGAACGACAGCGCGTTGGAAAGTCTACCCGAAGAAATTCAAACCGATATAAGAAACAGACTTAAAGAAATTTCATTAAACAGAAAAAACAAAGGATGATCCGTTTTTTGTTAGGAGTTAGAGCCCATGGCGGGATTTAAAAAGAAAAAAAACGCGGCGATTCCTACAGTTGAGCAGATTCAAAACGAGATCCTGCGCGAAAAATACAACCGAAGATACAAGCAGGTGCTTAAGAGTACCGTAGGCTCACTAATAGTAGTAGCTGCCATTGCGGTTCTTATAGCCACCCTTGTGTTTCCTGTGTTGCAGATCTCGGGCAGCAGTATGGAACCCACATTAAATGACGAGGAGATAGTAGTCCTCTTAAAAACAACCAATCTCAAAAAAGGAGATCTGTGTTGCTTTTCATATCAAAACAAGCTTCTTATCAAGCGTGTTATAGGTACCCCGGGAGATGAGATAAGCATTGACAAGGACGGATACGTTTATGTCAGGGGAAGCACAGACCCGGAGCCCTTGCTTATCGACGAGCCATATATTATTGACCGAGCACTGGGCGAGTCGGATATAACATACCCCTGTTATGTTACAGAAAACAACTATTTTGTGCTTGGAGATCACCGTTCCACATCAATAGACAGCCGCAGTTCTGTTATAGGTCTTGTCAACGAGGATTATATTGTGGGCAAGATCATATTCAGGGTTTGGCCCTTTGACAGCATCGGCTTTGTAAAATAATTTATTCAGAAAAGGAGGTGGCAGCTTGGCAGTCGCAGACAGAGAATATCTAAACAGACACAAAAAATTCAGAATAGACCGCAAGAAGCTTGCCATCATCTTTCCTGTTGCGGCAATAATTGTTGCCATAGGCGTATTCTGGTGGCTTAAGCTTGTGGGCATAACTGTCACAGGCGATGCCTTTTGCGGTAAGACCGAGCATACCCACGGTGATGAATGTTATGCTTCATTGCCTGTGTGCGGCTCTACCACTCATAGCCATAATGATGAATGCTACAAGTCCATCTTTATATGCGAGCAGGAGGAGCATATCCACACCTCAGACTGTTATTCTGATCTTAATGCGGATCTGGAGACTGAGGCTGACTGGACCGCAACCTTTGAAAGTGTAATATATACAGAGGATGCTGCGGTAAATGTACTTGATATAGCCAAGACACAGATAGGCTATACCGAGAGCGAAAAGAATTTTGTATATAACGAAAACGGAGACAGAGACCGATATACCAGATACGGAGAGTGGTACGGCAACCCCTACGGCGGCTGGAATACTATGTTCGTTTCCTTCTGTCTCAATTATTCCGGTGCTGTGAACACAGAAGCTCTGTTAGCCGCATCTCCCGAGACTATGCGTCTTGCGTGGGAAAGGGAAGGATATTACAGCACAGAGATAATCACGGGACAGCTTGGCGGCCGTATAGCATTTTTTGACGATGACGGCGACGGGATAGCTGACAGAACAGGTATAATAAGTAATCTTGATGGGGAGCATATCACCGTAATAGAGGGTGACCTTGAGGGATCGGTTGCGATTATAACCTACGAGGATACTTCTGCGGTTATGGGCTACGGTATGACAGACCGCTTAAGGGTATCACCCGAGGCTGTAAATACCGAGGATGAAGAAGAAGAGCCCGAGCAGTCCCAAGCCGATGCCGAGGGACAGATAAACAAGCCTACATTCTTCCTTTCGGGAAGCAACTCAAACATCACCTACACCTCCGACCTTTCGGGAGAGCTGGTTGATATAAATATCAGCGATCTCCACGGTGTACCCATCGAAAACGGCGGCAAGGTATACATCGGTGAAAAATACAAGATAGCACTTGAATTCAGCGAGATAAACAAGGGCAATAAATGGGTACAGTTCAAGCATAACGAAGACGGATATCTTACCTATGACCTGCCCGACAATATGCTCTGTGATCCATTTACCGAATGGAAGCCTATATCTGCCAAGACCGAAAACGGTGTAATGGTAGACGTTGGTGCGTTCTTTGTAACCTCGGACGGTCAGCTGCTTGTACGCTTTAACAACGGCAGCGACGGTGTTAACTTTGTTGACAAGTTCTCTAACGTAGACTTTACCGTAAACCTTACCGCAGTTATTGCCAACACTATGTCGGGTGAGAGCACCGAGGTAGTGTTTAACGATAAGATCAAGGTAGAGCTTGAGGTCGACGGCGGTGCGGCATATGATATCGATAAATCCCACGTCGAGACTCACGGTGACGACCACGGCATTGAATATACTATACAGGTCAAGGGTACTCACGGTGTGGTAAAGGATTTCAGACTTACCGATGAAATGTGGGCAAACTTAATGTCAGCCCAGCAGGACACTATCATCGTAACAGACCTTGAAGGTAATATTCTTGATCCCCAGCCCACTATCAGTGCACCGAGTAAGGGTGACGGCGGCTTTGATCTGAGTGGCTTCCCCGATTTTGCGGTGGATGAAGGCTTTTTGATCAAGTATAAGGCGGTGCTTTCAACCGAGAATTTTTCGGAAAAAGAAATTTACGTTTGGAATGCAGCACACGGCAACGGCAAGGACAGCGACGGCAACGATCTTTACAAATATACCGATGACGGCTTCACGCACAAGCTGACCAAGCTTGAAAAGAAGGGAAGTCAGGTCGTTGTTGTAAACGAAGACGGGGAAGAGATATCCCTTGTCAAATGGGATGTGACCATACATAAGCGAAACGACAATCTGGAAAATTCAATTATCATTGATACTTTGAGTACCGGTCTTACCGAATATTATCAAGGTATAGACATCGTTCTTGTAAGATACAACCAGTACGGTGAGCGCTTGCCCGATGTTATTCTTCCCTGGGATCAAGTTACCGTAGAAGGTAACTCTATGTCTTTGACTCTTCCCGAGGGTCATGCCTTCCACATAACCTATTATACTCATCACGAGACTATCGGTGAGGATGATATGGCAAACGTAGCCAACACCGTTAAGGCATATATTTTCGGCAATGAAGAAACTGCAGGCGGCTTTGCCGACATAGTAGGATTTCTGCCTAAGATTAAGAAAAGTGCAGAGGGCAGCGACGGCAAGTATGTTTATTTTACCATCGAGACCGAGGTCTCCAAGATGGTAAAGGACTGGGGATACTTCTTCCTGTCCGACTATGCCGCAACCTGGGATGGAGCAAACAATCAGACCTATGCCTACGAGAACATTCCTCAGGATCTGGTGATAACTGCCACCACCGAAAGTGGCAAGACCGTGACCTTTACCCATTATGTAGAGGGCGGTCCTACCGAAAACACATACATACTGGTAGCTCCTTCTATCGAAGGATACTATGATACCTTTGATATATTATTTAATACCTCAACGGTAAGCACCAAAGATTCCAAGTGGATACTTGACGAGGATGCTACCATCACCGTGACCTACAAGCTTCCCTTTGATACAAGGGTAGGTATAGTTAAGGATGGTGAAAGAGATCCCGAGCCTAGGGACGATCTGACACTCAGGGACATACTTGCTATGGGTTATCCTGTCAGCAACACGGCTATCTACAATTACACCGAAACCATAGAGTTAAAGGATTCGGTACAGTATGAGTATATACCCACCATCACAAAGAACTCCTTGGTCAACTCGGACGGTACTATTGATTACAGGGTAGAATTTAACAATACCAATAACGGTATTGCCGATGACGGTATTCTTGACGGTAATATCAATATGGCATATTTCAACGATAGTTTTGATGAAAAGCTGGAATACGTAGACGGCTCATTTATGCTGACCTGCTACAGCCCATGGAATCAGAAGGAATGGCTGTGTAAATATGTCTACAACGGTCCTCCCATTACATCCAATACTATGAATATCAAGGCTACCGACCTTGTGCTTCATTCATATAATACCGAATCAAGCCTTGCTGATTGGGTTAAATGGTTCTATAACTTCCAGCAGTTTTATCAGCAGTTCTGGGCAGGCGGTGATCACGTATATACCTATAAACTCAAAATCAAGGACGAATATCTGTATTCTACAGAGGATGTTGAGTACACCTTTGATAACACGGCAGAGATTACATGGGACGGCGACGGCACGTCAGGACCTATAACCGACACCGTAGACTATAAGACCGGTCTTGTGGACAAGCACGCGGTGCTGAAGGACGATAAGCTTGACTTTGACATCCACATCAACCGTCATGCGCTTGATCTGTTGGAGGGTACCGATGTCATCGTGGTAGAGGACACTATGACCGAAAACCTCTCTGTATACTGGAGCACCATCAAGATCTATTATGAGGACAAGGACGGTAACTGGATAGACTTTGATTCGGCAGAAAGCAAATATACCTATCATGTTATCTTTGACCCCATACATAACCGACTGACCTTTACTCTCCCCGACAGCCTGCATATGCGTATAGACTATACGACTCTGATTACAGAGAGCGGCTTTGTTTCTCTTAACAACAACGTGCGTATAGACGGTAAGGCAAGTGTAACAGATACCTACGATGCTATCTTTAAGATAGAGGATCACAGCGGTGAGGCGGCGGGTTCAAATCACCGATTTGCACTTATCAAGCAGGACGGACTGACCTTTGCTCCCCTGCCGGATGCAACCTTTATTCTCTATGGACCTATGGGTGATGCACAGGCAACTCCGCCCGCAGGGCACGAAAGGTATATCGAAGCCAAAAACGGTGAGTGGTTGGGTTATATCGGCACTTATACCACGGGCGCTGACGGCTCTGTTCTAATAGAGACCCAGTATTTGACAGTAGGCGGACCATATGCTCTAGTAGAGACAGTAGCACCAAACGGATATAATCTGTTGGACGAGCCTACCTACTTCTATTTCCATGATGTTGATCCCAATGGTGAGATACAGACAATCACTACAATCCTGGCAATAGAAAACTTTAACGTAGTCATTCTTTTCCCCGAAACGGGAGGAATCGGCACATTCCATTTGACAACTATCGGTCTGACTTTAATGTCTGTACCGATATTGTATAGCATTCTTCGCCGCAAGCGAGAAAGGAGGTTAAAAAAATCTCCGTAGATCGCTTGACTACGGCGCATAATGCAAAAACAAAAAACAATTTAAATTGCAAATCAAAAAAGAAAGGAAGTAAAATTATGAAAAAGTTATTTGCAGTTTTATTGGCACTCACATTTGTTCTCTCTCTGGGAACAGCCACATTCGCAGCCGACAACGGCACCATCACCATCGACAATGCGGTGAACGAAGCAACTTATGATATCTATAAGATGCTCGACTTCACACCTGTTGAAGGCAAGGACGATGCAGGTATCTACACCATCGTTGACGGCTGGGCAGATTTCTTTGCAGCAGCTCCCGCAACAAACTACTTTGACGTAGTTACCAACGGCGACCAGACAACAGTAGTTCTTAAGGTTGATGTAGAAGAGGTAGACCAGACTCTTGCTAAGGCTGCTATCGCTTATGCAGAAGAGAAGTCTATCGCTGCAACCGAAACAAAGACTGCTGACGGTACAACTGTTCAGTTTGCAGATCTTGCACTCGGTTACTATGCAATCGACACCTCTCTCGGAACTCTCTGTGCTCTTACCAACACAGACTCCGACTTCTTTGCAAACGAAAAGAACGGTACACCCGACATCGACAAGTTTGTTAAGGAAGATTCCACAGGCGATTGGGTTTATGTAAATGACGCTGACATCGACCAGAAGGTTGAATACAAGTCCACCATTACCGTTGGCTTCGGTACAACCAACTATGTAATGCACGATACCATGGATAAGGGTCTTACCTTCAATAATGACGTTGTAGTTAAGATCGGTGATGATGTTGTTGATGCAGCTAACTACACAGTTACAGTTAATCCTGCAGACAACCACAGCTTTGATGTTGCATTTGACAATGACTACATTGCAGGTCTCGAAAAGGACACTCAGCTCACAGTTTACTACTCTGCAACTCTTAACGAGGATGCATATATCGTAGACAAGAGCAACGACAACACCGTTTACCTTTCCTACGGTGAAGACCACACCTGGACCTCCGATGAGCACAAGACATACACCTACACCTGGAAGATGGATGTATATAAGTTCACATTCGGTGACGATGATGACAAGCTTGCTCTCGCAGGCGCTATGTTCCAGCTCACAGGTGAGAACGGCGTTATCAAGTTCTCTAAGGTAGATGGCGCAGCAGTTCCTACCTACAGAGTTGATGCTGACGGTACTCTTGATACAATCGAAACAGACGCTAACGGTAAGTTTGAGATCATCGGTCTTGACGAGGGCGAATATGAACTCGTAGAGACCAAGGCTCCCGAAGGCTATAACAAGCTTGATGACAGCATCGCTGTTGTTATCACAAGCGAGTACGATGTTACAGCAACCACCAAGGCTACATACGAGATCAATGATGCAACTCCCGCTACCATCGAAGTAGAGAACAAGACCGGCGGTCTTCTTCCCGAAACAGGCGGTATCGGTACCGCTATCTTCACCATCGGCGGTAGCGTTATTATGCTCGCAGCAGTTATCCTTCTTGTTTCCAAGAAGAGAATGGCTAACTTTGGCTGAAGGAGTAAAGAATCTGAGGATTCCGAGGAATCCGAAAATTCTGACAGTTAAAAGCTGAAAGTTATTAATATCGTCCCTGCCGACCTCGGTCGGCGGGGGGATATAATAATAAAATTTTGAACGGTGTTACCGAACCCTTCGGTAACAGGGTTGAGAATTTTATTCTGAAAGAGAATTGATATGGACGAAAAGAAAAGACAAAAAAAGAAAAAGGTAAGTATATCCTCTATCATACTGGTTGCTATCTTTTTCGTAGGCCTTAGTGTTTTGCTGTATCCTACGGTAAGTGACTTTTGGAATCAAAAAAGACAGTCCCAGGCTATTATGAACTACGATGATTTGATCGTAAATATGACAGAAGAGGACTATACTAAATACTTTGATAAGGCAGAGGAATATAACAGCAAGGTCAAAAATCTTACTACCCCCTTTATCAGCCATAAGAACATTGCCGACCTCTATTATGATACACTTGATGTCAACGGCAACGGTATGATGGGGTATATTACCATAGAGAAGATCAAGGTGCAGCTTCCCATTTACCACGGCACATCGGACAAGGTGCTTAACTCCGCCGTGGGTCATGTAGAGGGTTCCACTATTCCTATAGGCGGTGACAGTACACATTCGGTATTATCCGCCCACAGAGGTCTGCCCTCCGCCAAGCTTTTTACCAATCTTGACAAGCTTGAAGAGGGAGACATATTTACCATAAAGATACTTGACAGGGTGATCACCTATCAGGTAGACCAGATCCGCATCGTGCTTCCGCAGGAGATGGACAAGTTAGCTGTGGAAAATGGTCAGGATTACTGTACTCTTGTTACCTGTACTCCCTACGGTATCAACACACACCGTCTGTTGGTACGCGGTACAAGGATAGAAAATATTGAGCCTGAAAAGGTCATCAATATAAAGACAGATGCGTATCAGATAGATCCGCTTATCGTTACACCTGCCGTTGCGGTACCCATGCTTGGCGTACTGCTGGTGTTCCTTATAGTCAAGAGCCGACAGGACGGCAAAAAGGAAAAGGCGAAATCTAAGATAAATAAAAAATAAATTTTCCGAAAGGAGCAGAGTGCTTATGTACAGATACCGTAATTTAATATTGATGATAGCGTGCATTACTCTGCTGTCCTTTATGGGTATTGCTGTATTCGCACAGCAGAGCGCAGGTATAGAGCTTAATGTGGTTGACTCTGAGGGTGTGGCTGTCAGCAATGCCGTTTTCAGAATATACAAGGCAGCTACCGCTGTCCAAAATCAGAACGGATACGATTTTACTTGGGACACTGACTTTGCCTTAAACGGTATGAATATCAATAACCTCTCGGATGCATATCTGCCCGTACATCTGGCTGTATATGCCCAAAGCCGTGATATCGGCTATACAGAGGTAACAACAGATGCTGACGGTAATATTGTTATTGAAGATCTGTCTCTCGGTGCATATCTTATCATTCCCGTATCTGTTCCCGATGGCTATATCCCTCCCTCTCCCTTTGTTGTTACCCTGCCTATGCGTGGAGCATCGGATGGAGAATGGAGCTTTTATGTAAACGCATCTCCCAAGGTAGAGGCGGACAGACAAGAGCCTGAAAAGACCTATATCAGTGTCAAAAAGGAATGGTATACCTTTAACACCCATCCGAACAACGTAAAGACAGTTCTCTTAAAGGACGGAGAAATCGTTGACAGTATAGTCTTAAGCGCAGAAAACAACTGGTACTTCAAGTGGGAGGATCTTGACAAAAATCATTGCTGGAATGTCATAGAGACCGATGTTCCAAAGGGATATGAGGTTGCATACGATATATCCGAGATGACGGTTATGGTTAAGAATATAGAAATAAATCCGGATGACAACCCGCCCAACAACCCCTCTGACGACAGCACAAACGGTACTACCAAGCCTGATAAGGACACAACACCTCCCGACCAGCTTATACAGACAGGTCAGCTCAGATGGCCAATACCGTTTTTGGCTATTACAGGCTTGCTTATATTCAGCTCAGGCTGGGCGATGCTGTATATAGGCAAAGAGGGTTAATGCAGTATGAAGAAAAAGCTTGGTATTGCGTTAATGGCAGTTGGTGTTATTTGTATAGCGGCGGCAGTAGCACTTTTGCTATATAATTATACCGAAAACAAAAACGCAGGAAAAAGCTCGGCTATCATTATGGATTCTCTGCGTATGGAAATATCCAAAAACGAGGTAGAAAACACAGCATCCGACCCCTTTGATACAGAGATGGAGATAGCCGAGATAGACGGCAACGGTTATATAGGCTATATTTCTATACCTATATTGGATCTTGATCTGCCGGTTATGGCAGAGTGGAGCTATGACAAGCTCAAGGCTGCACCCTGTCGGTATTACGGCAGTGCCAAAACAGACAATCTTGTAATTGCTGCTCACGACTACAGTAATCATTTTGGATACATAGGTAATCTGAAGCCTGATGATACACTTATGTTTACAGATATAAATGGCAAGGTGTACAGCTATAAGGTCACATCTGTTGACCTTGTTATGCCCTCGGATACCGATAAGGTCAAGGACACAGGAGATGATCTGATACTTTATACCTGTAACTACGGTGGCACAAAGAGGATCTGTGTTCGGTGCAGCTATCTCAAATAATGCTTTTTACACCGTCAGGGTGGTAAACAGCATTTTTCTCAATGTGATATAAATATTGCTCAGGTCAGTAAGCGGCAAGGGATTTTCTCCCTTGCCGCATTCTATTGTATATGCGGGAAGGTCAAATTCCTTTACATACCAGTCCTTTAATCCTCCGTAGCTTGCGGCATTTTCGGGGAGTGCGTGGATATACCCCGAGCATCTGCTCAGAGTCTTTGCGACATTTACCGAGCTTTTGGGCTCATAGCCGTTGTAGCCCGAATATATCTCCTCTCCCTGGGTGTGGAAGGTGAAGAGATATTTAAAGGGAGCAAGAGAACGGATAAAGCTGCATATTGCCCGTGTTTCGGGCTCGCTTTCGGGATGCTCTCCCGAATATCGGGTAGGCGCAGGGCCTTCTATGCCAAGCTCCTTTTCTAATTTTTTGTATTCCTCAAAGCCTGCATCATAGTTGTGGTTCAGATCTACTCCGTTGGCGTTTGACTGCCGCTTCAGCTCCACACCGTCGGGATTGAGCATAGGTATCATATAGATACATCTTGTTTCGTATATGTAATAAGGGTCGATGCCGTATATAATATTTCTTTTTTCAAAATGCCCGCACAGCTCGGATAAAAACTTCATAAGCAGGGCAGAGCTTATCGATTCAAGTCCGTGATGAGTGCCGACATACAGAAGCTTTACATCTCCTTTACCGATCTTTATGGCGGGTATAGGCTTACCCTTTACCGAGTGGCCTATGGTGGTCATCTTGATCTCGGGGTAGGCTTTGGCAAGGCTCGTAAGCTCCGATAAAAGCATTTGGTGGGTGTATGATGTGTTCATATCGTCTGTCCTTTCGTTTATGCATTTGATAGTTAGGAGTTAGGAGGGAGGAGTTAGGAGTTCAGGTGATTTTTGTTGCTCTAAAGCAACAAAAATTTCACTTAATTATATAGGAGATCACTAATACTTATTGTTCAATCGAACAAAAGCAATAAACTATAAACAAAGATAACTCAAATTATAATAGGATGCAGATTTTGACCATAGGGAGAAAATCCTCCATAACTCCTAACTCCTCCCTCCTAACTCCTAACTATCCAAGAACATTTGTTTGACATTTTCTAAATAATATGTTATAATACAATATATTATGAAAGGCGGTGTTATAATGCAGCCATTAAAGGAAAAAGAAAGATTGGTATATGAATATATATGCGAATCTATAAACAAGCACGGATTTTCACCAAGTGTCCGAGACATACAGTCACAGCTTGGAATAAAGAGCACCTCTACCGTTCACGCATATCTTGCAAAGCTGGAGGAAAAGGGCTATATCCGTAAGGAGAACGGCAAGTCCAGAACCCTGCGTATAGACAGCGAGGGAAAAGAAGAACGCCGTACCGTAAAGGTTCCGCTTTTAGGTAAGGTAACTGCGGGTATGCCCATACTTGCGGTAGAAAACTTTGAGGGAAATATAGAGTTTCCCACTATGAACCGTTCCTACGGACCGAGTGAGCTTTTTGCCCTTACTGTAAGGGGTGAGAGTATGATCGAGGCAGGTATCCTTGACGGAGACATAGTCATAGTCAAAAAAGAGCCCACCGCCGACAACGGACAGATAGTTGTTGCCCTCACCGAAGAAGGTGCTACCGTCAAGACCTTTTATAAGGAGAACGGACACTTCAGACTCCAGCCCGAGAACAGCACAATGGAGCCGATTATCGTTGATGAGGTCTACATTTTGGGCAGGGTTATTTCGGTGCAGAGATACTATTGATTTAATTCGGAGTGCGGAGTGCGGAATGCGGAATTATGGAGGATTTTCTTCCTTAAGGTCGAAAATTTGCATCTATAATTTGACCATCTATATTTTGAAGTCTGTTGCTTTAGTTTTTGTTTATTATATTTGTTCGGTTAAATAATCGGTATAGTAAACTTATAATATTAAATGGAATTTTTGACACCGTAGTGTCAAAAATCACCTGAACTCCGCATTCCGCATTCCGCGCTCCGTATTCCAAATATACTTTGGATTTATATTGACAATCAATACCCGATGTAATATAATGAACATAATACATAAAAATTAAAAATACGGAGGTATTTATTATGGATAAGGTAAGAATAGGTATTATCGGCTGTGGCGGTATCGCTAACGGCAAGCATATGCCTTCACTTAAGAAGGTCGCAGAGTGCGAAATGGTTGCGTTCTGTGACATCGTTGTTGAAAAGGCTGAAAAGGCTGCTAAGGAGTACGGCGTAGAGGGCGCAAAGGTTTACGCTGACTACAAGGAGCTTTTGGCTGACGAGACTATCGACGTTGTACACGTATGTACACCCAACCGTTCTCACAGCTTTATTACTGTTGATGCACTTGAGGCAGGCAAGCACGTTATGTGTGAGAAGCCTATGGCTATCAATACCGCTGAGGCTCAGAAGATGCTTGACGCTGCTAAGCGTACAGGCAAAAAGCTTACCATCGGTTATCAGAACAGACACCGTCCCGACTCCCTCTTTATGAAGCAGGAAGCAGTAGACGGCACATTCGGTGATATTTACTACGCAAAGGCGACTGCTATCCGTCGTCGTGCAGTTCCCACATGGGGCGTGTTCCTTAAGGAAGAAGAGCAGGGCGGCGGTCCCCTCATCGACATCGGTACACACGCACTTGACCTCACCCTTTGGATGATGGACAACTACAAGCCTAAGTACTGTGTAGGTACTGCATACCACAAGCTTAACAAGGATACTCAGACAGGTAACATCTGGGGTGACTGGGATACAGAAACCTTTACCGTTGAGGACTCTGCATTCGGCTTTGTTGTTATGGAAAACGGTGCTTCCATCGTTCTCGAGTCCTCTTGGGCTCTTAATATGCTCGACCCCAGAGAGGCTATTACCACTATTTGCGGTACCAAGGGCGGTGCTGATATGATGGACGGTCTTCGTCTTAACGGTATCAGACAGGGCAGACAGTTCGTTACCAAGCCCAGCTTCAGCGGCGGCGGTGTTGACTTCTACGAAGGCGGCGACAATGACGATCCCGCATTCCGTGAGGCTAAGCTTTGGATCGATGCTGTTATCAACGACAAAACTCCCTTCGTTCTTCCCGAGCAGGCATTTGCTATCACCCAGATTCTTGAGGGTATCTACACATCTGCAAAGACAGGCGAAGCATACTATTTCAATAAATAAGCGAGGAAATATAAATGAAATTAGGTCTTTTAATAAGCCTTTACAGAACCGAGGCGCTTGACGATGTTCTTGCAAAGGCAAAGGCAAAGGGCGTTGAGGCTGTAGAGATCGCCGCAGGCGGATACGGCGGCAACGATCATTGCAATCCCGCAGAGCTGCTTGCAAGCGAGGACAAGTTCCTTGAGTTCAAGCATACAATAGAAAAGCACGGTCTGCCTATCTCCGCTTTCTCGGTACACGGCAACCCCGTACACCCCAACAAGGAGATCGCGGCTAAGTTCCACGAGGACTATGTAAACTGCGTGCTTCTCGCAGAGAAGATGGGTGTTGACACCCTTACACTCTTCTCAGGCTGTCCCGGCGGATGTGCCGAGGATAAGACCCCCAACTGGGCAACCTGCCCTTGGCCCGAGGATTTCCTTGCGGTTCTTGACTACCAGTGGAACGAGGTTCTCATTCCTTACTGGAAGGAGGCAGGAGCGTTTGCAGAGGCTCACGGTGTTACCAAGTTAGCCTTTGAGATGCATCCCGGTTTCAGCGTATATAACCCCGAGACCCTTCTTAAGTTAAGAAAGGCAGTAGGTCCCGTTATCGGCTGTAACTTTGACCCCTCTCATATTATCTGGCAGGGTATGGATCCCGTTGCGGCTATTCGCGAGCTTGAGGGAGCTATCTACCATTGCCACGCAAAGGATACCAAGGTTGACAAGTACAATACTGCAAAGAACGGTGTTCTTGATACCAAGCACTACGGCGATGAGATACATAGAAGCTGGGTATTCCGTTCGGTTGGCTACGGCAACGATATGCAGTACTGGCGCGATATGATATCCAACCTCAGACTGACAGGCTATGACTATGTTCTCTCTATCGAGCACGAGGACAGTGTAATGTCTATTGACGAGGGCTGCGATAAGGCGATCTACTTCTTAAAGCAGGCAATAATAAGCGAGCCTAAGCCTACGGGAATGGCATGGGCATAAAAAAACGAGTCTTCGGACTCGTTTTTTTATGCCCTGCCATTCCCAGCTAAATTCACCTTCGGTGAGCTAAATTGAGCATAGCTCAGCTAAATTCGACGAGTCGAGCTAAATTGGGCTACGCCCAGCTTAAAGGTGAATTTAATTTAGCTACACGAAGTGCAATTTAGCTGTTCCGATAGGAACAATTTAGCTGTTCCGATAGGAACAATTTAGCTACGCAGCAATTTAGCTATACTTAAATCCCAAACATTTTTTGAAAAAATTATTAAAAAACCTTGAAATTCTGTTAACAATCTGTTATAATATGGTATAAATTTTTTTAAGGAAGGTAATATCTATGAAAAAGATTTTATCACTCACTCTCGTGGTTCTTATGCTTCTTTGCATAGTTCCCATGAACATATTTGCCGGCGACACTATTGTCGAGGGTCTTCCCGGCTACCACACCAGATACGCTGAGTTCCATATTATTCAGAACGGCGGTTACTACAATGCCAACTCCGGTGAAGCTATCACCAACGGCGGCTTCTACACCGCAGCAAACGGACTCAACATTCCCAACGGCTATACCGGTAACATCGTTGTTTATGTTTACCAGGGTACAAACGCTCCCGCAGATCAGGTAATGAATCACTATGTAGGTGTTGTTTATACCGATCAGGGCACCAAGTCTGATTCCTTCTATCCTCTCGGCGACCTTATGGCAGTTATCTATCGTTCTATGGTTAAGGACGGTAACACTCTCACCGACCTTACCTGGATGAATTTCGGTGCTTCCTGGTATGCTGATGCTTTCCTTACCGTTGCTATTCCCGCTGCTGTTTTTGCAGATGTTGGTGCGATGCACGGCTTTAGTGCAAACTGGGTAGCAGAAGAGGTTACCTGCGTTGATCACGTTTTCGGTGCAGATGCTATATGTACAGTATGCGGCGAAGCTATGCAGCTTACATATGTAGTAGGCGACTATACCTATAAGGTTATCGGCTCTGACGATGTTCCTGTTGACGTTCACGGTCTCGGTGTTGTAGGCGGTTGGGCAGTTTATGCAACCGATAAGACCAAGACTTCCTACGGTGAGATCAGAAATACACTTCACGGTTTCCCTGTAACCCTTATGTATAAGACCTTTGACGGTTGCTCCAACATGACCGTTGCTCCCGCTATTCCTGCAAATGTACAGGTAGCATACAACGCATACAAGGGTACAGCTATCACCTCTACTCCCAATATGGGTAACGTAGAGAAGCTCTACGGTACATTCAAGAACTGTAAGAACCTTACAAATGTTGGCACTATTCCCGCAACAGTTACAGATATGACAGGTGCGTTCAGCGGATGTACTGCACTTACCAAAGCTCCCGCAATTCCTGCATCTGTTACAAATATGACACAGACCTTCAGAAACTGCACCAAGCTTAAGGCAGCTCCCGATATTACAAATGTAGCTATCATTACCGAGGCATTTGACGGCTGTACTGCACTTAGCGGTTCTGTATCCTTCAACTCCAACTACAATGCAAAGGCTTTCAGAAACACCTCTGTTTCTTCCGCTACCATCGGTGCTTCCAAGATTGAGAGAAGCTGCTTTAACAACAGCTATCTTAAGAATGTTACCTACACCGGTACTGCAGCTCAGTGGCTCAGCCTTGATGTAGCTTCCGGCAACGCAGCTCTTAAGTCTGCAAATGTTGTTACTTCCACAGTAGCATCCGCTCCTTCCGTTACAGTTAAGGACGGCAGAACCTATATCTGCGATATCGATGGTGCAGATGTAAAGGATGTATTTATTGCAAAGGGTACACAGAACGCATACAAGGGTGTTAAGGACAATACCGTTGTAAGATTTACCGCATCCAAGATCGGTGGCTCCAACATTATCGCATACGGTGTAGCACTTGCTTCCGGCAACTACACTCTCTATGTAAGAAATATTGACGGTACTGTTCAGAACGTAACCTTTACAGTAGCATAAGCTTAAAACTTAATACATATTCAGCGCCCTCTGCGGAGGGTGCTGTTTTATATTTCAGAATGTATAAACTTACATAAAATACTGCATAAATAATCTAAACCAAAAAACCGAAAATACTTTTCGTTTTTGTGCAAAAAAGTAGCGAAAATAAAGTATTATATATATATAATAAATAAAAAAACAAAATGTTAAGAAAAGACTTGACAAATATTAATGAATATCGTATAATTATACAATCATTGTAAAATGGCTTAATATTTTTGTATTTTCCCTGAAAGGAGATGCCCATAGTGATGTTCTATAGGGCAGATTTGTGATGAAAACCGTATTTATAGACGGCAACCAAGGAACAACAGGTCTTCGTATCCACGAGAGATTAGAGGGCTATAAGGATATACAGGTAGTGACCCTGCCTGACGATAAGCGTAAGGATCCCGATGCAAAAAGAGAAATGCTTAATTCCTGCGACATTGCATTTTTATGTCTGCCGGATGCAGCGGCAAGAGAGTCGGTGTCCTTGTGCGACAACCCCGACACGGTGATAATAGATACATCCACAGCACACCGCTGTGACGACAGCTTTGCATACGGCTTTCCCGAGCTGAGCGAAGCACATCTTAATAAAATACAGAGCTCAAAGAGAATTGCAGTTCCCGGCTGTCACGCAAGCGGCTTTATAGCACTTGTTCAGCCCCTTGTGGCTCAGGGTGTGCTTAGTCCCGACACACTTCTTACCTGTCATTCGATCACAGGCTATTCGGGCGGCGGTAAGAATATGATCGCAGGCTATGAGGACGAGGGCAGAGAAGCGGAGCTTTCATCCCCCCGTCAGTACGGTCTTACCCAGAATCATAAGCATATACCCGAGATGGTAAAGATAAGCGGTATAAACAGCTCTCCCATCTTCTGTCCCATAGTTTCCGACTTTTACAGCGGAATGATGGTGACAGTCCCCGTGTTTGCAAGTCAGCTTAAATGCGGTATCGATGAGGTAAGAGCCATATATAAAAATACATATACCCGGGGTCTTGTAAGCTATGTTGATGATATGTCTGTAAACGGCTTTATCGGTTCAAACAACTTAAGCTTCAAGGACAATATGGAGGTATCTGTTTGCGGAAACGAGGAGAGAATTCTTCTCACCGCAAGATACGATAACCTTGGCAAGGGTGCCTCGGGCGCGGCAGTAGAGTGCCTCAATATCAAGTTAAATAACGAATGGTCATATAAATTGGAGATATAAATGATTAAGCAGATTAATGGCGGCGTATGTGCCGCAAAGGGATTTAGTGCAAACGGAATACATTGCGGTATACGTAAAAATAAGACAAAACGCGACCTTGCGCTTATCAAGAGTGAGGTTATGGCAAATGCGGCGGCGGTATACACCACTAACCTTGTAAAGGGTGCGCCCATATACGTAACAAAGGACAATATAGCAGACGGCAAGGCTATAGCAGTTGTATGTAACAGCGGTAACGCCAACACCTGTAACAAGAACGGTGTTGAGGTTGCAAAGAGGATGTGCGAGATCACAGCAAAGGCTGTAGGCTGTAAGGCAGAGGATATCGTAGTCGCTTCCACAGGCGTTATCGGTCAGGAGCTTGACGTTACTCCTATCGCAAACGGTATGGAGGAGCTTGCAGCAGGCTTAGGTGATAATAGTGTTGCCGCAGCCGAGGCTATTATGACAACAGATACAGTACTCAAGGAAATTGCATACTCCTTTGAGATAGACGGCAAGGAATGTCACATCGGTGGTATCGCCAAGGGCAGCGGTATGATCCATCCCAATATGGCAACAATGCTTGTGTTTGTAACCACCGACTGTGCAATTTCAAGCGATATGCTTCAGAAGGCACTTAGTGAGGATGTCAAGACCAGCTTCAATATGGTAAGCGTTGACGGTGACACATCTACAAACGATATGGTTTCCGTTCTTGCAAACGGTATGGCAGGCAATACCGAGATCACCGAAGAGGGTGAAAGCTTCAATAAGTTCTGCGAGGCGCTGGCAGGTGTTACCCGTTACCTCTGCCGTATGATAGCAAAGGACGGCGAGGGTGCCACAAAGATGCTTGAATGTAAGGTTACAGGCGGCAAGACCGAAAAGGATGCCCGTATAGTTGCCAAGAGCGTTGTTTGCTCCTCGCTTTTCAAATCCGCTATGTTCGGCTCGGATGCCAACTGGGGTCGTGTGCTCTGTGCCATAGGCTACAGCGGAGCAGATGTTGATGTCGAAGCAATTGATCTTTCCTTTGCTTCAAAGGCAGGTAAGATCGATGTTTGCAAGGACGGCTACGGCATAGAGTTCTCGGAAGAGATCGCAAAGCAGATTCTTCTCGAGGACGAAATTCAGATACTTATATCCCTCAAGTCAGGTGAGGGCGAGGCTACCGCATGGGGCTGTGACCTGACCTATGATTACGTAAAGATTAACGGAGATTACAGAACCTAATGGAACTTACTAATGCACAGAGAGCGTCAGTGCTTATCCACGCACTGCCCTATATACAGAAATATTATAACAAGGTTGTCGTTGTAAAGTACGGCGGCAACGCAATGGTAAACGAGGATCTCAAGAATAAGGTAATGCGCGATATCGTGCTTCTTCAGCTTGTAGGTGTCAAGGTAGTTCTTGTTCACGGCGGCGGTCCCGAGATTACCGAAGAGCTTAACAAGATCGGCAAGGAGTCAAAGTTTGTTGACGGACTCAGAGTTACCGACAAGGAGACCGCAGATGTTGTACAGATGGTGCTTGCAGGCAAGATCAACAAGAGCCTTGTAAACATTATGCAGAACAACGGCGGTAAGGCTATCGGTCTTTGCGGTATCGACGGTCATATGATCGAGGCTAAGCAGATGGACGAAAAGTGGGGTTATGTAGGTGAGATAACCAACATCAACACCCAGCCTATCATCGATGTGCTTGAAAAGGGATATATTCCCGTTATCTCCACCGTTGGATGTGACTCCGAAAACAATGTGTACAATATCAATGCCGACACAGCAGCCGCAGGTATTGCGGGAATGTTAGGTGCAGAGTGTCTTATCTCTATGACAGATATCGTAGGCATCTGCGAGGATCCAAAGGACCCCGACACACTTATCAAGATAATCAATGTAAGCGAGGCACCCCAGCTTATAAAGCGCGGTATAATCTCGGGCGGTATGATCCCCAAGATCGACTGCTGTGTAGAGGCTATCCGCCGCGGTGTCAAGCGAGTATTTATAATCGACGGCCGTATCCCTCACTCCATCATCGTTGAGATGCTGACTAATGAGGGTATCGGAACAATGATAGTTTAACCTAAAAAATAAAGTAACTTGATGAGTTCGGAGTTCGGAATGCGGAGTGCGGAGTTATGGTTGATTTTCTCCCTATAAGTCGAAAATCTACGTTTAAACATTTCTTTGCTTCCTGCAAACCGTTGTATTAATTCAGATGAAATTTTTGGAACCCTTGTGGTGACAAAAATATCCTGAATTCCGCATTCCGCACTCCGCATTCCGCATTTAAAAGAGGATATTATGACAACAAAAGAATTAGATAATCAGTTCGTCGCTCATTCATACGGACGTTTACCTGTTGAGATAGTATCGGGTAAGGGCAGTCTTTGTTATGATGAGAACGGAAAAGAATATATTGACTTAGGCTCGGGTATTGCGGTAAATACCTTCGGCTTTTCTGATGCCGAATGGGTAGAGGCTGTTAAAGCACAGCTTGAACGCTTTGCCCATACCTCAAACTACTATTATACCTCCCCCTGCGCTGAGCTGGCGCAGATGCTCTGCACGGCAACGGGTATGAAGAAGGTTTTCTTCTCAAACTCAGGCGGCGAGGCAAACGAGTGTATGATAAAGGCTGCCCGCCGTTATTCTTTCCAAAAGTACGGTAAGGGCAGACATACAATTATAACATTAAAAAATTCCTTCCACGGAAGAACCATAACAACACTTTCTGCTACCGGACAGGACAGCTTCCATACAGAGTTTGATCCCTTTACCGAGGGCTTTGTGTATGCCGAGGCCAACAACTTTGATGATGTACTTCGTCTTACCGAGGAAAACAATGTCTGCGGTATTATGATGGAGGTAGTTCAGGGCGAGGGCGGTGTGTTCGTTCTTACCAAAGAGTTCGTAGAAAAGGTTGCCGCACTCTGTGACGAAAAGGACATTCTCCTTATGATAGACGAGGTTCAGACAGGTAACGGACGCACAGGCAAGCTCTACGGCTATATGAACTATGATATCAAGCCTGATATCATTTCCACAGCCAAGGGTCTTGGAGGCGGACTTCCTATCGGTGCTACAATGTTCGGTGAGAAGTGTGAAGAGACCTACACACCCGGCTCTCACGGCTCAACCTTTGGCGGCAACCCCATTTCAGCCGCTGCCGCTTGTAATGTTTTCTCCCGTCTTACCCCCGAGCTTTTAGAGGGTGTAGTTGAGAGAAATAATATCATCGTCAACACATTAAAGGATCTTGACGGTGTAGAAGAGATAAGCGGTATGGGACTTATGCTTGGTATCAAGTGCAAAAAGGAAGCCAAGGAGATTATGCTCGGCTGTCTCGAAAAGGGACTTTTGGTACTGACCGCAAAGGACAAGGTAAGACTTTTACCCCCTCTCAATATTGATATAGAAACATTAACTAAAGGACTTAATATATTAACGGAGGTCATTTCCCGATGAAACATTTACTCAAGCTTATGGATCTTACCAAAGAGGAGATCACAGATATACTTAATCTTGCCGATCAGCTCAAATATGAGAAGAAAAACGGCATCGAGCATCATATACTTAAGGGGAAGACTCTCGGTATGATATTCCAGAAGTCCTCCACCCGTACCCGTGTATCCTTTGAGGTTGGTATGTACGACCTCGGCGGAAGTGCACTTTTCCTTTCCTCAAACGATCTTCAGATCGGCCGCGGTGAGCCTGTAGAGGATACAGCAAGAGTTCTTTCAAGATACCTTGACGGTATTATGATCAGAACCTTTGAGCAGGCAGAGGTTGAGGCTCTTGCCGAGTACGGCTCTATTCCGATAATCAACGGTCTTACCGACTACGCTCACCCCTGTCAGGTTCTTGCAGACCTTCTCACTATCCGTGAGCATAAGGGTGTTATCGAGGGCAACAAGCTCTGCTTTGTAGGTGACGGCAACAATATGGCTAACTCTCTTATCGTAGGCGGTATCAAGATGGGTATGAAGGTTTCTATCGCCTGTCCCGATAACTACCGTCCCGACCCCGAAATTATGAAGTGGGCATACGAAAACGGTGAGTTTGAGTGTACCTCCGATATTCTCAAGGCGGCAGAGGGCGCAACAGTTCTCTATACCGATGTATGGGCATCTATGGGTCAGGAGAGCGAAAAGGCAGAACGCGAAAAGGCGTTTGCAGGCTACCAGATCAATGACGAGGTTATGGCGGTAGCAGCTCCTGAAGCTATGGTTCTCCACTGCCTGCCCGCACACCGTGAGGAGGAGATCACCGCAAAGGTGTTCGAAGAGCACGCAGACGAGATCTTCGACGAAGCGGAGAACAGACTCCACGCACAGAAGGCGGTACTGGTTAAACTCATGAAATGAGTTTAACAAATTAGGAGTTAGGAATTAGGAGTTAGGAGTTAAGGATGATTTCTGTTCGGAAGAACAGAAATCCCCTTTAATTACTATTATGACAGATATAAACTTTAAAAACGACGAAGCAGCGGTTTATGCTTTTAAAAAGCTTTACGGTTCTTACGGCTACTCTAAGTTCAGAATGAGCCGCTTTGAGGAGTATGACCTTTATGCTTCAAACAAGAATTTTCTTGTAAGCGACAATGTAATAACCTTTACCGACACCAACGGTAAGCTTTTGGCACTTAAGCCTGATGTGACCCTGTCTATTGTCAAGAACACAGACCCGGATAAAAACGGTCTGCAGAAGCTCTATTATTCAGAGAATGTCTACCGCGTAGCGGCAAAGACCCACGAGTACAAGGAGATAATGCAGGTAGGTCTTGAGTGTATAGGCAATGTAGACAGCTATGCCACAGCCGAGGTAATAACCCTTGCGGCAAAGTCACTTGATATGCTTGACCCCGACTATATTCTCGATCTTTCCCATATGAGCTTTGCTTCAACTCTGCTTTCTGATATCCCTACAAAGCAGCGTAAGCAGATAATGAGCTTTATGGCAGAGAAGAATATCCACGGTTTAAAGAGCCTTGATATCGATACCGATATACTTGATAAGCTTATTGCTCTTGTGTCTATCTATGATAAGCCCGAGGCGGCTCTTGAAAGACTTACAGAGCTTAATATCAATGACGAGGCGGTTGCAGAGCTTGCCGCTCTTATTGCGGCTCTTACTCCTGCGGGAGTGGCAGAGCATATCCGCTTTGACTTCTCCGTGGTATCGGATGAGAGCTACTACAACGGCATCACCTTTGCAGGCTATGTTCATTCTGTTCCCACCCGAGTGCTGTCAGGCGGTCGGTATGACAACCTGATGAAGCGTTTTAAAAAGAACTGCGGAGCAATAGGCTTTGCAATCTATATGGATGCCCTTGACCAGCTTCTCTGCGACAAGGACTTTAACGAGGTGGATACTGTTATCCTCTATGATGACACCACCGATATCGTAATGATGTCCGCCCTTGTGGATGAGCTGAATAAAAAGGGCGAAAAGGTCAAGGTGGTAAGAGAAATACCCCGCGGCCTTAAATATAAAAATATAGTCGAGCTTGGAGGGAATGTATAATGATAAATGTTGCACTCCCTAAAGGACGGCTTGGCGAAAAGGTTCTTAAAATATTTGAGGATGCAGGCTACACCTGTCCCTCTATCCACGAGCAGAACCGTAAGCTTATATTTGAAAACGAAGAAAGCGGAGTAAGATACTTCTGGGTAAAGCCCTCCGATGTGGCTATCTATGTCGAGAGAGGCGCGGCAGATGTTGGTGTTTGCGGCAAGGATATTTTGCTTGAATATTCCCCCGATGTATACGAGCTTCTTGATATGGGAATGGGCAAGTGCCGTATGGCGGTGGCTGCAAAGTCGGATTTCCACGATAATACCAGCCGTGCGCTTATCGTTGCCACAAAGTTCCCAAATATTGCAAGAGATTACTATATGAAACAGGGCAGAGACATTGATATAATCAAGCTCAACGGCTCTATAGAGATCGCACCTATCCTCGGTATGTCGGATGTAATAGTCGATATCGTGGAGACAGGCAAGACACTTCTTGAAAACGATCTTTGTCCCTATGAGGATATAGTCCCCATAAGTGCGCGCTTTATTGCAAACAAGGCAAGCCACAAATTCAAATACGATGCTATCACAGAGCTGGTAGGCAAGATAGCAGACTATGTAGAAGGTAACAAATGATTAAGATATACGAAAAGGCAACGATGAAAAATGAAGACATTTTCATCCGTTCCACATCATCCCCCGATATCTGCGACATTGTTGCGGACATCATTTACAATGTAAGAAAAAACGGTGATACCGCTATAAAGGAATATGCAAAAAAGTTCGATAAATGCGACCTTGACAGCCTTGAGGTAACACCCGAGGAAATTGAAGAAGCCTGGAATCAGGTTGATGCAGAATTCATCGCAGTTATGGAGCGCGCAAAGGAGAATATAGTATTCTACCACAAGCACCAGAAGCGCGAGGGCTTCAGACTCGAAAAAGAGGACGGAATAATCCTGGGTCAGAAGATACTCCCCGTACAGCGCGCAGGACTTTATGTTCCCGGCGGTACTGCGGCTTATCCTTCCTCGGTTCTTATGAATGCACTTCCTGCAAAGATAGCGGGAGTTGACGAGATAATTATGACCACACCTCCCAACGCTGAAGGTAAGGTAAACCCCATTATTCTCTGTGCGGCAAAGATTGCAGGAGTTGACCGAATCTTTAAGATGGGCGGAGCACAGGCAATTGCGGCTCTTGCCTATGGTACAGAGTCCGTACCCAAGGTTGATAAGATAGTAGGCCCCGGTAACGCCTTTGTGGCTGAAGCCAAGAAGCAGGTATTCGGTATTGTCAATATCGATATGATCGCAGGACCAAGCGAGATCCTTATCGTAGCAGACTCTACATGTGATCCCGTTAAGGTTGCGGCTGATATGCTCAGTCAGGCAGAGCATGACAAGATGGCATCCTCGGTTCTTGTAACCGACAGCCGTGAGCTTGCCGACAAGGTAAGTGTAGAGCTGGAGCGACAGCTTGACCTTCTGCCCAGAGTTGAGATCGCAAGAACGTCTATAGATAATAACGGTAAGATAATTATTTGTCAGAGCATTGACGAATGTATAGATATAGCAAACGATATCGCTCCCGAGCATCTTGAGATATGCGTTGACGAGCCGATACCCTATCTTGACCGTATCCGCAATGCAGGCTCGGTGTTCCTCGGTAAGAACACTCCCGAGGCATTGGGAGACTACTTTGCGGGAACAAACCACACCCTGCCTACAGGCGGTACTGCGAGATTTTCAAGTCCTCTGTCGGTAGACGATTTTGTAAAGAAATATTCCTATACATACTATACCGATACAGCCCTGCAGAAGGTTGCAGAGGATATCGAATACTTTGCAGAGCGTGAAGGACTTTCAGCGCATGCGAGATCGGTAACGGTGAGAAAGAAATAATAATTCGGAATGCGGAGTGCGGAATGCGGAATTATGGAGGATTTTCTCCCTTTGTGTCGAAAATCTGCATATAATTTTTGTTTAGTTGTATTTTATAGTCTGTCACTTCTATTTTTACTAATTACATTTGTTTAGTTAAATTATAAGTTTTCAGTAAATCATATATAATTAATTGGAATTTTTGACACTTTAGGTCAAAAATCACCTGAATTCCGCACTCCGCATTCCGCACTCCGCATTCCGCACTCCGCATTTAGAAATATACTATCAGTAAAGAGCAAAATTATGAGTAAGTACATGAGTTCAAGATTCGATAATCTTGAAGCCTACACCCCCGGCGAACAGCCGAGGGATATGCAGTATATAAAACTTAATACCAACGAGTCCCCTTATCCCCCCTCACCTGAGGTGCTGAATGCGGTGAACAGTGAAGAGGTTTCAAAATTAAATCTTTATCCCGATCCCACAGCCAAGGGCTTGAAGCAGAGATTAGCCGACAGATATAGCGTAAAGCCTGAGAACATCTTTGTTTCAAACGGCTCTGACGATATCCTTAACTTTGCCTTTATGGCGTTCTGTGATGATAAAAAGGGAGTAACATATCCCGAGATAAGCTACGGCTTTTATCCCGTTTATGCGGATCTCTACCGTATAGACAGCCGTGAAGTACCCTTAAAAGAGGATTTTTCTATAGATCCCATCGACTATCACAATTCCGGTCGTATGGTGGTTATCGCTAACCCAAATGCCCCTACCGGTATGCTTTTGTCGGTAGATGATATCAGAGGTATCCTTGATACAAACAGGAACGATGTTGTTCTTATAGACGAAGCCTATATCGACTTTGGCGGTAAGAGCTGTGTTGAGCTGGTAAATGAATATGACAACCTTTTGGTTGTTCGTACCTTTTCAAAGTCAAGATGTCTTGCAGGTGCCAGACTTGGCTTTGCCATAGCAAGCAAGGGTCTTATCGAGGATCTTGAAAAGATCAAATATTCCACCAATCCCTATAACATCAACCGCCTTTCCCTTATCGCAGGTGAGAAGGCTATCGAGAGCGATGATTATTATTTTGATCATTGCAAGGATATAATCGAAGCAAGAGAATACACGGTAACAGAGCTTAAAAAGCGCGGCTTTACTCTGACCGACTCCTATGCCAACTTTGTATTTGCAAAGCATGAGAGCATGGGTGGTGAAGCAATTTACCTTGAGCTTAAAAAGCGGGGTGTCCTTGTTCGCCATTTCTCAAAGGAAGCTATCAAGGACTATAACCGCATTACAATAGGAACAAAGGAGCAGATGGCGGCTCTTATCTCTGCCATCGACGATATATTATGAGACAGGCAACTATAAACAGAAATACAGCGGAGACCAAAATAGACCTTGCCCTCAGCCTTGAGGGCGGTGAGGTAGCTATAGACACAGGTTGCGGCTTTCTTGACCATATGCTGACCCTTTTCGGCCGTCACGGCAGATTTGGTCTTAGTGTTAAATGCGACGGTGACACAGAGGTGGACTACCACCACACCACCGAGGATATCGGTATCTGTCTCGGTAAAGCCTTTGCGGAGGCTTTGGGCGACAAGAGAGGCATCAAGCGTTATGCGGATATTATTCTTCCTATGGATGAGACTCTTGTTATGTGCGCCCTTGATATTTCGGGCAGAGATTATCTGGGTTATGCCGTAGAGCTTCCCGCAAACAAGGTAGGCGACTTTGATACAGAGCTACTTGAGGAATTTCTCCTCGGCTTTGTAAGAGCGGCAGGTATAACTCTCCATGTCCGTCTTATCACAGGCAGAAACACCCACCATATTATTGAGGGTATCTTCAAGGCGCTGGGTAGAGTTATGGCAGAGGGCTGTTCAATTGATGAAAAGTATAAGGACGAGATTCCGTCCACCAAGGGAGTTTTATAAAAAATGGTTGCAATAATTGACTACGGTGTAGGAAATCTCTTTTCCCTTAAAAGCTCTCTTTCATTTATTGATGTTGACGCGGTGGTTACAAGCGACCCCGAGGTTATAAAGAGTGCAAGTCATATTATCCTTCCCGGTGTGGGAGCTTTCCCCGATGCCGCGGCAAAGCTTAAGGCTACAGGGCTTATTGACATTATAAAGGCAGAGATCAAGGCAGGCAAACCCCTTTTAGGTATATGTCTTGGTATGCAGATGCTCTGCAGTAAAAGCTATGAGTACGGAGTATGCGAGGGTCTTGACTTTGTACCGGGTGAGGTGGTCGATATGACCCCCGAGCTGCCCGACGGCTTAAAGGTTCCCCATATCGGCTGGAACGCACTTAAGTTCAAGGGCGAAAAGAGCGAAATATATAAATACATAAATGAAGGGGACTGCGTATACTTTGTACATTCCTTCTATGCCAAGGCTGATTCTGACAAGATAACAGCCACCACCGAATACGGCATAGAGCTTACCGCATCTATTGAGAACGGCAATGTATACGGCACACAGTTCCATCCCGAAAAAAGCGGCAAGGTAGGACTTAACATCCTTCGTGCCTTCTGCGAGATCGGAGGTAAGGCATGATAATTCTTCCCGCAATAGATTTATACGAGGGCAAGGCGGTCCGCCTTTATAAGGGCGACTATAATCAGATGACCGTCTATTCGGATAACCCTCCCGAATTTGCCCGTGATTTTTACGCTAAGGGTGCTACCTGGATGCACCTTGTAGACCTTGAGGGTGCAAAGGAGGGAACTACCCCCAATCTTGAAACCGTAAAGAACATCGTTTCCGCTACAGGCTTAAAGGTTGAAATTGGCGGCGGTATCCGTAATATGGAGACCGTAAAGAAATATATTGATATCGGTGTCAGCCGTGTTATTCTCGGTACTGCCGCAGTCAAGGACAGAGAGTTTTTGCTTGAAGCGGTAAAGACCTACGGTGACAAGATAGCCGTGGGTGTCGATATCCGTGACGGCATTGTTGCAATCAAGGGCTGGACAGAGCTTAGCGGTCTTGACTGCTTTGATTTTTGTAGGGAGCTTCAGGATATCGGTGTAAAGACGGTTATCTGTACCGATATTTCAAAGGACGGAGCAATGCAGGGAACTAACCTTGAGCTTTACCGTCAGTTATCTGAAAAATTCAGTATAGACTTTGTGGCTTCCGGCGGTGTTTCTACACTTGACGATGTCCGTGCACTTAAAGAAATAGGTGTTTACGGTGCAATACTCGGCAAGGCTATCTACACAGGTGCTGTGGATGTAGCCGATGCCATAGCCATAGTGAGGGAGGGTTAATATGATAACAAAGCGTATTATTCCTTGCCTTGATGTTAAAAACGGCAGAGTTGTCAAGGGTGTAAACTTTGAGGGCTTGGGTGATGTAAACGATCCCGTGACCTTAGGCAGATACTACAGCGACAACGGTGCAGACGAGCTTGTGTTCTATGATATCACAGCATCAGCCGAGGGTCGCGCGCTCTTTACCGATATATTGACCGAGGTTGCAAAGACTATATTTATTCCCCTGACCGTGGGCGGAGGTATAAATGAGGTCTCCGACTTTGAAAGAGTGCTTTCCTGCGGTGCAGACAAGGTAAGCGTAAACTCAGGTGCTATCCGTAACCCCGACCTTATAGGAGACGCGGCAAAGCGCTACGGAGATCAATGCGTTGTTATTTCCATTGATGCAAAGCGCGTTGACGGAGTGTTCCGTGTCTTTGCTAAGGGTGGAAGAGAGAACACAGGTATGGAGCTTATAGAGTGGGTCAAGCGTTGTGTAGGCAACGGTGCAGGCGAGGTAGTGCTTAACTCTATTGACACAGACGGAGTAAAGAATGGCTTTGACCTCCCTATGCTTGAAGCTGTTTGCAACGTAGTAAATGTTCCCGTTATTGCTTCGGGAGGGGCTGGCTGCAAAGAGGATTTTGTAACACTGTTTAAGACACTTCCCAAGGTAGATGCAGGTCTTGCCGCATCCATATTCCACTTCGGTGAGGTAGCAATCCCCGACTTAAAGAAAGATCTTGCCGCACAAGGCATTACAATGAGGTTATAAAATGTTAAAGATAGAAGAGCTTAAATTTGATGAAAAGGGCCTTATTCCCGCAATAGTCGAGGATGCCGCAACAGGCAAGGTCGTAATGATGGCATATATGAATGCCGAAAGCCTTAAGATATCAATGGAGGAGGGGATGACCTGCTTCTGGTCACGCTCCAGAAAGTGCTTATGGCGCAAGGGCGAGACCTCGGGCAACCGTCAGCATATCGTATCTATCACCGCAGACTGTGACAACGATACTCTCCTTGTAAAGGTAAAGATGGACGGTCCCGCATGCCACACAGGAGCATATTCCTGCTTCTTCAATCCTATGTACGAAAGCGACACCAACGCAGAGTTCTCTCTTGACTCTCTCTACGATATGCTTGTAGGACGCAAGGAGACCAAGCCCGAGGGCTCATATACCACCTATCTTTTTGAAAAGGGAATCGACAAGATCCTCAAAAAGGTAGGCGAGGAGTCCACCGAGGTTATCATTGCTTCTAAGGCAAACGATAAGGCGGAGACCATCTACGAGGTAGCAGACCTCTGCTATCACATCATGGTTATGATGGTTGAGATGGGTATCTCTGTTGATGATATCAAGAAGGAATTAGCTTCCAGACATGTCATCGACAAAAAGGTAAAGCAGGAAAAAATGGTATGATAAAAAGACTTCCGAGAGGTGAAGTAGTCAATACTTTGTAGACACAAAAAAAGAATAATTCAAGCTACCTGTTCGATCCTGTAACGAACAGGTGGTTTTCTTTTTAGTTTACGAACTGGTCTTATGTAATTAAAGTAATATACAGTATCTTCAACGACTT
>JAFYLH010000006.1 GCA_017537175.1 Clostridia bacterium | reverse complement strand
TTCGACATATACACCACTTTTGAATACTTATCAGACTATATTAGTAGATATAGTCATTAATATAACAACTGTTCGTTGGTTGGAGAAATGTCCTGAAAATATGTTTTTTCAACACGTCCGACCGACTTTTTCGACAGTCTGTAATGACGGATTCTTATGAATCCGTCATTTTTATATGGGGTGATACCCTTTAATTTTTGTTGGTGGGTATGGTATAATATTAACAGAGAGAAAACCTCCGCAAATAGTTTCTGCTGCAGAAAACCGGGTAAATGTTGCAGAAACTCCCGTTAAAGTAACATAAACTCCCATTAAAGCTGCATTAAGTACACAAATAAAATAAAATAAAATAAATAGAAATAAAATAATATAAAAGAAGAGAGTGTGTTGCCCCGCACACCCAATCAAAAAAGGGGTGAGTTGCATTAGCAAAAGCGCTCGTTAGTTTAGCTTTACAAATCACACGAGATGAAACAGTTTTCTGTACATAAAAAAACAACCCGAGCCGAGCCCGGGTTATTTAGTGTTAGTATAAAGTTATGCCTTTTTCTTTGTTGCAACCTTGATAACAAAAAGTGTTGCGATCATAAGCACTATAGCAATGGGAAGTGCGAAGTACCACTTAAGAACAAAGCCTGCAATGATGTAAGATACAAAGGATACACCTGCTACTGTAAGTGCGTAAGGCAGCTGTGTGGATACATGGTTCATATGATTACACTGTGCACCGGCCGATGCCATAATAGTTGTATCCGAGATAGGTGAGCAGTGGTCGCCGCAAACCGCACCCGCCATACAAGCAGAGATCGCAATGATAGTGATATCGCCGCTTTCTGCACCGAATACGCTGAGTACGATGGGGATAAGAATACCAAATGTACCCCAGGATGTACCTGTAGAGAAGGAAAGAGCTACAGCCACAAGGAATATAATTGCGGGAAGGAATGCCTGAAGAGAACCTGCTGAGCCTTCTACAAGTCTGGAAATGAATATCTTTGCACCAAGGCTGTCTGTCATAGCCTTAAGAGTCCATGCACAGCAAAGGATCATAATTGCGGGAACCATTGCCTTGAAGCCCTCAGGGATAGATTCCATACATTTCTTGAAGTTGAGAACTCTACGGCAGAGATAATATACAACTGTGAATATAACAGCCGCAAATGAACCGTAAACAAGACCGACAGAAGCATCACTGTTAGAGAATGAAGTAACAAAGTTTTTAAATCCGTCTGAGCCTGCCGTAAAGAAGCCACCGGAATAGATCATTCCGATAACACAGCTTATGATAAGGAACACAACGGGAATAATAAGGTCTATAACCTTGCCCTTATCACTTCCCTCCATCTCCTCAACCGCTTCCTCCATACCGGTTGTGAAGATATCGCCGTTCTTTGCATTTTCCTCGTGCTTCTTCATAGGACCAAAGTCAAATGCTGCAATTGCAAGGAATACCATCATAACGATAGTAAGAATTGCATAGAAGTTATAAGGAATAGCACTGATAAAGAGGGACATACCGTCCTGTGCTCCTGAGCCCTTTGCAAAGCCTGCAACTGCTGCCGCCCAGGAAGAAATAGGTGCTATAATACATACGGGAGCTGCGGTCGCGTCGATAAGATATGAAAGCTTAGCGCGGGATATCTTTGCCTTATCTGTTACGGGACGCATAACAGAGCCTACTGTGAGACAGTTAAAATAGTCATCTATAAAGATGAGACAGCCGAGAAGAATAGTTGCAAGCTGCGCGCCTACTCTTGATTTGATATGCTTTGCAGTCCAGCGACCAAATGCCTTTGAGCCGCCTGCCTTGTTCATCATGGCAACCATAGCGCCCAGAAGAACGAGGAATATAAGAATACCTATGTTATAGCTGTCAGCTATACTTGAAACAAAGCCGTCACTAAAGGTATGCACTACCGTGGTCTCGAAGTTAAAGTTAGCATATATAACACCGCCTGCAAGTATACCGATAAACAGAGATGAATATACTTCCTTTGTTATCAGAGCCAGTACTATTGCTATAACAGGGGGTACAAGTGACCATATGGTTGCATAAGCGGGTACAGTCTCTCTTACCTTTTTAACCGCAGTATCAACATGCTGGTCAAAGTTTTTGTCCTCATTGATGTTTTTTGCATACGCCTCAACATATTCCAATGCGGAATCTCCATCTGTGAGATCAAACTCGGTTTCTTCTTCGTCGCCGTTCAATGCAACAAAGGTGGTTTCGGGAATGGGTGTATCGCCGTCAGCATAACTAAAGCATGCAAATGCAAAAAATACCATAGTTATAACAAGACTGACAAGTGCCCATCTTTTTAATGAAATCTTGCGCATATTTCCTCCTAAAATAGATTAATATAACAAAAGCACTCCCTGAGGAGTGCATAGTTACTTCATAACAGATAGCGCTCCACTTCCGTGACAGTATACGGCGTATTATCACCGCATCCCAGGGTTGCAGGGAACATAAACTCCCTTCTTCCCTTCGGCCGCTGCCCCTTTTAATTGACATACGGCACCTCTATCCCCTATAGAATAACATATACGAAAAAAAATGTCAATAATTGTTTAATATTTAACCATATACATAATAAAACAACAAGTGCTTCCCTTTCGGAAAGCACTTGCTTGATATTCTTAATACTTATACTGAACAAACGCAACTGCAGGCATATTGTAGCCGTTGCAGAGGTTGACTGCCTCGGGGAAGGTATGGCTTGTGGTTCTGTTGTATCTTACACCCATTATCATATAGTCAGAGGTGATAACAAGCTGATTACCGTTACGGATAAAGTCACCGGATACAAATTGCCATGCTCCGTTGACCAATATCTCAACACCGCTTACGATACCGTTACCGCTTGCTGCCTTAAGTCCTGTGCTTACATGGTCAAAGGTTACGGTAACTGTATTGCCGTCAAATTCAACATTGTTCACAGTAGGACCGCAGACATCGTCTATATTACCCTCACCGAATTTTGTAGCTAAAACAAGATCCGAAACTCTGAAGGCGTTATAGTCCTTTATAGGCGGATGGATGTTGTTGATCCACTTTACAGTCTTCCAAAGGTCGGAGGTGGAGGCCACATAGCTGTTTTCAAGAAGTGACGGAACCATACCAAGCTCACATCTTGAGGATCCCATATCCATATATGCATTGGCTGTTCCCGCAAAGCAGGGAGCAAATTCTACCATATATACAGGGAAATCGCTGTTACCGAATATGCTTCTGAAATAGGTCATAAGCTCTGCCAGCTCTTCCTGGAAGGAGCTTTTACCTGCGCCGAGATATTCATCGGTGTTGGGGAAGTCAGACTCACCCTGATACCAGATAATACCTGCAATAGAGAATCTGCGCAGCGGATGGATCTGCTGGTTATAAGCAAATCTGGTCTTGATCTGAGGTGCTACCACCGCACCTGCGCTGTAGTAATATGTACCTGTTGCCGCATCATATGCATCCTTGCCCCATTTTTCGGCAAGCTCATTGGGAGTAAACGCCATAAGGGGATAACCCGATGCATCTATCTCGATAACACCTACGGGAATGTTTGTGCGGTTGGTCATATTCAATGCAAACATATAACCAAGAGCCGAGAAGGTATGCATACCGCAGGTAATATTATCATTTGCCTTGAGATTGTTAATGAAGGGCATTGCATAGGTCTGCACCTCATTATAAATGTCGCTGGGCAGCTCCCAACGCGCGTTGTTGTATACATCCTCATAGAGAGTAGCCGTACCCTGCGCCATACTACCCGTCTGGTTGGTATAATGAGTGCTTGAAATACGGTAGAAACGCATATCACGGGAATTGTCATTATCTATGTTAACATAATTGTTCATATTTCCCGAAAAATATCTGTCAACTATAAGGTCTCCGATACTGTAGAATACATTGGACTGACCTATTACATAGTAAACATCGCCTACAAGAATGTCGTTTAAAACGATCTGACCGTCAGCAGCCTTGATGACCATATCGCTGCCTTCTCCGTCTGCGGGGAATGTGGTATCAAATACCGCTTCCCAGACACCGTCCTTGACGATACCGACGGCACGCTCGCCCTTGAACTCAACTACGACCGCCTTGTCCTCACTTTCCTCAGGAGCGCTGCCCCATACGGTAAGCTTTTCGTCACGCTGGACTATCATATTGTCTGAAAAGGCATTGGAAAGAGATATGCCTGCTGCTGTAGGCTCATCGGGAGTAACGGTTACTGTATAGAAGTTATAGCTTTCGTCCTTATACTGAACAAGGAAGGTATATGTACCGGGCTTAAGCTTGGATACTGTGATAAAGCCGTCTGTTACATCATGTCTTGTGTAGCTGATGCAGTCAGAGGCTCTCTTAAGCTCGGAGGCGGAGGTGTATTCACCGCTTGCATAACGCACCACCTGTAGATTGTCAAGCTCACCTATTGTAACTGTATCCTTTTCAAAGTTGAAATCGGGAACTGTCTTTTTAACCTCAAACTGATATACCTTAACATATCCGTTGTTGTAGAAAACTATTACGCTTGCAATACCGTTTTCTCTGTACTGTATGGTATATTCACTTGCGCCCTTGATAACCGCCTTATCGGTAAAGGCACGGGCACCCTCTGCCCTCTTGATCTCGGTTGCAGTGGTATACTCGCCGTATGCGGTACGGATGACCTTTACATCCTCGAGATTCTGTATTTTGAGCTGTAAGCCTGTGGGAACAAACTCGGGCTCAACTACGGTAACATTGATCTTTGCTATCTTATGTGCAACGTCTGCGTCCTTACTTCTTATAAGAACCGTATAGATACCGGGAGTGGTAAGAACATAGCTGTAGCTGTCGCCGTTAAACTTCTTGGATGTTACATTAACAACCTTGTTTGCCTTTACATCTGCATAGGTATTATGATCGCCCTTTGCAATAAAGAAGTCCTTTGCATTTTCAAGTCCCTTGACAGTAACGGTAACACCGTCTGCACTTACAAGGGTATCTGTCACCTCTGCAGTATAAAGATATACAGAGAAATCGCCAAGCTTAACTGCAAATGTATACACACCTGCCGCCGCCATATCCATCACATATTCGCTTGTGTCGGTATCAACACTTACAGTAACTGCATTGGCAGAAAGCTCAACATCCTTTACGGTCTTCATCTTTCCGGGGGTGTAGGTTATCTCACTTACCTTATCTGCATTGGTAAGAGTAAGCTCGTAGCCGTTAATGCTGATCTCGGGAATAGCTGCAGGGTCTATAGCTGCGGTTTCGCTCACACCGCATCTGTAGCAGCTTCTTGTCTGCTCGCCTTCTCCTACTGTCCACGCGCTGAAATCGTGACCCAGAGCCAGAGGTCTTTCTACATAGCTCTTGCCGCAGGCACAGGTATATTCTATTCTGCCCCTGTCGGTACAGTTAGCCTCTTTGAGGACAACTACCGTGTAATCGTGGGTATGATCGGGATCCTCTGCCCAGATAGCATAGAGTGTAAGGGGCTCGGTAACATCATAAACCGCGCCTGCCTCGTAGGTGGTGCCGCTGCCGTCGGGAGCGGTGTTCCAGCCTGTAAGGACATAGCCTAATCTTGAATATATCTGAGTGAGGCCTCTGTAGGCATCTCTGTTGGTGATAAGAGTATTCTTATCATCCGCCTCTCTGCCGTGCTGAGTGGAGGAGGAGGAATAGCCTGTATAGCCGTTTACACCGAGAACTGTGTATTCGTCTCCGTCGGTGATATAGTTAAAGTCGGAAATAACGGTATCTGTGCCGTCATTCATATTGTATGTGATAACCGGATCCCATACTGCGTATACAAAGGCATTTTTACCGTAGGGTACACGGTCGGTATCAACCATAAATACGCTGCCCTTGTAGTTAGAGGGATATACCACATATTCATAGCCGTTGTTGGAAACAGTATCTCCGTATGTTGCATTACCCTTGCCGTCGCCTGTATAGAAGGAAACAACATTCATATCGTCAGGGTCGGTCTGGAGTCTGTAGCCGTCACGGGAAAGTGTTCTTGTATCGGTGGGATATGAGAATACCATACCCTTGGTCATATGACCTGCCTGTAATGTGGGCTTTCTGTATGGAGAATCATCTGCTTCCGTCCATGTGCCGCCGTTGGCAGAATAGTATACAGAGTAGTATCCGCCGGAGGTGGGGTACTGTCCGTCGCCTGTAGAGGATCTCCAGGCAGCCTTAAGGGTCATATCTCCGTACACGGTGATATACTGACCGGGAATGTAATAGGGATCTGTAGGCTGACCCGATTCGTTCCAGCCAATAAACGCCCAGCCCTCGGCTTCGGGAGTGTTTGCGGGGATCTGCACCTTTGCGCCCGCAAGTGCAGTTACAGAATCGGGAACATCGGTTGCGGTGCCGAGTATAGCTCTGAAGCTTACTGTACAAACCACATCGGATACCGCATTATCCTCGGCTGTAAGTGAAAAAAGAGGAATGTCGGCTAAAAGCATAGTAACAACCATTACAATTGCCAACAAGGCTTTTGTCTTTTTGAACATAGTTACCAATCTCCTTTTTTGTTAACAAACAGAATTTTGTATATTATATCACATCCGTCTCAAAATTGCAATAAAAAATTCATATTTTAGATATAAATCAAAAGGCTCTCCAAACGGAGAGCCTTTTAATGATTTATTATCATTACCAGAACATTATCAACAGGAACTGGGAGACCAGAACAACCGCGATAAGTGCGATAGGATAGGTTGCCGCATATGCCGCCGCCACATCCTCTGTACCCGCTGTACCGATAAGAGTACCAAGCGCAGGAGTAGAGGTCATACCGCCTGTAAGTGAACCGAGGTTGTTAAGCAGACTCAGTCTGAGAACATACTTTGCAAAGATGAAGCCGATGATCATAGGAACAACGGTCATAATGATACCGTATACAAAGTACATAGGGTCAAAGCACTCTACAAACTTAGCACCGCCTGCAATACCTGCACCTGCAAGGAAGAGTACAAGACCAAGCTCACGGAAGAGCTTAAGTGTTGTCTCTGCGGGCATAAGGCTGATCTTACCTATTCTGCCAAAGTGGCCGAGGATAAGAGCAACAAGGAGGCATCCGCCTGTGGTGGTAAGAGCAAAGGTACCCTTAAGACCGATAAGAGAAAGCGGAATGGTAATAGAACCTACAAATATACCGAGAATAGCAGCAACAGAGAATGCGGCTATACCCATATGGTCAAGGTGAAGGAGCTTAACTGCCTTCTTTGCTTCTTCCTTCTTGGAAGGAGCTACAGCGATAAGAGCTCTTTCCTTTGCCATATCGGCTTTCATTATCTTGGGAACAAGCTGTACAAAGAGTACAACACCAACTACACCAAAGATGTAGGAGATACCGTGACCTACGGCAACGATAGCCTCAAGATTTGATGCAAGCTCTGCATCACCGCCTGCAAGATTTTCTACGGTAGCCTTAGCTGCGCTGAATGCGGGAGTGGATGTAAGAGAACCTGAAAGAAGACCAACGATCATAGCAACAAATTCTCTGATATCCTTTGCACCCGTGCCAAAGCCTATGCCGTTAATATTGAAATCCTTAATATGAATACCGTAACCGATCAAGACACAAGCAACTGCCGCAAGACCGCCTGCAATAATGATCACAAGACCTATAAGAACATAGCTCTTAAAGTTCTTCTTCATATTAGCAAAGAACTTGGGACCTGCAATAAAGCCTACGCTTGTTACAAAAAGTATCAAGCCAAGACTTTCGACTACCTTTAATGCTTCCTTAATGAAGCTCATAACAACCTTTTCGTCGCCTGCTGTTTCTGCCAACGGAGCTAAAAACTTAAAGCTTTCAGCCAGTGATGTTACAGTAGATTTAAGAATCAGCTGATCCTTGAGAGGTCCGTACAGCAATGCACCAAAAATAAGTGCTACTATAAATACACCCGAGTCACCAAGGGACACACCCTTGATGGTTATACGGCCAAGGGCATATCCGACAAAAAGTATGCCGAACAAACAAAACAGAAGAAATGTAACTCCTGTAATCGGAATAACACCGCCAAATAAATTCATCGTCTGCTATACTCCTTTATGCGTTTACCTTACGTGCGTAGTCGGGAAGAAGCTTGGGAGATACGGTGTCGGTTGTGATACCTGCATCCTTAAGCTCGTCCTCGAACTTAGCGATATGATCAAGGGTAAGTGTACCTACCTCAGTATTCTTTGCAGCCTCTGCTGCGTTTATACCTGCGTTACGGCCGAATACGATGATGTCAAGCAGAGAGTTACCCATAAGTCTGTTCTTACCGTGGATACCGCCTACAGCCTCACCTGCAACAAAGAGGTTTGTGATGTTGGTGGTCATACCGTTAACATTGATGTCAAGACCGCCGTTCTGGTAGTGGAGGGTGGGGTAAACAAGGATAGGCTCTTTTCTGATATCGATGCCGTACTTGCCGAACATACGCATCATAGCGGGAATACGCTTTTCAATAGTTCCCTCACCGCCGATCTTTTCGATCATAGGAGTATCAAGCCATACGCCGAGACCGTTGCCTGTCTCAACACCGTTACCTCTTTCAGAGCACTCACGGATGATGGAAGCAGCAGTTACGTCACGTGTTTCAAGGGGATGCATGAATACTTCGCCGTTAACGTTAACCAGCTTAGCACCGAGAGAACGAACCTTCTCGGTTACAAGCGCACCGAAGATCTGCTCGGGGAATGCGGTACCTGTGGGATGGTACTGGAGAGTCTCAGCATAGAGAAGCTTAGCACCTGCTCTGTAGCCGAGAACCAGACCGTCTGCGGTTGCACCGTAGTGGTTAGAGGTGGGGAAGCCCTGATAATGCATACGGCCTGCACCGCCTGTTGCGATAACAACGGTCTTAGCCTTAGCAACCATAAGCTCCTTGGTCTCCATGTTCATAAGAACTGCACCTGCAGCATTACCCTTGTCATCAAGGATAAGCTCGATAGCCGCAGTAAAATCAACAACGGGGATCTGTCTGTTAAGAACCTCATCGCGGAGAGTTCTCATAATTTCTGCACCGGAGTAGTCCTTAGCAGCGTGCATACGCTTACGGGATGTACCGCCGCCGTGGGTGGTAACCATAGTGCCGTCCTCGGTCTTGTCGAACTCAACACCGAGGTCTGAGAGCCAGTGGATAGCCTCGGGAGCGTCGCAAACGAGCTTTGCAAGAAGCTCGCGCTTAGCAGCAAAGTGGCCGCCGCCGAATGCGTCTACAAAGTGAATAGCGGGAGAGTCGTTGGGCTTATCTGCAGCCTGGATACCGCCCTCTGCCATCATGGTGTTAGCATCACCCATACGAAGCTTGGTAACGATCATTACGTTAGCGCCTGCCTCGTGAGCCTCAACAGCTGCGGATGTACCTGCACCGCCGCCACCGATAACGAGAACGTCTACGTCATAGTCGGGGTTAGTGAGGTCAACGTCCTCTGCTGTGATACGGCTGTGTGCCTGGAGGATCTCACCCAGCTCGGTGGGAACCTTGTCACCCTTGTTGGGACCAACGGTAAGAGTTACGAACTCGTCAGCCTTATAGTCGGGGTGGAATGTTGCAAGGAGGGTCTCCTTCTGCTCTGCTGTCATACGAACAGGCTCAAGAGCAATATTCTTTTCTCTTGCTTCTTCTACAAGCTTAAGAGATTTCTGAAAGCTTTCTGCGTACATTAATCCTTACCTCCTTACTTTTCTATCTCACGGGTGTTATAGAGTTCCTTGAGCTCTTCAACAGGCTTCTGCATAAGAGCCTCGATGAGATCATTGAACTCGCCGTCCTTGATTTCCTTTACTCTGTCCTCAAGGTGGCCACAGCCGGGAGCAAGGTACTTACCGTTGATACGGCGAGCGAGCATTGCAACCTGGGGATGGGAGATACCTGCGGGACAACGGGAGGAGCAAACACCGCACATTACGCAGTCAAAACTTTCTTCAGCACAAGCCTCAAAGTCACCGCGCTGAGCGTATGCAATGTACTGCATAACGTTGAGCTCCTGGGTACAAGCCTTGGTACAAGCGTTACAGCCTACGCAAGCGTAGATCTCGGGGTAGAGCTGCATCATAACTGCCTCGGAGGGCTTGATCTTATTCATGTCATAAACTTCCTTAACAAGGGGGAAGAAAGGAAGAGTTGCAATATACATATTGTCCTCAACCTTGGTCTGGCAAGCGAGACAAGCCTTTAACTCACGGTCACCCTTGATACGGTAGATGGTAGCGCAAGCGCCGCAGAAGCCGTTACGGCAACCGCAACCGCGTACCAGCTGATAGCCCGCATATTCCATTGCGGTCATAATTGTCAGATTCTCCGGTACAGAGTACTTCTTACCGAAGAGAAATATATTTACCATATTTTCCATACTTATCACTCCTTAATATTCACTGGGCAGTTCATCCAGCTCGTCGCAACGGAACACGGGACCGTCCTTGCAAACGTACTTAGAACCAACGTTACATCTGCCGCACTTACCTACACCGCACTTCATACGAAGCTCGAGAGTGGTGTAGATCTGTGTCTTGTCAAAGCCGAGAGCACAAAGACCCTCAAGGGTAAACTTGATCATGATGGGAGGACCGCAAAGAACTGCAGTCTTGTTGGTATCAAAATTAAGTTCCTTAACGTAGTTGGGAACAAAGCCAACGTGACCGTCCCAACCCTGTTGAGGATTGTCGATGGTGAGGTGTACGTTAACACCGGCATCATTTGCCCACTCGTCGATGATTTCCTTGTAGTCAAGGAGATCGTCCTTACTTCTGGAACCGTAAACGATATCGATATCGCCGTAACGGTCACGGTAATGACGGCAGTAGTTGATTACAGAACGAAGAGGTGCAAGACCAACACCGCCTGCGATGAACAGCATATTCTTACCTGCAAAAACGTCGTCTACAGGGAAGGGATTGCCGTAAGGACCGCGGATGGTGAGCTGCTGACCTACCTCAGCCTGATGGAGCCACTCGGTTACACAGCCGCACTTCTTGATAGAGAACTCCATGTACTCGGTGTTTGTGGGAGAGGACGTAATAGAGAACATCGCCTCGCCTACACCGGGGATAGAGAGCATAGCGCACTGTCCGGGGCGGTGGTCAAATGCCTTCTTGCCGTCGGGAGTGACAACACGGAAGGTCTTGATATCGGGGGTATCTATACGAACGTCGGTAATGACACCCACCTTAGGGATAAGGGTTTCTTCACGCATATTCATTATTTGTCCCCTCCGATCTTCTTCATTACTTTAACTATATTCATAGAAATAGGACACTTAGCAAGACATCTGCCGCAACCTACACAGCTAAACAGCCCCTCGTTGTTTTCGGGATAGTATACAAGCTTGTGCATAAATCTCTGACGGAATCTCTCCTTCTGGCTGAGACGGTTGTTACCGTGAGCCATACGGGTAAACTCGGAATACATGCAGGAGTCCCAGCATCTGTAACGGATAACACCGTTACCGGTATTGAAGTCCTTGATATCATAGCACTGACAGGTGGGACATACAAAGGTACAGGTGCCGCAGCCAAGACAGGTCTGAGACATCTCGTCCCATACGGGATTGTTCCAGAGCTCCTCGGTCTTGCCGCCGCCGAATGCATCGGTGGTAAGGTCAGCAAGAGGAAGCTTCTTCATGATCTCAGCGGTCTTTGTCTTCTGAGCATCAACCTCAGCGGTGTCAGCATCCTCGGTAAGAGCCTCGATAGACTTAAGGAATGCTTCACCCTTCTCGGTGTTAGCCTTGAGGTAAAGAGCGGAATCGGTCTTCCAAGCGGATACGTCGCCTGCGGGCTCGGTTGCGTCTATACCGAAGGTGGTACAGAAACATGTCTCGGAGGGACGTGTGCAAGCAAGCGCTACGATGATAGCATGCTCGCGGCGGGAAGCGTAGAAGGAGTCAACAGGCTCGGAGAGGAATACTCTGTCAAGAACCTCAAAGCTCTTAACGTCACAAGCACGTACACCGAAGATAACGAAATCCTCGGATTCCTTTCTTATATCAATGATCTCGATGTTCTTACCCTCGGTCTTGAACTCCATTAAGTCCTCGGTCTGGGGGAAGAAAAGGTCCTTGGGGCTGCGAACAGTGTTAAGAGCATTGCTCCACTCTGTTCCCTCTGCCCACTTAGCGTACTTAGCAGAGCCGTCCTTCTGGTCTACGGGAAGGTAGATAGTCTTAGACTCAGCTACTGCTGCAAAAAACTTATTAAGATTGTCAAGAGAAAGCTTACGCATCGTTTTCACCCCTCTCAAAAACCTCACCGGGCTCAAGGTCACCCTCGGTATAATCTACAAGGGGAGCACGGCTGCCCACCTCAGCACCTGCCTGATACTCACCGTAGCACTCGTTCATATCCTTGATGAACTTACGGTTGAGAAGGTGGAGAGGAATGTTCTGGGGACATACTCTGGAGCACTCGCCGCAGTCGGTACATCTGCCTGCTACGTGGAATGCACGGATAATGTGGAACATCTGCTCCTCAAAGCTGGTTACGGGAGCCTTGTTCTCAACGCCGGAGCCCGGGTTGTCAAACACGCACTTTTCGCAAGTACATGCGGGACAAGCATCACGGCAAGCGTTGCAACGGATACAACGGGAGAGCTCGCCCTGCCAGAAAGCAAATCTTTCATCGGGAGTCATAGCCTCAAGAGAAGCTACCTCGTCAAAACGAGCGGAGTCGATAACCTCGCCGTCCTCACCCAGGAGCTCGTCGTATGCAACACACTTCTTGCTCTTGCAGTTGATACATCTCTCTGCCATAACCTCGGCATAGTCTACTTTAACGGTGCCGTCGTAGAGAGTGTCAACGTACATACCGTCATCATTATAATCAATAGATACGATGCCGTCTACCTTGTTCTTGAGCTTAACTACGTCAGCCATACCCTCACAGCCGATACCTACCGCATAAACCTTTTCACGGTCAAAGCGGTGCTCGGTGAGAAGCTGGTTGAAGCTGTAGCTGTCGCAGGGCTTGAGGAATACAAGGATCTTGCCCTCAAGTTTCTTGGTCTTTGCAACGAGGTACTTGGAGAAGTTAGCTCCGCAGAAATCGTTGTAAACAAAGCCATTATTAATTTCTTCTTCAGTTGTAAATACTGCGGGAGTGATATCGTAGTCGAACTCACCCTTCTTCCAGCCGAGAACTGCGGATACGGTTCCGTTGGAAAGAAGCTCTACCGCCTTAGTGATCAGCTGATCGCGAGTTATCTTTTGCATCTCAGATCCTCCAATCTCTTATTTTCGCCAAGTGCGGTTACCTTCTCAACGAAGTCGTTCATGGTAGCGGCAAACTTAGCACCCTCAGCCGCAGATACCCATTCTACACGGGTACGCTCTCTCTCTATACCGAGATAGTCGAGCATGGAGAAGAGCATTGCCATACGGCGGCGGGTATAGTAGTTACCGGAGGTGTAGTGGCAGTCACCGGGATGGCAGCCGCAAAGGATTACACCGTCGGCACCGCGCTGGAAAGCACGGAGAATAAACATGGGATTAACACGGCAGGAGCAGGGTACGCGGATGATCTTAACGTCTGCAGGATAGTTAAGACGGTTGTTACCTGCAAGGTCTGCGCCCGCATATGAACACCAGTTGCAGCAGAATGCAACTATTAAAGGCTTATATTCTTTCATTTGCATATTGCGTCTACCTCCGCCATAATCTGATTGTTAGCAAATCCGCGAAGATCCATTGCTCCGCTGGGACAAGCTACTGTACAACAACCGCAACCCTGACATACCGCGGGGTTAACAGAAGCAACTCTTCTTACCTGAGTGGTTCTGTCGGGCATACGGAATTCCTTGTCGGTATAAGTAATAGCACCGTAGGGACATACTCTTTCACAGGAGGAGCAGCCGTTACACATCATCTCGTTGGAGCTTGCTACGCAGGGGTTACCTGTGAGCTTGTCCTTGCAGAGAAGACCTATTACCTTGGAAGCTGCCGCACCTGCCTGAGAAACGGTCTCGGGAATATCCTTGGGACCCTGACAAGCACCGGAGAGGAACACACCTGCTGTGGGGCTCTCTACGGGACGGAGCTTGGGATGAGCTTCTGTAAAGAAGTCGTTGGTATCCATACTTGCTGTAAGCATGGTTGCAAGGGGTCTTGCAGACTTGTCGGGCTCGATAGCCGCCGCAAGAACTACAAGGTCAGCATCGATATGAAGCTGCTTATTAGAGATAAGGTCGGAAGCCTGTACCTTAAGTACGTCGCCTTCGGGAGTGATCTTACCAACCATACCCTTGATATAGTTTACACCGTATTCCTCAACGGCACGGCGATAGAACTCGTCGAAATTCTTACCGGGAGTACGAACGTCGATATAGAATACGTAAACCTCGGTGTCGGGATACTTGTCACGGGTAAGCATAGCGTGCTTAGCGGTGTACATACAGCAGATCTTGGAGCAGTATTCCTTGCCCTTCTCAGCACATGATGCACAACGGGAGCCTACACACTGTACAAATACGATCTTGTGGGGATGCTTGCCGTCGGAGGGACGAAGGAGCTTACCTTGGGTAGGACCTGCAGCGTTGGTAAGTCTCTCGAACTCAAGGGATGTGATAACGTCCTTGGACTGGCTGTAAGCGTACTCATCAAACTTGTCCATGCTGATGGGGTTAAAGCCGGTTGCAACTACGATCGCACCGTACTTTTCCTCGATGAACTGATCCTTCTGAGTATAATCTATAGCACCTGCGCCGCAAACCTTAGAGCAGAGGCCGCACTTGCCCTTCTTGAGCATTGTACAAGCGCCTGCGTCAATGGTAGCAACCTTGGGTACTGCCTGTGCAAAGGGAATGTAGATAGCACTGCGGTTGTCCATACCCATATTGAACTCGTTGGGGTTCTTCTTCATGGGACACTTGTCAACACAGTCGCCGCATCCTGTACACTTGGTCTCGTCAACAAATCTTGCCTTCTTCTTGATAGTAACGTCAAAGTTACCTACGAAGCCCTTGACCTCGGTTACCTCGCTGTAGGAGAAGATGCGGATCTTGTCGTGCTGAGCAACGTCAACCATCTTAGGTGTGAGGATACATGCAGCACAGTCAAGTGTGGGGAATGTCTTGTCAAGCTGAGCCATCTTACCACCGATGGTGGGCTTGGTCTCAACGATGTCTACGGGGAAGCCTGCATCTGCGATGTCAAGTGCAGTCTGGATACCTGCGATACCGCCGCCGATAACAAGAGCACGCTTGGTAACGGGGGACTCGCCGGGGGTAAGGGGTGTGTTGAGGTTAACCTTAGCAACAGCTGCCTTACCGAGGATGATTGCCTTCTCTGTACCGATGGGCATTTCCTTATGTACCCAAGAGCACTGCTCACGGATGTTTGCGATCTCTACCATGTAGGGGTTAAGACCTGCGGCAGCCGCAGTCTTACGGAAGGTAGCCTCGTGCATACGAGGAGAACAGGAACAAACTACTATACCTGTGAGGTTGTGTTCCTTAACGGCATCAATGATCATGTTCTGACCTGCCTGAGAACACATATACTGATAGTCGGTGGAGAAAACGACACCGGGTTCAAGCTTAAGTGCCTGCGCTACAGCCTTTACATCAACAGTACCTGCGATGTTGGAACCGCACCAGCAGACAAAAACGCCAATTCTCTGCATATTCGTTTTTCCTCCTTACTTGGTATATTTTCTGAATGCGCTGACGAGAAGCTGCTGAGGAGTATCTTCGTCAACAAATGCGGGAACGTCGTTGGGAGTCATACGGTTAGCTCCCTGCTTTCTGATTGCAGAAAGTCTTACTGCCTCGATAAGCTTTGCGGGCTCAACGCCTCTGGGGCATCTCTCAACGCAAGCAAAGCAGGTAAGGCACTTATAGAGAGATTCGGAGTTGAGAAGAGGCTCGATATCGCCTGTATCCACCATGTTTACAAACTGGTGGGGATGGTACTCCATCTCATCGTATGCGGGACAGGTACCGGAGCACTTGCCGCACTTCATACACTTCTTAGGGTTAACTCCTGCGCGGAGCACGATCTCTTCACGGAGGTTCTTCTTATTCATTTACTTCCTCCTTTATACCAAGTGCCTCGGCCAGCAGTTCTGTAAAGTAAACTACGGGAATATCGGCACCGTTCTTGATAAGATTGTACTTACACAGAGGGCAAGCGGTAATGATCATATCAGCACCCTGCGCCTTTGCGTTATCTACGATAGCGTTGCTTCTCTTCTTTGCAAGCTCGGGACTCTCCATCGCGATATAGCCGCCGCAGCACTCGTTGCGGTTAGCGTATACAACGGGGGTAGCACCGATAGCCTTGATGAAATCCTCCATAATGGTGGGATTTTCGGGATCGTCCATACCCATAACGGTACCGGGACGGAGAAGCAGACAGCCGTAATAAGCTGCGATTTTCTTACCCTTTAAGGGGTTAGTTACCTTTTCCTTTAATGCATCGTAACCAACAACGTCACGGAGCATTTCAAGGTAGTGGTAAACAGCGGTCTCACCGTTATAGTCGGTGTCCTCTGCCATATAGCGGTTTACCTTGTCGGCAAACTCTTTATCTGTCTGCATTGCATGGTTGGTCTGCTTGATCACGTTGTGACAAGCGGAGCAAACGCTTACAAGACCCTGGCCCTTGCTGCCTGCATCCTTAAGTGCGCGAACAGAAGAGAGCTTGGTGGCAACCTCGTCACGGGATGTGGTAAACACACCGCCGCAGCACTGCCAATTTTCGATTTCTTCCAGGCAAACACCCAGAGCCTCGGCAGACTTTCTTGCATACATATCAAGATCCTTTGCCTTGTTCTTTAAGGTGCAACCGGGAAAATAACTGAACTTCATCTATATACCTCCGATTAAACCATTTCTTCGGGATGGAATACTTCGTCAAAACGCTCTGCGGTAAGGAATCCCAGCTCTACGCAAGCTTCCTTAAGAGAGATGTTATCCTTATATGCCTTCTTTGCAGTTTTTGCTGCGTTCTCATAACCGATGTAGGGGTTGAGAGCAGTAACAAGCATGAGGGAGTTATGGAGATTGTGGTGCATCTTTTCCTTGTTAGCCTTGATACCAACTGCACAGTTGTTATTAAAGGAAACTATAGCCTCGGCAAGAAGTCTTGCGGACTGGAGGAAGTTGTAGATACATACGGGCATAAATACGTTAAGCTCAAAGTTACCCTGAGATGCAGCCATAGAAACCGCAACGTCGTTACCCATAACCTGAACTGCAACCATTGTTACAGCCTCGCACTGAGTGGGGTTAACCTTACCGGGCATAATGGAAGAGCCGGGCTCGTTTTCGGGAATGAAGATCTCGCCGAGACCGTCACGGGGACCGGAAGCAAGCCATCTAACGTCGTTTGCTATCTTCATCATATCAGCGGCAAGAGCCTTGATAGCACCGTGAGCAAATACCAGCTCGTCCTTTGATGTAAGAGCGTGGAACTTGTTACCTGCGGTAACGAAGGGCTTACCTGTGATCTCTGCAACCTTAGCTGCAACTGTTGTGTCAAAGCCCTTAGGTGTGTTAAGACCTGTACCTACTGCGGTACCGCCCAGAGCAAGCTCGTAGAGAGGCTTGATAGCGAGCTTAATAAGCTCAACGTCTCTCTCAAGAGAGCTTCTCCAGCCGCTTATCTCCTGGCTGAAGGTGATGGGGGTAGCATCCTGAAGGTGGGTACGGCCGCTCTTTACGATACCTTCGTTCTCTTTTTCAAGGCGCTTGAAGGTGTCGATAAGCATTTCTGCAGCGGGAACGAGCTTGTCCTCAAGAGCGATAACAGCCGCGATATGCATTGCTGTGGGGAAGGTGTCGTTGGAGGACTGGCTCATATTTACATCGTCATTGGGATGAAGCAGCTTCTTGCCGAGGATCTCGTTACCGCGGTTTGCGATAACCTCGTTTGAGTTCATATTGGACTGTGTGCCGCTTCCCGTCTGCCATACAACAAGGGGGAAGTTGTCCATAAGAGCACCCGAGGAGACCTCGTCGCAGGCCTGCATAATAGCACCTAACTTTTCGTCTGTCATCTTCTCGGGCTTGAGAAGATTGTTAGCCATAGCGGCAGCCTTCTTTAAGATACCGAAGGCATGTACGATTTCGCGGGGCATTGTCTCAATGCCTACGCCGATAGGAAAGTTCATAGAGCTTCTCTGGGTCTGAGCTGCCCACAGCTTATCTGCGGGTACCTTAACCTCGCCCATAGAGTCATGTTCGATACGGTATTCCATAATTTATATTTCCTTTCAGTTGTGATTAAAACTTAACGCTGTTGATGATGTTCTTAAGACAGTCAGCGGAATGATGAAGCGCCTTGATCTCCTGATCGTTCAAGGGAAGCATAACCTTGGAGTGTGCGCCCTTCTGACCTACGATATTGAGCAGAGAGAGACACACATCATCAATTCCGTACTCACCGTGCATCATAGTGGATACTGTCATAGTGGTGTCGATACCGGAGAGCAGACACTTACATACGTGACATACGGAGATGGATACAGCATAGAAGGTAGCACCCTTACGCTGGATAACGCTTGCACCGGAGTTGCGGACGTAATCCTCGATATCCTCTTCTTTAAATGCAGGATAGATGGTACGCGCGCCAAGATTCTTTACCGCAGAGCCAAAGTCCTTTGCGGGAACGTTGGATACGTTGGCAAGAGACCAGGGAATGAAGCAGGAGTCGCCGTGCTCACCGAGGACATATGCATGAACGTTCTTCTGGCTTATGTTGTAATATTCCGCAATTCTCGCACGGAGTCTTGCGGTATCAAGGATGGTACCCGAACCGATGATTCTTTCCTCGGGAATGCTTGTATACTTATGGAATGCATAAGTAAGAATATCAACGGGGTTACTTACCAACACATATGTGGCATCGGGCGCGTGTTTGGTGATCTCGGATGCAACGCTCTTGATCATATCAACATTGATCTGCGCAAGATCGAGACGGGACTGTCCCGCCTTACGGGGAATACCGGAGGTGATAACTACGATATCAGAACCCTTGGCATCCGCATAAGAACCTGCATAAACCTGAGAAGGATTGCAGAAGGGTATACCCTGTCTGATGTCAAGTGCCTCGCCGACAGCCTTCTCACCATTAATGTCGATCATAACTACCTCAGAGGCAATACCCTGGGTGATCATGGTGTAAGCAATGGTGGAGCCTACGCTTCCGGAACCGATGATTGTGATCTTGTTCATTTGAATGTCCTCATTTCATTTATTTTGAAAAAAATATTTTGTTAAATAAATAACTAACCAATTTATTATAACACAGAAACAAATATTAATCAACACCTTATGCCCCGTTTTGAGCAAAAAAATACCGTCAAATTGTGAAATTTTTTGTACTATACTTTGACTAAATATAAACGGGAGAAAGCTGATCGGCATTCTCCCATTTTTTGTTAAAACGTAACGTTATTGATAATATTCTTGAGACAGTTTGCAGAATTGTGAAGTGCCGCGATCTCCTCGTCATTCATAGGCAAAAGCACCTTTGTATGTGCCCCCTTTTCACCTACGATACTGAGCAGAGACAGACATACATCATCCACACCGTACTCTCCGTGCATCATAGTAGAAACCGTCATTGTGGTATCAATACCGCTGAGTATCCTCTCACAGATATGGCATACCGACATAGATACGGCATAGTAGGTAGCACCCTTACGGGAAATAACGCTTGCACCGGACTTACGGACATACTCCTCAATATCGGTCTTAATAAATTCCGGATAGCTTACACTTGTTCCCAGAGGCTTGGTACAGGAACCGAAGGACTCGGCAGGCACGTTTGAAACGTTGGCAAGAGACCAGGGAATAAAGCAGGAATCACCATGCTCACCGAGAACGTATGCATGAACGTTCTGCTGGCTGATAGAGTAATACTCGGCAATTCTGGCACGAAGTCTTGCGGTATCAAGGATAGTACCCGATCCGATAATACGCTCCTCGGGAATATCGGTATATTTGTGGAATGCATAGGTAAGGATATCAACGGGATTGCTTACCAGCACGTAAGTAGCATCGGGAGCATACTTTGTAACGTTAGCTGCAAGACCCTTGAGCATATCCACGTTGGTCTGAGCAAGCTCAAGTCTCGACTGACCCGCTTTTCTCGGAATACCGGAGGTGATGACTACGATGTCAGAGCCTTTGGCATCAGCAAAAGAGCCGGCATACACCTTTGTAGGATTGCAGAAGGGCAAACCCTGACGGATATCCAGAGCCTCACCCATCGCCTTCTTTTCGTTAATATCGATCATAACTATCTCGGACGCAATTCCCTTTGCAACAAGGGTATATGCAACGGTGGAGCCTACGCTTCCCGAACCTATAACTGTAATTTTATTCATAACTACACCTTTCAGATTATTTTTTCAAATTTAAAACAGCACACGCATCTGTAATAGTCTTTTCAAGAGCTTCTCTGCCGTACTTGTCCACCTCGGTCTTGTTTTTTTCGCCGTGGGTGAGACAGCCCGCACCGCCTATACATCCGCCGACACACGCCATACCCTCGATGAAATTACCGTCAAGGACATTCTTACTCTTTTTAAGCAGAGCGGTTCTGCAGGCCTCTATACCGTCGCAGATCACGGGTTTTACCTCAAAGTCAATTCCCTGTTCTTTTACCGCCTGCACCGCTGCATCACTGAGGCCGCCGGAACGGGCAAATATCCTGCCGTAGTAAGATGCGTTGTCAAGAGGCGCTTCGTCAAGAACGGTTATATCCACATCACGGCTGTCATACAATGCCTGAAGCTCCTCGAAGGTCATTACCGCATCCACATAAGGCGCTGCCTTTTCCAGCTTTGCCTCGGATTTTTTTGCGGTACAGGGCCCGATGAACACTACCTTTGCAGTAGCATCGGTGGACTTGATATACCTTGCCAACGCCGTCATAGGCGAAGGATTGTGGGATATAAGCTCAGCTAACTTCGGGAATTCGGACTTGATATACTTAACGAAGGCAGGACAACAGGATGAGGTAAGGAAGCCTTTTTCCGAAAGTTCCCTTGCTTCATCCAGCGCTACCATATCGGCACCAAGCGCCGCCTCGATCACGGTATGGAAGCCAAGCTCCTTCAGACCCTTGACCACCTGTCCCGTCTTTGCATAAGAAAACTGACTGGATATTGCGGGAGCTATGATGGCATAGACCTTAAACTTAGTGTTATTTTCACTCTTTTTGATATAATCTATAACATTGAGAATATATGATTTATCACTTATGGCACCGAAAGGACACTGATATACACAGGCACCGCACTCTATACACTTGTCACTGTTTATTGCCGCTGCATTATTTTCGTTTATGGAGATCGCCTTGACCTTGCAGGCGTTCTGACAGGGACGCTTGCGATTAACTATGGCGGAAAAGGGGCAGACCTTGGCACACTGACCGCACTCTACACACTTGTCCTTATCTATATGCGCAACGTGATTATGGTCAAAGCTGATGGCACCTCTTTTACAAACGTCCTCACAGCGGTGAGCAAGACACCCTCTGCAGGAATCGGTTACCTCATAGCCCGCTGCAGGACACTCGTAACAGGCGATATCTATGACCTCGATGACGCAGGGATCGGCGCTGTTACCGCCCATCGCCAACTTGATACGCTCGGACAGTATTGCTCTCTCCTTGTATACACAGCATCGCATTGTCGATGTCTTACCCGGGACTATCTGCTTCGGTATATCCAGAAGATGCTCGTGCAGTGTATCGTTCCAAGCATATCTGGCAACCTCGCGTAAAACCTTATATTTAAGATGTTGAACTTTTGTATCGAATTTTTTCATTGTTCACCTAAAAATAACTAACCTTAATACGCTTACCCATTTTTTTAAGACAAGCTGACAACTCTTCAACAAGGTTCATCTTGATATTAAAATTAATGGGAAGGTCGGGATTCTGGTGAGCAGGGTTTATTGCTCTGCCCACATAAAAGTTAATGTCGGTCGCCTCTTCAAAAAGCAATCTGCTTATAAGTGATGCACCGTCCTTCTTTATGCTCCAATGCTCATAGTAAGTGTTGTCACCCAAGTGATCCTTGGCATATTCGAGAACACGGTTTACGGTTATAACACCCTCGGTCACAAGGTCAACACCGTCTATTGTCGCAATGGGCGGGATATCGCTTCTCTCAAAATTTAAGGACGCCTTTACCGGCTTTCCCAAAAATTTTGATGCGATAGAGGAGGTAGTTCCTCCGCATATAATATGCTTACCCTCTTTTGAGAAAAAGAGAGACATCATACGGTTTGCATCATCACGGTTGGATGGAGGTCCAAACAGGATGTTCATAGGTTCGCGTTTTCTTATCCTTACCACACAGGCGGTGGCATCATCTCCCGGTTTATCACCGTAGAGACGGTTGCACTCGTCAACCAACATAGTAGATAAGGTCTTTGCGGTATAACCTATAGGTGCAAGGGATTGCATAAAACCGGCTATCTCTTCCCTTTTCCATCCGAAATTATAGGCAGTACCGATACCTGCATGGGGACAACCGTCGCTCATTGCAACAAACATATCGTTTTCCTGCAGGTTGATCACCGATTTATATATCTTTTTGCCGCCGATGTTCATCTCGGTCTTGGGATAATCCCACAGCTCATAGTCACGGATAGCTATTATATGAGGGTTATCGTACTGGATAAGCTCGGCGGTATGATTGTTTATCAGATTGATTATGGTAAAGGTGGAATATGCTACTCCTCTCACCGAGCATACCGGAAGTGTTGCGGCTATAGTCCCGACACATTCTTCAAGAGTAAGACCTGCCGAAAGCATAGTCGAGATTATCTTAGAGGTAAGGGTAGACAGTATACTCGCCTTGACACCGCTGCCCAGACCGTCTGAGAGAACTATTACGGTTGAGTTTTCGCTTGGCTCCACCACATCCACGTGGTCACCGCAGAGCTGCTCTCCGTAGTGATTTATACTTTTATATCCGATATCGGCACACAGATCATTCATCGCTTATAGACTCCTTAAGCTTAGCCAGAGCTATCTTTGTCTCAGCTGCAGTCTCTCCCAAGAGGGACGCTATCTCCTGAACTATACGCATCTGCTTGTCTACCACGTTATCCGCAACCTCTATGGTATGTCTGGTCTGTTGTTCGCGTCTTTCACGTTCACCCTGTTCATCCGTGATATCACGCATTATGGAAATAAGAAGATGAGAATCGCCGTCATAAATGACCGACTGTTCAACAAACCGTTTATACTCGGCAAGATATACGCTTTCGTTGTGTATATCCATGCCCTTCTGCATCACATTAATAAAAGGAGTAGGATCAAGTATACGTATGACCTGATCTCCGACGATGTCCGAGGCTGAACGAATATTCATAATCTTCCTTGCCGCATCGTTTATCTGCTGTACCTCCAACTGCTCGTTTACAACCACGATTCCGTTGGGAGTGTTTTTAACTATGGAATCAGAGAAGCTCTCCGCCTTATCCTTAAGATAGGGCAGACACATAGATATCTCTGCCTTGCCCTGAATAATAGCGATGGCCTTTTCGCGGCAGGTATTATATCCGCAGGAACCGCAATTCAATTCGTGAGCGGGCTTAAACTTACCCATCTGTCTAAGAACGTTCTGTATCTCAATATCAGAGGGTTTAACAGAGCGCTGGTCAATTATAGCAAAGCTCTTGTGAAGCTCGGAAAAATCAGGCTGTTCCACCTCGAAATCTTTTGCACCTGCATAGCTTGCAACAGTTATATAATCTCTCACCGTTTCGGTGTGATGGTACTTTTCCATAACAGGACCAGCAATGCAGCTTCCTACACAGGCAGACATCTCGATAAAACATTTGTGAATGTTGCCGCTGATAATGTCTTTAAGTGCGGCAATACAGTTATCTATGCCGTCAATAGCCATATAGGTGTATCCCGGCATATCCTGAGACATTGTTTTGAGCACGCCGCCGGTAGTGGGGAAGAAACGGGCACGTGAGTTTTCTTCCTTTTCCAGTTCCACATCAAGTCCGATGCCCTCCTCCTCAAGCCATTTGGTCAACTCCTCGAAGGTGAGTACCGCATCAACAATACCCTCATAATATTCCGCCTCGTCCTTTTTTGCAACGCAGGGGCCGATAAATACGGTCTTGGCACCGGGATACCTGCGCTTGATATCCATACAGTGGGCCTGCATCGGCGACTTAACATATGCAAGATACTGAAGCGCCCTGGGATAATGCTTTTGAATAAGCAGGTTGACCGAATGACAGCAGGAAGAAATAATAACATCTCTTTCATCTTCACGGAGCATTCTTTCATATTCGTTTTTTACGATAGTTGCTCCTATAGCCGTCTCCTCAACATCAAAAAAGCCTAACCGTTTTATGGCTTTACGCATTGTATTGATGCCTACCGCATCATAATTGGCAACAAATGAGGGTGCCAAGCTTACAATAACAGGATCTCCTGTCTGAAGCAGCACCTTGACCTTTTCGGTAGAGTCAACTATCTCCTTGGCATTCTGCGGACAAACAACAAAGCACTGTCCGCACAAAATACATTCGTTTCCTATAATATGAGCCTGGTTGCCCGAGAAGCGTATCGCTTTTACAGGGCAGTGTCTGATACATTTATAACAATTCTTACAGTTTGATTTTTTTAAAGTCAGGCAATTGGACATATCTTAATTCCTTTCTATACGGCCAAGCACACTGTCCGAGAAAAACTCTTTGAAGTTTTCTTTTGTGATACCTGTATGTATCTCATCATCCACCTGAACGCTTACACCTACGCGGTTGCATTTTCCTATACAAAAGCTGCCGGCAAGAGTTATCTCATCCTCAAGATGATGCTCTGACACAGCCTGCTGCAACAGCTCTACTATTTCCGGCGAGCCCTTGAGATGGCAGGAGCTGCCGACACAAACCTGGATTATCATCTTATACCTTTGCCTTTACTTCCTTCTCAAAGAATTCCACAACGGAATCCGGGGTTACCGAATGAAGTACATCATCTACAGTCACACATACACCCAGCTGGCACTTACCCATACAGAATGTGCCGCCAAGCTCAACTCTGTCACCGAGATTCTCCTTTGCTATAAGCTCCTGAAGCTGCTCTACAACCTGTCTTGAACCCTTTATATGACAGGAACTTCCGATACATACAGTTACCTTCATTGTTTATGTCTCCTTATAATTAATTATTTATTGTTTTTAGTCCAGGACAAAAGAAATTCTTTTTCCTTATCATTGCATTTTACCGATTGAGCCGCCGCTACCAAAGGCATCCAGCTCATAACATATTCCTTATCCGTTTCGGTTTTGGCGCAGAACATATCAAGATACTTTTGTGCTCCGCTGATATCGCCCCTCATCCAGAACAAAAGATAAGTCCTTGCAGCATCTGCCGAGGCGTTGCCGCGGGTTGCACGGGACCAGTCCAAAATATAGGTCTCTCCCGTGTCGGAGATCACTATATTGTCGGGGTTAAAATCTCCGTGACAAAGCTTGTTGTGTCGGGGCATTTCCTCCAAACGGGCAAAAAGCTCGTATCTTGTGTTGGCATCAAGTTCACAGCATATTATCTTACGGTTCATACCGTCCTTGATGGGAGCAAGCTCGGGACAGGAGGTCTTATGAACAGATATATGAATATCGGTGAAAAGCTCGAGATATTCATCCTTTTTGTCCGGTTCCTCCTCCATAAGTCGGGTGAGGGTCTTGCCGCGTATATATTCGGTAATTATCGCCCATTTTCCGTCTATGGTGGTTACCTCTAAGAGCTTGGGCGTTTTGAGGCCCGTCTCCTCTATACGGGACATGTTCAATGCCTCGTTAAGCACATCTGCCTTTGAGTATCCCGAGATAAAGGTCTTTATGCATTTGTTTGAATCACGGTAGATTATTTTATCGTTACTTACCGATATTACTCTGTCAAGCTTCATTTATCCGCACCTTACAAAAATCAAAATTATATAAAAATCAGTCTTACGACTGTCATTCAAAATACAATATACTGAGTTGTCGGCATGACAACTCAGTATACTATCAGGACATATTATTTTCCGGTGTGAGGCAACCGTTCAGCCCGCTTGTTGAGGTATTGTATGGAGGTAGCGAGCCGGCCTGTCCTTCGGCAAGAAGATTTAGATTCGTTAAAATTATAACAAATAATAACAGGTGCAACAATTCTCAATTCACATAACAACGGTTATCAAATAATATAACGCAAAAAAATACAGGAAACTGTATCTTTTCCTGTATCTTTTTATATATATTTTCTTTTGGAATCGCACAACACCGTGATAAAAGCCTTATCAAGCTCTGTCAGCTTATAGCCTTCCCTGTATATCAGCACATCTCTGTACACCTTAGTGTTATCAACACACCTTTTTTGAACAAGTCCGTATCTGTCCAGCAGATCATCGGGGATCGGCGATACCCACATAAAGGTATCCTTATTACGGTTCAAAAGTTCAAACTGACTGGCACGCTCAAACACGTATATACGGCGCTCAACATCGTCGGGCAACTCCTCCTTAAGAAGCTTTGCCGGAGCTATGGAGGGAACGTAAGGATCGGCGTGAGCTATTTCTATATGCTTTATAAGATCGGAATAACGAATCTCATTTTGCTCTGCAAGCTCACTGTCTTTACTCATAACCACCGTATACATAAAGTCACATACCAGCTCATAACACAGATTCTTTTCGTCAAGAAGAGTCTTAAAATGCTTATCGTAGTATTCGGGATAACGGATAATGCCCAACTTATAATCGTGTTCAAGGATATTCTTAATAGTCCGCTGGGAATTTGTTTCCTTATAGAATATCTCCAATGGAGCATCGGACAGCGTGTTTGTAAAATCGGCAAGTGCGTGGGAAATATAGCTTGCTCTGGGCACACAAACAGAAAACTTTTGCTTTTTAGGTGTTCCGTTTTTATAAAAGTTTTCGATCTGTTCAAGCTGACCTAATATGCTTTTGGCATATTCCATCAGCTCCTCGCCTTCGGGGGTAAGCTCCATTCCCTTGGTGTTACGGTCAAATATAACGACACCGAGATTCGCTTCAAGATCCTTGATGGAACGGCTTATATTCGGAACTGCTGTCAGAAGGGTCTCAGACGCTTTGCTGAGAGAACCTGCCTTAGCAACCTCCAAGGCATATTTGAGATGCAACAAATTCATGCGCTGTCCTCCTTTTGGGTTTGGGTTATTATATCACGCATTTCCGATAAAATCAACCGCAAATCAAAGTATTTTTGTCAATCACATTCTTTTCTTTTATTTCTCTTGACAACAGGAATTTTAAGTAGTATAATTTGCGGTGAAGAGTAAGAGAGCTCGCGTGAAGTGACACCGAAACGGGGAGTTGTTCGGTGTACGAAGGGTAAGCCCGCGGTGAGATCTCTGCATCCCGCTTCAATATGAAATCGTATATTCTTTGTTATACCTTTTTTTGCTACGGGATTCTTCAAATCGGGCGCAAAATATAATGTACCGATCAAGATAATTCTCGATTACTAAAGCGGCAGTCTGCCGCAGAGCAAAGGAGGTATTTTTATTTTGAAAAAAGAAAACAGGATAAGACTGTTCGGCAGTATCAAGGTACTGTGTACCTCCGCAATACTTACCTCTATGGCAGTAGCTATAGCATATATATGTAAGATCGTTTTTCCCGAGGGCAGTATACGCATAACATTTGAAAATCTGCCCATAATATTTGCCGGATTCATGTTCGGCCCCTGGGTAGGTCTTGCGGTTGGTCTGTGTACCGATCTCATAAGCTCAATTGCATTTTACGGTTTAGGCCGCATTAATCCGTTGATCACGGCAGGAGCAGGTCTGGTAGGACTGATGTCGGGGCTTATGTCAGTACTGCGCATCAAAAGCTCCTTTACAAGATTACTGCTGTCTGTTTTTACGGCGCATATTATGGGAAATATGATAGTTAAATCTATCGGTCTTATGCTGTGGTACCATATGCCTGTTATCCAGGTTCTCCCCCGTATACCTCTTTATACGGTAATAGCGGTAATAGAATTCTGTTTGCTTTCATATATTGTTAAAAGTAATGCCATACGAAGGATGATATCTAAATGACATATAACGAAGCTATTGAATATATACATTCCATATGCTGGCTTGGCAGCCGTCCGGGGCTGGAGCGCATAACCGAGCTTTGCAATAAAATGGATAATATTCAGGATAAAATGAAGTTTATCCATATTGCAGGAACCAACGGCAAGGGCTCTACCTCCTCGATGCTGACAAATATTCTTGTAAATGCGGGATACAGGGTCGGCACCTTTACCTCGCCCTTTGTTTACCGCTTCAATGAGCGTATGGCGGTAAACGGCAAGCCTATATCGGATGACGACCTTGCACATATCATTGAGGTTATAAAGCCTCTTGCGGACTCTATGGACGATCCGCCAACCGAGTTTGAGCTTATAACCGCCGCAGGATTTCTCTATTTCTACGAACAGAAATGCGATATCGTAGTCCTTGAATGCGGTATGGGCGGAAGGCTTGATTCTACCAATATAATAAAAAAGCCGCTTTTGTCTGTCATAACAGGTATCGCCCTTGACCATACGGCCTTCCTCGGTGATACGGTCGAAAAGATAGCTAAAGAAAAGGCGGGAATCATAAAGGAAGGCTGTCCCGTGATATACGGCAGTATGCCCGAGAGCTGTGCAAAAATAATAGAAGATACCTCTTCCCTTGCCCGCCCCTGTGATTACAGCAGATTAAGGGATGTTTCCCTTTCCCTTAACGGAGCTTTTTTCTATGTTACAGGCTACCGTAAGCCCTTTAAATTAAAGCTTGTGGGCGGCTATCAGCCAAGAAACGCTATGCTTGCCATAAGCTGTGCCGAAATGCTGAGTATCGACCGCGAGGCAATACACAAGGGTATATGCGAGACCACCTGGCCTGCAAGGTTTGAGGTGCTTTCGAGCGAGCCTACAGTCATCTATGACGGAGGACACAACCCCCAGGGAGTGGATGCGGCAGTTTCTACCGTACAGGAGCTTTTTGAGGGTAAGATAAATATTTTAAGCGGAGTTATGGCGGATAAGGATTATGATTATATCGCCTCCCGTATTGCGCTTATTGCAGACAAGGTCTACTGCGTCACTCCCGACAACAGCCGTTCCCTGCCCGCAGATAAATACGCAGAAGCCTTTGAAAAGCAGGGTGTTACCGCTTATGCCTTTGAGAGTATGGATAAAGCTATGGAAAAGGCATATTCCGACTCAAAAAAAGAAAACAGACCGCTTTTAGGCTTGGGAAGTCTGTATATGTATAAAGAATTTGTTGACGCACTTGAAAAGCATAAATAAGTTTCTAAATTGATATAAAACAAAACCGCTGTGGTTAAGTACATTTAGTACCTAAATACAGCGGTTTTTTATGTTCTTTTATTACGACAAATTAATGTTTAGCTGTGTAGGGAAGGCAGACCCCTGCCTTCCGTTTTATTGGGATTATGGGAATAAGATTTGTAGATAGATAATAATTTCGGAAGGCAGAGGTCTGCCTTCCCTACGGTGTTACCGTTCATTATTCGCATATACATTAATTCTTTACCCGACTTATTTTACACAAGTGCTTTTATTCTTTGATAAACCGATGATAGTATTTCGTTATCCGGGTGCTCTTTTACGGTATCGGAAATGATCTCGTATAATAATTCCGGTGTGAACCAAAGACCCTGTTCAACGTAAAAATAGGAATCATGCATCGCGGTTATAAATTTCTTGTTGTTATATTCACGGAACTCGACCTTTGCTTCGATTTCATCGAAAAATGGAGAACGGTACGTAAGGACCGTGCCTTCGGGAATACTCCATATCTTCTCGATAAAATCAATAACCTCAAGAAGAATCTTATCTGCCTTGCCGCTTTCGCCTATACGGTAATAGAGCTTTGCCAATCTCAAGCCTCTGCTTACTCTGTAGCCCGACCACAGATCTATCTCGCCGTCTCCGATTATTTCATATTGGGGATTATTTATACCGCATATAAGGTCACATATCTTTAGCTGAATACGAAATTTCTCAATTTCGATTTCATCGTCTACATTTCCGTTTTCATCGCACACCGTAAGATCGCTTCTAAGTGAATATTCGATCAGATATATAAGATGGTCCTTTCGCAGTATTTCAAGCATTTCATAATCACGACGTATATTACACCTTAGTTTGAGACGTCCGTACACAGAACCGGTTCTACCGTGGAAATACTCGTTAATATAGTCATCCAGCTCTTCTTTTGGACATAACGCAAGAAGTGTAGTAGCGGCTTCGCTTCTGAACTGTATATTCTTTGACTCCTTCAAAAGCCGCTTGGCTGAGGCGAGCCCCGCCTCCACGGCCGCCGGGTCGTCCAACAATTCGGTCGTAACCCAGCATAACTGCCAATCTATGTCGTGATTGTCGGGATCATACTTCTTGTGTTTGATTAAAAAATCATATTTTTCTGCGGCCGATCCCATACGGTCGTATTCACCCCAATCGACACTTTGGGTACCGTTGTTTCCCAAAAGGGTATCCACACTCACACCAAAATGGCGGGCTATACTGCATAACAGCTCTATATCAGGATAGGATGCTTTTTGAGCGTTTTCCCAACGGCTGACAGATTGCAGAGATACACCGAATATATCAGCCAGCTGCTCCTGTGTCAGTCCCGCATTAAGTCGGTATTTTCTAAGATTTTCTCCGAATTTAAGATTCATAACTACCTCCGATAATATAGTCAAACCGGTCTGTGTTTATATTGTATCACGGCGGTATCTGTTTGTGAATAGCACACAACGGGAATTTGTTTCTTGTTTTATGGGAAACAGAATAGTCATCAATTTATAACATCATAATTTCGTTAAATTCCTTAGGATAATGAAGCTTATACCACATCAATATTACAGCTGTTCTGACATAAGATATTCCGTGGGCCTTTTGAAATAGATATCCGATCTTACCGACAGAATCGACAAACCAATCTTCCGTACCAACAGCTCTTAAGTGATGTTCCACCTCATCGGGAATACCGTTTTTTGAATAAACACCTCGGCGTGTATCCTCCATGACCTTATAAGCAAATCCTGTATCTGTAAATCCTTTGCTTATCATCCGTTTCCGAACATAATTGAACACATCATCACGGTAAGCAATAGTCTCACCGATAGAAAAGCCTTGCTGTATCAAAGCTTCTGCATTATCACGCCAACCGCCGACAGCGTGAGACAATCCTGATATCTGTATTAAATCATTAAATAAGCTTGGCGAAACCTTCTCCAACATATTTTTTGTAAAGGTGGATTTGAATTCTGTAATACCGTCGGTATTGCCCTTTTGAAATTCCCGTAAAATATCCGCTGTATCAAATCTGACCCGGTCAAATGAGGTTGCCGTTCTCTCTTCCAGCAGCTTATAGTGTGCCAATTCATCATCGGCAAAAAATAATATTCTCTGTTCCGATTTCTGAGTAGTCACCGTGATCATACAGATATGCCCGTCACGTTCTTCTGTTTTGATCTTACACTCCTTAAAATACTCCTCGGCACATTTTTTAGCCGACAATAAAAACTCCGGGGACACATCCACGGCAAGAGCTATGTTTCGCTGTATGTCGCTGTGGTATACCTCAAAGGGAATACCGTGTCCGTCAGATCTCATAGTCTTAGAACAGGAACAATTTATACTCGGAAGATCCCAGCCGCTCTTTACCCGATCATCAAATATCACCCTTTTACAATCGGGACAGTAATAGTGAGGTTTTAGCGGATTTACCTCTGTTGCGCCCATAAGATAAGCAACAAAGGAGGAAGCGACACCGCCTTTGATACGGATATGTTCACCGTTTTTCTTCGCTTCGCTCACAAGAGCTGACAGAAAATCAAAATATACGATCATATCCGTATTTTCGATGTCCGCCTTCTCTGATAAAAACCTGTTAAGTATCTCTATAGGTACAAACTCACTGTAACGATTGTGCATAGCATCAAGTGCTTTACTCCACAGTTGTTTTCTCGTTGCAAATACACCTTTTACATTCTCGTTTTCACAGGAATGATATTTGCAAGACAGAAGCTCATCTATACTTACTCCAAGCACTTCGCTGAGCTTATATAAAATGTCTCTTTGAGGTTTTGACACACCGTTTTCCCATTTTGATACCGCTTTGTCAGACACTCCGACAAGCTTGCCAAGCTGAAACTGAGTAAGTCCCGCATCCGAGCGAAGAATATACAAAAAATGTCCGAAGTTATATTCTCTCATAACAGCCTCCCTGTATTTGATGATTATATTTTATTATATCCCCGTCTGTTTTTCAAGGGAATATAAGTAAACCACGAGTAGAACAACCACAAGTTCACCTGTGGTGAAGCGATATACCCCATATAGTTCAGCTAAATGGTGATATCCCTCCACCATAGAAACGAACACCTAAAGTGTTCGTTTCTATGGTCCCCCTCCCTTTAGGCAAGGGAGGCTTATCAGCGCTCTCATTAAAGTTTAGTTGTAAATTAAAAGAAGCTTTTCGACACAAGGTCGAAAAGCCTCCGTAATTTTGCATTTAATCCACCGTTACGGTGTAATAATTATAACTTTCATCGTCATACTGCACACAGAAGGTATATGTGCCGGCTTTGAGTGTAACGGTTATCGCTCCGTCTGATATCTTTGTGGGCATGATTGCCACAGCTCCGGAGGCTCTCTTTATCTCGGAAGAGGTAGCATATTCACCTGGAGCATATCTTACGACCTTAAGACCGTCAAGGTTGGTAAAGATAACCTTATTTCCGCTTTGGGTCATTTCGGGGGTCTTTGCGGTTACATCATACACATAGTATGCAGTATAACCGTTTTGGTAGCATACCGCAACGGTAACGATACCGCTTTCTCTGTACTGGATGGTATAATCATCCACACCTGCAAGCACACCCTTTGCGGTAAAGGCTCTTGCACCCTCGGTGCGCTTTATGGAAGCGGCAGATTTGTGAACACCCGAGGCGGTTCTTATAACCTTGATGCCATCAAGATTTGCCACATTAAGCTGTAAGCCGTTGGGAGTAAACACAGGCTCGACTACGTCAACTGTTACATACTTTATCTCTACCCTTCCGTCGGTGGTTCTGAAAAGAACGGTATAAGTACCCGAGCCGGGCAGGGTGTAATTATACTTCGATGCAGAAGAAAGCTTAGATTCGGTAAGGCGGACTATCTTATTCTTGTTTACCTCTGTGTAGGTGGTATATTCACCCTTTGCCACAAAGATATCCTTGATATCACTCTTCTTATATTCAACGCTCAGCTCTACTCCGTCAACATAGGCATCAAAGCAATCGCAAACAGGTACTATGTTTGTGATCTTAAAGCCGTAGGTCTTTTCTCCTCCGTTTGAACGGATAACTATTCTGAAGCTGTCGCCCGAGGTCTCAACAGTCCTGCCCGCAAGCTCGTCTGTATCAAACCACTTTGAACCGCTCTTGACATTATAAAGCTCAAGGTTGTCATAGCCCTCAAGGAGAGTATCCTCCGAGAAGGTCACAAGAAGTGAGTCAGCGTGACCCGGATATTGGAATGTCCATTCCACATATCCCCAGGAATGGTAGGGGTGATCCGACTCGGGGTAGGTGATCATTGTTTCATCAACAAAGATATCAAAGGATGTTGTGAAATCGCCGTAGGTTACGGTAACGCTCTGCTCTCCGCCTACCGTAAAGTCGGGACTTGATGTGATATAATAAGCATCGATCACTCTTATCTCTCCGTTTGTAAGGTGGAGATTAAGGGTAAAGCCTGTCATATCAAGTGCCTCGGCTGCAAGACCGTAGACGGTCTTATCCGGCATTGTGTTTACCGAAACAGATTCAACAGTCTCGTAGGTCTCAACCTTATAGCCGCTGCCCATAGCATAGTCATAAGCGTAATCAAAGATAGAGCATTTGATATATGTATCGGGGTTTTCCTCTATGAGATATTTTTCGATCAAGGTAACATTTGAGGGGATCTCGATATAAGAAAGTGCTGTGGTAGTCTTGAAAGCACCCTCTCTTATTGTTGTAAGGGTAGAGGGTAACAAAACAGACTCAAGAGCGGTGCAGTACTGGAAGGCAAACTGACCGATCTCATCTACACCCTCGGGGATGGTGATATTCTTCAATGCATAGCAATGATTGAATGCAAAGTCGCTTATCTTTGTAACCGATGCGGGAATATTAAAGGTCTCAAGACCTTGGCAATTTGAAAATGCCGCACTGCCTATATAGCTTATCTCCCCTGCACAGTTAAGCTCCTTAAGAGAGGTACAGAAGGAAAATGCGCTGTCGGGAATAGCTGTTATACCCACAGGCAGGGTTACACTCTGAAGATTCTTACAGCCGTAAAACGCATTGGATGCAATAGCGGTACAGGATGCGGGAACGCTGTAGCTTGTAAGGGTCGTACCTGCAGGACATACTATAAGCTCGGTCTTGTTCTTGTTGTAAAGAACACCGTACTCGCAGATATAGTTGGGGTTTGCAGCACTTGTGTGGATAGTCTGAAGATTGTCACAGCGGGCAAATACCTGATTGCCGATATATGTAACAGAATCGGGAACAGTAAAGCTGGTAAGCGACTGACAGTACATAAACGCGCCGTCACCGATATATGTCACCGAAGGAGGCAGACCTATAGAAGGCAGAGCCGTACAGGAATTGAATGCGCTCTCACCTATCCTTGCAACGGTATAGCTAAGAGTTACCGCAGTTACCTGATTAAGACTGACAAAGCAGTTCTTGCCTACACCGGTAACACCGTGCTGAACAAGAATACTCTTTATCTCACTACGGTAGGTGTGCCAGGGCGCATAAGCGGGTGCCTCAAAATCGTAGGTGTCACCGCTTCCGTAAAGGTACAGAAGACCGTCGGTGTCAATAGTCCAATGAACATCAGGACCACCGTTGGTTCCCGAATACTTGACTGTTGCCGCAGATGAAGTAAAGCCTGTCATCACAGACATAAGCATCATAACTACCAATACTGCGGCGATTATCTTCTTAAACATTTTTGCCTCCCGATGTATAGTTTTATGTTATCATTTTAGCACTCAAAGGGCTTTTGGTCAATAGCTGATCTCAAACAGGTATAATAAATCTCGATCTATATTAATTTTATACGGTTTTTCGCCCTGTTTGATATTGAATTGTTCCCCGGCTTGTGCTATAATCACATTCATAACATACAAGGAGACATACAATGGAAATAAAGCACGCAAGCCGACTTGAGGGAATTAAGACAGGTGTTTTTGCGGCAATAAATGCCGAAAAGGACAAGCTTATCGCCGAGGGTCGCAAGGTATATAATCTTTTTATCGGTACTCCCGACTTTGAGCCTCCAAAGCATATTATAGATGCTTTGGTAGAGGCGGCAAAGGAGCCTGTTAACTGGAAATACTCCCTCAGAGAAAGCGATGAGCTGTTAGAGGCTGTCTGCGATTATTATAAGGACCGCTTTGGAGTTACAATAACCCCCGATATGATCACCGCGGTCAACGGAAGTCAGGAGGGTATGGGACATCTGGGTATGGCGCTTTGCGACAAGGATGATGTGGTTCTGCTCCCCGACCCGGGTTATCCCGCCTTTGAAGCGGGCGCATATTTTGGTGAGGCAAAGGTAGAGTACTACCCCCTTATCAAGGAATACGGCTTTATGCCCCGACTTGATCTTATTGACCCCGAGGTGCTTACCAAGGCTAAATATATAGTTCTCTCCTATCCCTCCAACCCCTGTGGGGCTGCAGCAACAAGAGAGGTATATAACGAGGTTATTGAGTACGCAAAAAAATATAATATCATCATCATAAACGACAACGCATATTCTGATATAATCTTTGACGGCAGAGAGGGCTTTTCCTTCCTTTCCTTCCCGGATGCAGCCGAGATAGGTGCGGAGTTCTTCTCGCTCTCCAAGTCCTTTAATGTTACGGGTGCGAGAATATCCTTCCTCATAGGCAACAAGAAGGTAGTGGATGCTATGAAGCTGCTGCGCTCTCAGTATGATTTTGGTATGTATACCCCCATACAGAAGGCAGCAATTGCGGCTCTCCGCGGTCCCCGCGATATGGTAAAGGCTCAATGCCTTGAATATCAAAAGCGCCGTGATGCCCTCTGCGGCGGACTGAGACCCTACGGCTGGGATATCCCCGACAGCGACGGTACGATGTTCGTTTGGGCTCCCCTGCCCAAGGGTTATACCGACTCACAGAAGTTCTGTACCGACCTTGCGGCAAAGACAGGCGTTATCTGTACTCCCGGTATATCCTTTGGTCCTTTAGGCGAGGGATATGTTCGCTTTGCTCTCGTTCTCCCTCCCGAGGAATTAGCAGAGATTGCAAAAATCATAGGTGAACAATTTCTCAAATAAAAATATGAACCTGTTGCATTACTGCAACAGGTTCTTTCCTTAACTCCTAACTCCTAACTCCTAACTCCTAATTATACAATAACATTCCCAAGTATGTTACCGTATCCTTACCGTTCATATAATTGATTCCCGCAAGTTTAGCAACTTCGGCAACCACTATTCCGTGTCCCTCAAAGGCGGGGAATAATTTTTCGGGCATACGGCAGGCTTCGTCGGGATATGTACACTCGGTACACCTCTGACAGCCTCCGTTGGCAAGTAATAAAAATCCGTTTTTGTGACCCTCGAGCTTTTCCCAGAGCTTGTCACAGGTACGGCGGAACTCAAGTCCCGCCTCCTCCATACCCTCAAAATCATAGGAGTCCTCAAGGTCGTATTTGCAGGAGAAAACAAAGGCGTTACCATATCGGTTTACACGCTTGCGGCATTCTTCAATTCGGCCGATTGCGGGAGGGCAAGCCCAGGTCTTGCCGTAAGCACGGCAGGCGTTAGAGCGGCAGATATCCTGTATCTCCTCTCTGAATACTATCTCTGATGGGTCAATATATCCGTGCTGAAAAATTCCGATCCCGTTTAAATCAAACATAAGTCACCTTAATAATTATATTTCTTTTTCTGTGTCAAAAGGAAGATAAAGGTCACAACGCAGCAGCCAAGCTCTGCGGCAAGTACGGCAAGCCATATTCCGTCAATACCTAATACAAGGGGCAAAAGATATATGGCGGCGATCTGGAATACCAATGTTCTCAAAAATGAAATAACCGCGGAGATGAGTCCGTTGTTAAGTGCGGTAAAAAAGGACGAGCCGAAGATGTTTATCCACATCACAACAAAGGAAACAGAATATAGCATAAACGCTCTCTTTGTAAGGGCAAAAAGCTCGGCATCATAGCCTACAAATATTCCCGACAGCACGCCTGCGCTCACCTCTGCCAAAAGGGTAAGTATGACCGAGGTAACAGACAGAAGTATAAGACTTTTCTTGAAAAGATTTTTAAGCTCTGCGTGATTCTGTGCTCCGTAATGAAAGCTGACAACGGGAGCAGAGCCTGAGCAAAAGCCCACAAATACACCGATAAAAATGAAGTTAATATACAGTATGATACCGTATACCGAAACACCGTCCTGCCCTATCATAGCCATAAGCTGATAGTTATAGAGAATGTTGACCAGAGACATAGAAAGATTAGTCATCATCTCGGAGGCTCCGTTAGAGCAGCTCTGCCAAAGAGCCTTGCCGTCAAAGCGGAATCTGCCTAAGCGAAGGATGGCTTTTTTTGAAAAGATAAAATAGCAAAGAGCTATGACTGTTGCTACCACCTGACTCATGGTTGTGGCAACTGCCGCACCCACAAGACCAAAGGGGATCACAAGTATGGCATCAAGTATGATATTGGTAACTCCCGCACCCACCGTCATAAGAAGAGAGAGGTTAGGCTTTTCTGCCGCTATAAAAAAGGTCTGGAACTCACATTGCAAGAGTAAGAACACAAAGGCGGGAAGAAGGATGCGTCCATAGGTCACGCAATGGGGCAGCATATCTTCATCCGCTCCCATAAGAAGGGATATATCTTCGATAAAGATAAAGCCGAGAACCGATATGATAATGCCGAAAACTATGGAAATATAGACCAGCATCGAAAAGATCTCGTTTGCCTTTTCGCGCTTGCCCTCGCCCATGGTCTTTGATATGAGAGCCGAGCCTCCCGAGCTTATCATAAAGGCAAATGCCATCACCAGCATCATTGCGGGATATATAAGATTGATGGCGGCAAAGGGAGTCTTGCCCACAAAATTCGATACAAAAATGCCGTCCACCACACCGTAGATGGATATGAATATCATTGATGCAATAGCCGGCAGGGTAAAGCGTATCAACTTGGAATAATTAAAATGATCTGATAACTGTATTTTCATAATTTTATTATAGGGGAAATAAAAACCGATGTCAATAAGTATTGTTATTTATTATAAGTTATGATACACGTATTAATATAGTATGTATATTCATAGAAGTACTATTTATTATGCGTAAGTTGTTGGAATGTGGAGGAGACCCCAACATCAATATAGATGGAGAACACTGGTTTTCATATGTAGATTTTAAGATTGTTTTTGATGTTGTAGAATTAAACAACAAACGACTTTTCGATATTGAATTTAAGGTATGGCTTGTTATGATGGGTTATGGCGGTTATATAAAAGATCATGAATGTCCCGTTAAAATGAACACCGGGTATACTCCTGAAATATTCAAAAGATTTGAGGATTTCGATTATAGAATAGAACATATTCCTAACGATTGGATAATGCATATTTACAGAAAAAGTAACGGAGAAGAAGTAGCTACTTTATGATGATAAACATTAGCATTTGCCTTTAGGCAAATATTTCACATAAAAGTAAGTTTGCGAGGTTGGTCTCGTTTCGCCTAAGTTCTCAATGTAAATATTGACAGCATGTTGTTTTTGTGGTATAATGTTTGCGAAGTTGGGTGATAATACACCATAGTTCTCAAAGAGGTGGCTGATATGAAGAATATTATTAAAAGAGACCGATATCTGAACCGTTTGATATCAAAAAAGGAAAACGGTCTTATAAAAGTAGTTACGGGGATTCGCCGTTGTGGAAAAAGCTATTTGCTTTTCAATCTTTTTTATGACTATTTAATCTCGGAAGGTGTCAACGAAGAACAAATAATCGCCTTGGCTTTGGACGATGATATTTATACCTCTCTGCGTGATCCCGATGAATTATCAAAATATATCCGCTCTAAGATAACAAATACAAATACCTACTATATTCTTATAGATGAGGTGCAATATGCCATATCCAAAAATGAATTAAAAAATCCTGAAGACATCAGGCTTTATAATGTGCTTAACGGATTATTAAGGCTTCGCAACGTTGATATATACGTAACCGGAAGTAATTCAAAATTATTGACGAAGGATGTATTGACAGCATTCAGAGGCAGAGGAGACGAAGTAAAGGTTTACCCCATAAGCTTCTCCGAATATTATGAGTTTACGGGCGGCGACAAAACAGAAGCATACGAAGAATATGCCTTACACGGAGGTATGCCGTTAACGCTGTATAAAAACTCAGATGAAGAGAAGGCAGCCTATTTGAAGGGTCTCTTTTACGAGGTATATTTTAAGGATATTGCAGAGCGTTACGATATAGAGCTTCCCGATGTATTGGAAGAGCTTGCTGATGATCTGTGTTCTTCGGTGGGATCTCTCACAAATTCCAGTAAGATCGCAAGAACTCTAAATTCAGTTAAGGGCATTAGCGTAGCAGCAAATACAATAACAAGCTATTTGAATTATTTGACCGAGTCATTCCTTTTCAGTAACGCAAAAAGATACGATATAAAAGGCAAACGATATTTTGAATATCCTTCGAAATATTATTGTACCGATATAGGTCTTCGTAATGCACGACTCAATTTCAGACAACAGGAAGAAACTCATATTATGGAAAATATCCTCTACAACGAATTACTGTGCAGAGGATACTCTGTCGATGTTGGCGTTGTTGAAATAACCGATAGTGTAAATGGTATCCGAAGTAAAAAGCAGTGTGAAATAGATTTTATTGTTAACAGAGGTTCTCGCAAATACTATATCCAATCTGCTCTTAATGTAAACGACTCTCAAAAATTAGAAACCGAGCTCCGTCCTCTGAAAAACACTCGTGATTTTTTCAAAAAAATCATTATCAGTAAAACCACAGCAAAACCGTGGATAGACGAGGATGGCATTTTACACATTGGATTGTATGAGTTCCTTCTCAATGAAAATGCATTAGATCTGTAATAATCAAAACCGCCCTCGGGTGGTTTTGCACCTTAACATTTGCCGTAGGCAAATATATCATATGCCGTAAGGCATATATCATTTCTCATTCATCATTGATATAAAAATCAGCCACTCAAATGAGTGGCTGTATTTTTATATCTTAACTCTCCAGTTGAACTCGTCCTCGACCTTACCTGTCTGAACACCGGTAATGAAGTCGTAGAGCTTCTGGCTGAACTCACCGATAGAGCCGTCGCCTATGGTGTAAACGTCATCCTTGTAACGGAGCTTTCCTACGGGGGAGATTACCGCCGCAGTACCCGAGCCGAATACCTCCTCAAGCTTTCCCGAGTTCTGTGCCTCGATAAGCTCATCTACAGAGATTCTTCTCTCCTCGCAGGGGATACCCTTTTCACGGCAATAGTGAAGTACGCTGTCACGGGTGATACCGGGAAGGATGGAACCGTTGAGCATAGGAGTAACGATCTTGCCGTCTATCTTGAAGAAGATGTTCATAGCGCCAACCTCTTCGATATACTTGCGCTCAACACCGTCAAGCCAAAGTACCTGTGAATAGCCGTCTGCGTGTGCCTTTTCCTGTGCGGCGAGGCTGCAAGCATAGTTACCGCCTGTCTTAGCGAAGCCCATACCGCCCTTGACTGCACGAACGTACTCGTCCTCTATCCAGATGCCTACGGGCTGGAGACCGTTTGCGTAGTACGCACCGCTGGGTGAAAGAATTACCATAAAGAGATAGTTCTTAGAGGGTGCAACACCCAGGAACTCGTCTGTTGCGATGATAAAGGGACGGATGTAAAGGCTGGTTCCCTCCTGTGTGGGGATCCAGTCGCGGTCGATGTCAACAACCGCCTTAACTGCCTGTACAAAATCCTCTACGGGAAGCTCGGGGATGCAGAGTCTCTCGTTTGTAGCGTTGGTACGCTTGGCGTTCATATCGGGACGGAAGAGGAAGCACTCTCCTACCTCGTTACGGTAAGCCTTAAGACCCTCGAACATCTCCTGTCCGTAATGGAATACCATAGCGGAGGGGTCAAGCTCTATCTTGCCGTAGGGTACTATTCTTGCATCATACCAGCCCTTACCCTCGGTGTAGTTCATAATGAACATATGGTCGGTAAATATCTTACCAAAGGGAAGAGGCTTTGTAAAATCGGGTTTTTCTTTAGGATTAGCTGTCTTTTCAACTCTTATGTTGAGCACTTGGATCAAGACCTTTCTGTATTATATTCTTTCTAAAATCTTATCAGTCATCTCTGTGCAAGTAAGAGGTGTCTCTTTGGATGCACCGAGGATGTCGCCTGTTCTGTAGCCTGCCTTGAGGACTGCATCTACTGCATCCTCTATTGCCTTTACCTCCTCCTCTAAATCAAAGGAGTAGCGGAGCATCATAGCAGCGGAGAGGATGGTTGCGATGGGGTTAGCCTTGTTCTGACCTGCAATGTCGGGGGCAGAGCCGTGGATAGGCTCGTACATACCGCACTTTGTGTCACCAAGGGATGCGGAGGGCAGAAGTCCAATAGAGCCTGTGATCTGGCTTGCTTCATCCGAGAGAATATCACCGAACATATTGGATGTAACAACAACATCAAACTGGCTGGGGTTTTTGACAAGCTGCATAGCCGCATTGTCAACAAGCATATCGGTAACCTCAACATCGGGGTAGCTCTCTGCAACCTTATGAACCACCTCTCTCCAGAGGCGGGAGCTTTCAAGCACATTTGCCTTATCAATTGAGATAACCTTTTTACCGCGCTTCTGTGCGGTCTCGCAGGCTACTCTTGCAATACGCTCGATCTCCATAACCGAGTAGCACTCTGTGTCATAAGCCTCGGGACCGTACTTGCCGTCGCGGCGGCCGCGTTCACCAAAGTAGATACCGCCTGTAAGCTCACGTACCATAACAAGGTCTATTCCCTTCTCCACGATATCAGCGCGGAGGGGGCACTCTGCGTTAAGTGCGGAGTAGAGCTTTGCGGGACGAAGGTTTGTATAAAGACCAAGCGCTGAACGGATACCGAGAAGCGCCTTCTCGGGTCTCTGATGTCCGGGGAGTGTATCCCACTTGGGACCGCCAACAGCTCCTAACAGTACGCTGTCGGATGCAAGGCATCCCTTGACTGTCTCCTCGGGCAGGGGCATACCTGTAGCATCAATAGCACATCCACCGATAAGGTAGGGTGTAAAGTTGAAGGTATGACCGAATTTATCTGCTACCTTTTCAAGCACCTTAACTGCGCCGTCAACGATCTCGGGACCGATGCCGTCGCCCTTAAGTAAAGCAATATTATAAGTCATTATTTTATTGCTCCCTTCTTGATGGATTCGATAAGACCGCCGTTCTCGATAATTGTCTGAATGAATGAGGGGAAGGGCTGGGTCTTGAAGGTCTCGCCTGTGGTGAGATTGGTGATCTCACCCTTGTCCATATCGCAGGAAAGCGCATGGCCCTCCATAATAGCATCAACCGCCTCGGGACACTCAACGATAGGAAGACCTATGTTGATGGAGTTACGGTAGAAGATACGCGCAAAGGACTTTGCAATAACAAGGGAGATTCCGCTTGCCTTAATGGCAATGGGGGCGTGCTCACGGGAGGAGCCGCAGCCGAAGTTATATTCGGCAACCATAATATCACCCGGCTGTACGCGCTGTACAAAGGTGGTGTCAAGGTCTTCCATACAGTGGGAAGCAAGCTCCTTGTGGTCGATTGTATTAAGATATCTTGCGGGGATGATAACGTCGGTATCAACGTTGTTACCGTACTTGATTACTTTTCCTTCAAATTTCATCTTACATTACCTCCTCGGGACCTGATATCTTACCTGTAATAGCGGAAGCTGCCGCAACCTCGGGGCTTGCAAGATAAACCTCAGAAGTGGGGTGACCCATACGGCCTACAAAGTTACGGTTGGTGGTGGCAACTGCGCGCTCACCTGCCGCAAGTATACCCATATGACCGCCGAGACAGGGGCCACAGGTGGGTGTGGAAACTACAGCTCCACTCTCGATAAAGGTCTTTAAGAGACCCATTTCCATTGCTTCAAGATATATTTTCTGTGTTGCGGGAATAACTATGCAACGAACGTTCTTTGCAACCTTCTTGCCCTTCATAATTTCAGCCGCTGCCACAAGATCCTGAAGACGGCCGTTGGTACAGGAGCCGATAACTACCTGGTCGATCTTGACCTCGTCAATTTCGTCAACGGTGTGTGTGTTCTCGGGCAGATGAGGGAAGGAAACGGTGGACTTGATGGTAGAAAGGTCTATCTCATAAATCTCGTCATACTCGGCATCTTCGTCGGGAGCAAATACCGAAGGCTCCTTTGCTCCTGCTTCCTTAAGATAAGCAAGAGTCTGATCGTCTACCTCAAAGATACCGTTCTTACCGCCTGCTTCGATTGCCATATTGGCAATACAGAGTCTGTCGGAAACGGTGAGATTATGTACACCCTCGCCTACAAACTCCATAGACTTATAGAGCGCACCGTCAACGCCTATCATACCGATAATATGAAGGATAACGTCCTTACCGGATACATATTTATTTAATTTGCCCTTAAGTACAAATTTAATAGCGGAAGGTACCTTGAACCACGCCTTGCCTATTGCCATACCGCAAGCCATATCGGTAGAGCCTACACCTGTGGAGAATGCACCAAGCGCACCGTATGTACAGGTATGGGAGTCTGCACCGATAACAACATCACCTGCAGTTACAAGTCCCTTTTCGGGAAGCAGGGCGTGCTCGATACCCATCTCGCCTACATCATAGAAGTTTACAACTTCCTTTTCGCCGCAGAAATCACGGCACATCTTACACTGGGTAGCTGCCTTGATGTCCTTGTTGGGTGCAAAGTGGTCCATGACCATAGAGATCTTTGTCTTGTCAAAAACAGCTTCCTTGTTTAATTTATTGAACTCGGCTATGGCAACGGGGGATGTAATATCGTTACCCAGTACCATATCCAGATTGGCAAGCACCAGCTGCCCTGCAACTACAGAGTCAAGACCTGCGTGCTTTGCCAATATTTTTTGAGTCATTGTCATGCCCATAATATAACTCCTATTTGTTCGCTGCGTTCAGCTTGTTGATTGCGTTGAGATATGCAAGAATACTTGCCTCCAGAATGTCGGTAGAAAGACCACGGCCTGTGTAGGTCTTGTCGTTAGCCTTAAGCTTGACCATAACCTCACCCATTGTGTCCTTACCCTCGGATACCGAGTTGATGGTATAAACATCAAAGGTATGCTCGGGAGGACAAACTATCTTGTCGATCGCGTTGCAAGCCGCGTCCACGGGACCGTCGCCTAAAGCCACATCCTCGATAACCTCGTCACCGTGAGCAAGCTTAATGGTGGAGGTAGCGGTTGTGTGGTTGCCTGCGTGAACGTCAAAGCGAACAAGGCTGTAACCCTCGGTATCGATAGCATCGTGAGAAACAAGAGCCTCGATATCAAGATCGTTTACTGTCTTCTTCTTGTCGCAGAGAGCCTTGAACTGCTCAAATGCAGAAAGCAGCTCCTCGGGAGTAAGCTCATAACCAAGCTCCTTAAGTCTTGCTTCAAATGCGTGCTTACCGGAGTGCTTGCCCAATACCATCTTGTTCTCTGTGATACCTACCGATTCGGGAGTAAGAATTTCGTATGTAAGCTTGTTTGCAAGTACACCGTGCTGGTGAATGCCCGACTCGTGAGCAAAGGCGTTCTTACCTACGATAGGCTTGTTTAAGGGTGCAGACTGACCGATGATCTTGTATACGGTCTTAGATGCACGGGCAATACGGGTGGTATCGATGCGTGTATCCGCACCGTAGTAGTCACGGCGGGTCTTGAGAGCCATAACCACCTCTTCAAGAGAAGCATTACCTGCGCGCTCACCTATACCGTTGATGGTACACTCTACCTGCAGCGCACCGCCCTGAACAGACGCAAGGGCGTTGGCAACAGCCATACCAAGGTCATTGTGACAGTGGGTGGAGAACTCAACCTTATCGGAATTCTCAACATGGCCGATAACATACTCAAACATTGCCTTGATCTCCGCAGGACTACTGTAGCCTACGGTGTCGGGCAGGTTGATAACGGTGGCACCGTTCTTTATTGCCGCGTCAACTACCTTGCACATAAAGTCATAGTCGCTTCGTGTAGCGTCCTCACAGGAGAACTCTACATTGGAGCAGTAGTTAGCGGCATATTTGACCATAGCGGCGGTTTTCTCTAAAACCTGCTCGGGGGTCATTTTAAGTTTATACTCCATATGGAGGGGGGATGTTGCAATAAAGAGGTGGATACGGGGATCAACTGCACATTTAACAGCCTCGTATGCCGCATCAATGTCACCTACCGTAGCTCTTGCAAGAGATGCAACGGTACAGTCCTTTACCTCTTTTGCTATTGTATTTACAGACTCAAAGTCTCCCTTGGAGGAGATAGCAAAGCCTGCTTCAATGACATCTACCTTTAAGCTTTCGAGACGCTTTGCAACCTTGATCTTTTCGGCAAGGTTCATACTGCAGCCGGGAGACTGCTCACCGTCACGAAGGGTAGTGTCGAAAATCTTTATCTGTTTCATTGTTATACTCCTACGATCGCACCTTTGTCCGCTGAAGAAACCATCTTGGAGTATCTTGCAAGATAACCCTTGACCTCACGCTTTTTGATAGTCATTGTATTCTTGCGCTCCTCCATTTCTTCGGGGGAAACTTCGATGTCTATTTTGTATTCGGGGATGTTTATTGAAATGATATCCCCTTCCTTAATATATGCTATAGGTCCGCCCAGCGCTGCCTCGGGGGATACGTGACCGATGGAGGCACCGCGGGTTGCGCCCGAGAAACGACCGTCGGTAATAAGGGCAACCTCTTTGTCAAGTCCCATACCGCAGATAGCAGAGGTGGGAGAGAGCATCTCTCTCATACCGGGACCGCCTGAGGGGCCTTCGTAACGGATGACTACAACATCGCCCGACTTGATAGCTCCTGCGTAGATAGCCTCGATTGCCTCCTCCTCGGAGTCAAAGACTCTTGCAGGACCCTTGTGCACCAGCATTTCGGGCGCTACCGCACTTCTCTTGACTGCAGCCCCATTGGGAGCGAGAGAACCGAAAAGAACTGCAAGACCGCCTGTCTTGGTGTAGGGATCGTCATAGTCACGGATAACACCGTTGTTTTTCTTTTCGATGCCGTCAACATTTTCGCCTACTGTCTTGCCTGTTACGGTCATAACAGAGGTATCTAATTTACCGTGCTTTTTAAGCTCGTTCATTACGGCATAAACACCGCCTGCATCCTGGAGATCCTGCATATGATGGTGACCTGCGGGAGCAAGGTGGCAGAGGTTGGGTGTAACCTCACTTATTTCGTTTACCATATGGAGATCAAGCTTAACACCTGCCTCATAGGCTATTGCTGTAAGGTGAAGAAGTGAGTTTGAGGAGCAGCCAAGCGCCATATCAACCGTAAGGGCATTCTTGAAAGCACCCTCTGTCATTATATCAAGAGGCTTGAGATCTTCCTTTACAAGATCAACAGCTCTCATACCTGCAAGCTTTGCAAGTCTCTGTCTTGCTGCATAAACCGCGGGGATAGTACCGTTACCGCGAAGTCCCATACCGAGAACCTCGGTGAGACAGTTCATGGAGTTTGCAGTAAACATACCCGAGCAGGAGCCGCAGCCGGGGCAGGCGTTTTCCTCGTAATACTCAAGATCGGCATCATTCATAGTGCCGTTCTTGTAAGCACCGACTGCCTCGAATACAGAGTTCAAGTCCATAGCCGCGCCCTTGTCAGAGCAGAGAGAGAGCATAGGACCGCCTGAAACGAAAATGGAGGGGATATTAAGTCTTGCCGCCGCCATAAGCATACCGGGAACTATCTTGTCACAGTTAGGTATAAACACAAGACCGTCAAAGGCGTGTGCCTTTGCCATACACTCAACACTGTCTGCAATGATCTCACGGGTAACAAGAGAGTACTTCATACCCTCGTGACCCATAGCGATACCGTCACAGACACCGATAACATTGAACTCCATAGGAGTACCGCCGTTGGCAAGTACTCCATCCTTTACCGCTCTTGCGATGGTCTGCAGATGTATATGTCCGGGAATAACCTCGTTAAAGGAATTTACGATACCGATAAGAGGCTTTCTGATCTGCTCGTTTGTATAACCCATTGCCTTGAGCAGAGAGCGCTGGGGTGCGCGCTCTGCTCCGGTTTTCATTTTATCACTTCTCATGATGCACCTTAAAATAATACTTATTTTTTATAAATGCGGAATGCGGGAGGAGCAAGCCCCTCCCCTACATTTAGATTCCCGCTTGTCCGTTTAATTGTTGATAAACTTGTCTTCTTCGTTGTTCCAGCTGTAGAGCTTTCTGATCTCCTCGCCTACTACCTCGGAGGGATGCTCAGCTGCAAGCTTTCTCATAGCTCTGAAGTGAGCCTGACCGCCTGCGGGAGACATGTCGAGGAGGAAGTCCTTTGCAAATGTACCGTCCTGAATGTCAGAAAGGATCTTCTTCATTGTCTTCTTGGTCTCCTCGGTAATAACCTTGGGACCTGTGATGTAGTCGCCGTACTCAGCGGTGTTGGAGATAGAATATCTCATACCTGCAAAGCCGGACTGATAGATAAGGTCAACGATAAGCTTCATCTCGTGGATACACTCAAAGTATGCGTTTCTTTCGTCATAGCCTGCCTCAACAAGGGTCTCGTAGCCTGCCTGCATAAGTGCGCAAACACCGCCGCAGAGAACTGCCTGCTCGCCGAAGAGGTCTGTCTCGGTCTCGGTACGGAATGTGGTCTCAAGAACACCTGCACGGGCGCCGCCGATAGCAAGAGCATATGCGAGAGCCTTCTGCTTAGCCTGACCTGATGCATCCTGATGAACTGCAACGAGACAAGGAACACCCTTACCTGCCTGATACTCACTTCTTACTGTGTGGCCGGGGCCCTTGGGAGCGATCATGGTAACGTCAACGTATGCGGGGGGAACGATCTGTCCGAAGTGGATAGCAAAGCCGTGTGCAAACATAAGCATATTGCCCTCTTCGAGGTTGGGCTCGATGTCCTTCTTGTACATAGCTGCCTGCTTCTCGTCATTGATAAGGATCATAATGATGTCAGCCTTCTTAGCTGCCTCTGCTGCTGTGTAAACCTCAAAGCCCTGCTTTTCAGCCTTTGCCCAGCTCTTGGAGCCTTCGTAAAGACCGATGATAACATTGCATCCGCTTTCCTTTGCGTTAAGTGCGTGTGCGTGTCCCTGGCTGCCGTAGCCGATAACTGCAATGGTCTTTCCCTTTAATAAGCTCAGGTCACAATCCTGTTCGTAGTACATATCTGTCATGATTATAGTCTCCTTAAAATTATATAAATTTATTTTAATCTTTGATTGTAGTTGTTCCGCGGTCTAGCGAAACGGTTCCGGTACGGCAAAGCTCGAGGATGCCGTAGGGCTTCATAAGCTCGATGAAGGCATCAAGCTTACCGCTTTCTCCCGTTACAAGGATACAGAGAGAAGTAGGTGTAAAGTCGATAATGGTATTACGGAAGATATTTACCGCATCCATTATCTCGCGGCGTGTTTCCGAATTTGTCTGCACCTTGATGAGTATAAGCTCGCGGGATACGATAGACTCGGGAACCATTTCCTTTACCACATGAACATCGTGGAGCTTCTCAAGCTGCTTGATGATCTGATCACGATTCTGATCCTGCCCTGTCATGGTGATGGTCATACGGGAATAACGCTTGTCCTCTGTTTCACCAACCACAAGGCTGTCGATATTGAAGCCTCGGCGTCCGAACATACTTGAAATACGGGTAAGGACACCGAAGTGGTTAGAAACAAGCATGCTGATTATAAACTTTTTCATATCGGTATCCTCCTTTAATTAATAACAAGATCGTTTACCGTACCGCCTGCGGGGATCATAGGCAATACTCTCTCGTCGCAGTCTATACGGCAGTCGATAAGTGTGGGGCCATCAGTATTGAAGGCTACCTTAAGAGCCGCATCAAGATCGTCGATATTGTCTACCAAAAATCCCTTGCCGCCGAATGCCTCGGTAAGCTTGACATAATCGGTCTTTCGTTCAAGGGTGGTCTCGGAATAATGCTTCTGATAGAACATTGTCTGCCACTGTCTTACCATACCAAGCACACCGTTGTTCATAAGAACCACAACAAGGGGCAGGTTCTGAGAAACGGCGGTAGCCATTTCGTTAAGATTCATACCAAAGCTTCCGTCACCGGTAAAGAGAACTGTTCTCTTACCTGTAGCAACACAGGCACCGATTGCGGCACCCATACCGAAGCCCATTGTACCAAGACCACCGCTGGTGATAAGGGTCTTGGGGGTCTCAAAGTTATAGTGCTGAGCTACCCACATCTGATGCTGACCTACATCTGTTGCAATGGGAGTGTCAGCCTCGGTATACTCGTTTACCTTTTCTATTATCTTGAAGGGTGAAAATCCCTCCTGCTTTGCGGAGTTTTCTCTCTCATACTCCTTGATCTTATCTATCTCGCACCACCACTCGGCGTGCTTTGCGGATTCGATCTTACAAAGAAGCTTTGCAAGGACCTCCTTTACATCGCCTACGATACCGAGATCAACACCGATATTCTTGTCGATCTCTGCCGCATCAACATCTATATGTATTATCTTGGAGTTCTTAAGATAAGCTGCACGGTTACCTGTTGCTCTGTCGCTGAAGCGGCATCCGAGAGCTATAACAAGGTCTGCCTTGTTCTTAACAACAGTTGAAGAATAGATACCGTGCATACCAACCATACCGAGCTTACGGTGGCTGGAGGCGGGAATTGCGGAAAGTCCCATCATACTTGTACCGATAGGAGCATCAAGCTTATCTGCAAGCTCTGCCACTTCCTTTTCTGCCTCACCTATAATAACACCGCCGCCAACGAAGATATAAGGTCTTCTTGCAGCCTTTATCATCTCAAGGGCCTTTTCTATCTGCTCGTCATTATATCTGGGCTTTGAAAGCTCGGGAAGGATCTCCTTGTTTTCAAATTCGCAATCTGCTATCTGAACATCCTTGGGGATATCTATAAGCACGGGGCCGGGTCTGCCCGACTTAGCTATCTGGAATGCCTCGCGAATGGTATCGGCAAGCTTTGTAACATCCTTTACAAAATAGCTATGCTTGACTACGGGGAGTGTAACACCTGTGATGTCTACCTCCTGGAAGCTGTCGCGTCCGATAAGGCTGCAGGGTACGTTACCTGTAATGAATACTACCGGAACAGAGTCAAGGTACGCATTTGCAATACCTGTTACAAGGTTGGTAGCGCCGGGGCCTGAGGTTGCAAAAACCACACCTACCTTTCCTGTTGCTCTGGCATAGCCGTCACCTGCGTGAGCGGCTCCCTGCTCGTGGGCGGACAGAACATGCTTTATTCTGTCTCTGCTCTTATAAAGCTCGTCGTAGAGATTGAGTACTGCGCCGCCCGGATAGCCGAACACCACCTCGGTGCCCTGCTCTATAAGGGTCTCTACTACGATCTGCGCTCCTGTCATAAAATCCTCCTATAAACAACTCGCGAACCACACTTCATAATTGAAGGAAGATTTTGTCCTTTACGGACAAAAGTCAACGATTAATTACGAATTGAGAATTACGAATTGAGAATTAAAATGAGCTTATGGCTATAGTTAAGCCATAAGCTCTGATAAAAATTCAATATTACTCTCTTTTGGGAAATACTGATGCTTACCGTTACACTCGGGCACAACTATTAACGCTATTCGGTTTGGTTCTAAGGACGATTAGTACTAGACCGACGATAGCGCAGACTATTGCGTTAAGTGCAAAAGTAGTAAACATTGCTTTTCTCCTTTAATCGAATAAAGTGATTATAGCACTACAACTCACAATTGTCAATAGAAAATCTATAATTTGTTAATAATTTTAAATATCTGTTATTTGTCTGTGTCAGGAAGGCAGATCTTTATCTTGTTTGCAACAACTTCAATATCAACCTCGGATATTTCGGGGCTCTGCTCACCGTCGATAGTCCAGGTTACTGCCTCATCCAATTCCACTCTTAATTTTGAGGTGTGAAAAAGCGACATTGTCTTTTCGTCATTAAAATTGTTCTTAGAAATGTTGGTAAGTATATTACTTACATCCACCACATTTTTGGGATTCTTTACAAGCAACACCTCAAAAAGTCCGTCAGATAAGGATACCTCATCCGTCGGGAAGGAAAACAGACCTGCAAAGGAACGGGTATTGGTGATGGAAAGATATATTATATCGTCCTCTATAACCGTATCGTCAAATGTAAGCTTGACATGATAGTTTTTTATATTTCCCAGCTCAGCGGCACCGTTGAGAACATACGCAAAGTGTCCGAAAACATTTTTGGCAGACTGAGGAGTACTGTAGGATACCTTGGTAAACGCGCCGAAGGATGCAATATAAGAAAAGTAGGCCATATCTCCGAATTTACCGATATCGTGATAATGCGGAGTCCCCTCTATCACATTCTTTACCGCCTTTTTTATGGTCTTGGGCAGTCCCAGACTGCTTGCCATATCATTGGTGGTTCCGCAGGGAACATATCCTATAGGCGGACACTCTCCCTCGTAATCTATCATTCCGGTTATTGCCTCGTTAAGAGTACCGTCTCCGCCGCAACATACGATAATATCATATTCGGACAGTCTGCTCCGTACAAACTCGGTACAGTCACCCTTGGCGGCAGTGGTAAGCACGGTAGGCTCGTAACCGTTTGAGCACATAGTATCTATTACAGAAAACATCTGTCCCTTTATTGCCTGCTTGCCTGCTGTAGGATTTATAACCATTAAAGCCTTTTTACGGTTTTCTTCCATAGGCCCTCCATTATAATAAAACAAAGAAAATAAGGCACTTATATTCTTTATTATAATATTATTCATATTTTTTGTCAATATTACTACTTGATAATTGGTTAATTATTTGTAACATAGTGTGTTTATGCTACATAAATCACCTAATTTATGGTATAATCAATCAACCGGAGGTGCTTATGACAAACAAACTTACACTTAAAAGCTGTTTTTTCGGGGACAGAAACTTCTATTCCCGTGTTATTAAAATACTGATACCCATAATAATACAGAACACGGTTACCAATGTGGTCAGCCTGCTTGACAATGTGATGGTTGGTCGGGTCGGAACCCTTGAAATGTCGGCGGTTGCAATAGTCAACCAGCTCTTATTTGTTTTCTACATCTGTATCTTTGGAGGTATATCCGGCGCGGGCATCTTTTCTGCCCAGTTTGCAGGGGCAGAGGACCATAGGGGTGTACGGCATTGCTTCAGATTTAAGACCTATATCGCCCTTGTTATGTTTGCCCTGGCACTTGGGGTATTTCTTATATTTCCCGATCAGCTCATATCCATGTATCTTGCCGAGGGTACAAGCGCCGAGGATGCAGCGGCTACACTGGGATTTGCCCGTGATTATCTTCTTGTAATGCTTATAGGTATACTCCCCTTTGCGCTGTCGCAGGTATACGGAAGCACCCTCAGAGAAACAGGGGAAACAAAGCTGCCCATGATAGCCAGCGTTGCCGCTATTTTAGTAAATCTGGTGCTGAACTATATCCTTATCTTCGGCAACAAGGGACTTCCCTTTCTCCCCCTTGAGCCTATGGGAGTTGTGGGTGCGGCTATAGCGACGGTAATTTCCCGTTATGCAGAGCTAATAATCATCCTGCTCACGGTACACCGAAATAAAGAAAAGTATCCCTTTATAAGCAAGCTTTGGGCAAGTCTTAAGATCCCGGGCTCGCTTACCCTTGACATCCTGAAAAAAGGATCTCCCCTTCTGGCAAATGAGTTTTTATGGTCACTTGGAGTTGCTATGCTGCTTCAATGCTATTCGGTCAGAGGTCTTGAGGTGGTAGCGGCGGCAAATATCACCCAGACTGTAGCAAATATGTTCAATGTTGTCTTTCTTGCAATCGGCAATGCTATCGCCATAATGGTGGGACAGCAGCTGGGGGCTTCAAAAACCGAGGAGGCAAAGCTCTCAGTATGGAGACTTCTTACCCTGACCGTTATATCCTGTATTGTTATGGCAGGAATAATGATCGTTCTTGCACCCTTTATTCCAAGCCTGTATAACACCACCGAAGAGGTAAGACATACCGCCACCGAGCTTCTTGATGTAGTGGCCGTGGCAATGCCATTTATGGGATTTTCCCATTCCTGCTATTTTACCCTGCGCTCGGGCGGAAAGACCTTTATAACCATGCTTTTTGACTGTGTGTTTATGTGGGCCGTTTCCTTTACCACCGCCTTTGTGTTGGCAAACTACACTTCGCTTCCTATAATTCCCTTATATGCAATCGTACAGAGCCTTGAGATAATCAAATGCTTTATCGGCTTCATCCTTGTCAAAAAGGGTGTATGGATAAATAATATTATCAGAGCCTGATATCATATACGGCAAAAGTCGTAGTGAATTTGCATATTTTTATATGTTATTTTTATAATTTTCATTAGTTAAGCCCCTTCTGTTCCAACCGCAGAAGGGGCTTAAAAAATCAACACGGTCACCCGTGCTGATTTTTTATTATTTCTCACAGAACGAATCAAATGCCATAAGCATACGTGCAACCTGTGCTCTGGTGGCAGTACCCTTGGGGTTAATGCAGTTAACACCGTTAACATTCATACCCGAAATAATACCTGATTTAACCGCCCACTCTACAGGCTCCTTCATCCAAAGATTACCCGATTTATCAAGCTCGGCGGCATCGCCAAAGCCGGAAAGATCTGCTCTGCCCGATGTGTTTATTCCATTCTTTTCGGCATACACAAAGAGAAGTCTTGCAAGGGCTCCGCGCTGTATAGACTGTCCTCTGCCAAACCTTGTCTTTGAAAGTCCGCTTACATAACCGCTCTTGACCGACCAGGCAACCGCACCGCTGTACCACTGTCCTGTAGGGACATCATCAAATCCGCTCTCGACTGTCTTATACTCATCGGTGTTTACTCCTGCCATATTTGCAAGTATAAGTACAAACTGCTCACGGGTGATATTGCTGTTAGGAGAAAATACGGTCTTGGACATACCGTTCATATAACCATTTGAAACTGCATAGATTACAGAGTCATAATACCATGCCCCGCCCTTAACATCTACAAAGACATTGACAAATTCCTGTCCGATAACAGGTATCGTCTGAGAAGCTAAAACTACATTACATACTTTGCATCTCTGTTCGCACAGACCCTCTGTGGTTTCGGTAGGAGCTTTTACCTCTACCCAATCACCTGCGGTATGTCCCGTTGCTTTTATCGACTCGGTATAGCTGTACCCACAGGAGCAGGTGTATGTGCGTGTTCCCTCAGCAGAACAGGTAGGTTGCTTAGTAACAGCCGAGGTGTAGGAGTGAGTGTGCCCTTTGCTCCAATGTGCGTATACCGTTATACTGTAATGCATAACCGAGGTGGAGGAGGTTATTCTTGTTCCTGCGTTTGGTGCTGTGTACCAGCCGTCAAAGCTATAACCGTCTCTTACGGGAGTATGAAGCTCGCCGTAGGTTTTGGTATAGGTGTGGGTGGAGGTCTTGCAGGTGCCGGTCTCGTTAACAAAGGCGGTAGCGGAGCTGCCGTCCTCAAGCTGAAGCTCGGACAGCCATACAGTTCCTGCACTGTCTACATAGGGATGGATAAAGCTGCCGTAGCTCTTTACCTTATCCATCTTTACGGTGTATTTCTTCCACTCGGTGCTTAAAGTTACCGACCTGTAGTTGCTCTCATACCCCCAACGGAAATACATCTTGCTTCCGGTCTTTGAGCTCTTTGCCCAGAAGCTGAGGGTCATTGACTTGTTGTCGCCTATGCCGTTGTCGCTGGGGTCACTTGTGTTTGTAGCGGTACGGAAGGCAAGGTCGTTGCCCGACTTACCTGCCGAAGCATTAACTATCTTTAAGGTATTATAATTAGAATCATGCTTTACGGAAGAGTCTATAGCAATTGTAGCCACAGAGGTATTACGGCTCTTCCAATGATCTGCATCAAGTGCCTTTGTGAATGCACTGTCTATAAGATAATTTTTGCCGCTGTGGTTTTCATACGCACGGACACCGTAGGTGGCCCCTGTCCATACCGTATACATAGTAAATGAAGGAGAAGATACGCCACTTGTCCAGCTGTCATTTATGGTGTACGAAGTACCGACGGTATAAAGCTTTTTGGTATATCCGTTTGAGCTGATGGCATCTGCGGTCTGCCAACCGTTGTTAGTATACCACTTTCCGTCACTACGGTATGCGTAATAGCCTGTGCATTTGTAGCCTTGACGGGTAAAGTTGCACGCGGGTATAGTCAGCGAGCCCTTGGGAGCAACATTTATACTGCTCATACTGCCGCTGCCGCCGTTGGCATTAAAGGAAAAGGTAATAGCAGAGCTTGCCTTGACCAGGGGAATCTTGTTTGCGGTCTTGACCCAGGATGTTTTCCAGGTGTTGCCCGACAGCCAATCTGCCATATTGGAATATCCCATCTTGTCGTAATGCTCAGGACCTACAACGGTAGCACCTGAGGTAGTACGAAAGGGGTTAAGAACCAAAAAGTCCTTTGCTTTTAATACAGATTCTGTAGGAGTATAGCCGTATACCACTCCAAAATGACCGCTGCGCTGGATGATAACGGGCTTGCCTGCTGCAAGCTGATCGTATACACTCTGCAGGGTACATTCAATAGAGGTATAACCTAACTTTGCAGAGTTGCTTGAGCTCAATGCCGCTCCGGGATTATAATTCATAACGGTATTGTAAACATAGTCGTTGTTCTGTCCGTAGCCGTAATAATATCCCTCTACCATAGAGAGACAGGCATTTACGCAAACATCAGGACTTCTCTGACAAAAGAAGGGTACCGACAGCTTGATTGCATTTGCGGCATTTACATTAACAGCGGCAAAGGGTATGATACACATAACCGTGATGGCTGCTAAACACGCACACGCAATTCGCTTAAAAAATCCTTTCATATATACCTCCGATATTTATATAAAATTAATCTATATCCATTATAATTTATAAAACAATAAATGTCAACGCAAAGCAAAAAACAGACCTCTGTTGGTCTGTTTTTTGCTATAAGAATTATTCGTTGATCATTTTGATAAGCTCACCGAGTACGGGCTCAAACTTTGCACCGTACCAGTGGTTTTCTTCCTCTGCGGTAGCTTTGATACAGCAGAGAACATAGTCTGCTGCTATCTTTGCCGCATCGTATGCACTCTTGCCGCGTACTAACGCACCTACAAAGGCAGAGGCATAGATATCACCTGTTCCGTGGCAGCTGTTGGGGAGGAAGTCGTGCTCATAGTAAGCATACTCGCCCTTTTCGAACACTACTACACCTGTCTTGCCTGCCTCGTAGGAAATACCTGTGAGGATGATATTTTTAGCACCGAGAGCTGTCATCTTAGCGATAAGCTCGTCGATATATGCACGGTCATACTCGGTCTTATATTCCATATCACAGAGGAAAGCAGCCTCGGTGATGTTGGGCACAAGGTAATCTGCCTTTACGCACAGTCCCTTCATTGCATCAACAAACTCATTGTCAAAGCCGGGGTAGAGCTTGCCGTTGTCTGCCATTGCGGGGTCAACAACCTTGAGACAGCCTTCTGTTCCCACAGAATCAAAAATGTCCGCAACATAATCTATCTGCTTGGTGCTGCCCAGATAACCTGTGTAGATAGCATCGAATTTAATATTTTCCTTGATCCAATGATCCTTGATAGAAGGCATATCATCGGTCAGGTCACGGAATGTGTAACCTGAGAAGCCTGCAGTATGTGTAGAAAGAACTGCAGAAGGAAGCACGCAGGTCTCAACTCCGCAAGCGGAGATTACGGGGAGAGCTACTGTTAAGGAGCACTGTCCCACGCAGGAAATATCCTGAATTGTCAAAACTTTATTATACATATTTTTACACCTCATTTCATTGATACTGTATTATAGCATATTTTGGTGATATGTATATATTCAGAATAATATATTTTTATATGACCAGTTTGCGTCGTTTCCTGCGTGTACGGTTGATATGCCGCTCAAAATCTCCCGAATTTATAAGCTCGGCAAGAACAAATTGCTCAAACACCGGAACGGTACAGGAATAAAAGCCTAACTTTTTATCAAAGTCAGCGATCAGCTCCTTGGGTAATATCATATATCCCACACGCATAGACGGCGCAACCGTTCTTGAAAAGGTATTAAGATATATCACCCTGCCCTCGTCATCAAGGGAAAAAAGCGTATCCTCGTGCTTTCGCGAAACGGTAAGCTCGGAGTCAAAGTTATCCTCTACTATATATCCCTGTCTGTGCTTTGCCCATCCGATATATTCGCTGCGCTTGGAGGCATCGGCGGTAACACCCGAAGGAAAGCTGTTAAAGGGGGTTATATGGAGCACACTTGCCTTGGTGCTTGTAAGCTCCTCGGTCTTTATACCGTCACCGCCAAGCCTGAGCATCTCACACTCCACCCCTAATGCCGAATAGACGCGGTGTATCTTGTCATAGGAAGGGTTTTCAAGCCCGAAAACTCTTTCCTTGCCCAAAAGCTGGACAATAAGGGTATAGAGATATTCGGCACCCGAGCCTATGATTATCCGTTCAGGCTCCACCAGCATTGAGTTGCTTCTAAAGAGATAATCGGCTATAGCCTGTCTCAGCTCATTACAGCCCCGGTTAGGGGATTTTATAAGAATCCGTTCACCGTAGTCTGACAGCACCTTGCGCATTGTCTTTGTAAGAACGGTAAAGGGGAAATCCTGCTTTGAGCTGTGGTAAGGGGTCAGGCTTATCTCTTTTGCGTTTTTTGCCACCTTGGTAAAATCGTTTTTGCGGTATATAACATAATACCCGCTTCTTTGCCTTGCCTCTACATATCCCTCGTCACATAGTATGGCATAGGCGTGCTCAACGGTAATTACACTTACGCCGCATTCCTCGGATAACAGTCTTTTGGAGGGCAGCTTTGCACCGTATTTATACACACCCTCTGCAATATCATTACGCAACTGCTGATATAACTGAAGATACGCACTTTTATTTGAATTGTTATCTATACTGTACTTCATCTGGTTATATAAATTCCAATCTGTAAGATAATTTAATTATACCAAAAAAATAAAATCCGTCAAGACGGATTTTCACCTTAACCCATACAAAGTATGGATTTTATTGAAAATAGTAAAAACACCCCAAAGGGTGTTTTTACTATTCTCCAAGATAAGCTTTCTTGATATCGTCGTTGTTCATCATTTCCTTGGCGTCGCCTTCAAGGACAATGGAGCCTGTTTCGAGAACATAAGCACGGTCGGCAATTGAAAGTGCCTTCTTTGCGTTCTGCTCAACAAGGAGTATGGTTGTTCCCTCCTTGTTTATCTCCTGGATGATATCAAATATCTCTGTAACCAGAAGAGGAGACAGACCCATACTGGGCTCGTCAAGAAGAAGAATGTCGGGATGTGACATAAGCGCACGGCCCATAGCCAGCATCTGCTGTTCACCGCCCGAAAGGGTGGATGCGATCTGGCTCTTACGCTCCTCAAGTCTGGGGAAGCGCTTATAAACCATTTCAATATCATCCTTGAAGGTGTCGTTCTTCTTGATGGAATAGGCACCCATCATAAGATTTTCGTATACGGTAAGCTCCTGGAAGATTCTTCTTCCCTCGGGAACCTGAGACATACCAAGATTGACCAGCTTGTGGCAGGGGGTCTTGGTAATATCCTGATCGTTGTATACTACATGTCCGCTTTTGATGGGAATAAGACCGATAACAGACTGCATAGTGGTGGTCTTACCTGCGCCGTTGGCACCGATAAGGGTTACTATCTCGCCCTTGTTAACATGGAAGTTGATTCCCTTTAAGGCACGGATAACGCCATAGTTTACTTCAAGATCTTTTACTTCTAACAATGCCATGACATTAACCTCCTATATAAGCCTTGATAACCTCGGGATCGTTGAGGGCGGTCTTTGTGTCGCCCTGTGCAAGAACCGTACCGAAGTTAAGGACCGTAACCTCATCGCAGAGGCCGGAAACGAACTTCATATCATGCTCGATAAGAAGTATGGTCATATTGTACTCGTCACGGATGCGTCTTACGATATCCATAAGGTCTGCTGTTTCCTGAGGGTTCATACCTGCCGCAGGCTCATCCAGAAGAAGGAGCTTGGGGTTGGTGGCAAGGGCGCGGGCGATCTCCAGCTTACGCTGCTTACCGTAGGGCAGGTTGCAGGAAAGGTTGTTTCTCTCCTCCTCAAGACCTACCACGCGGAGTATCTCCTTTGCCTTTTCACGCATTGCATCCTCCACCTTGAAGTGGCGGGGGAGTCTGAACATACTGGTAAAAAAGCCGCATTTGAACTCGGGCTGATAGTGAAGACCTACAAGAACATTACTGATAACCGTCATATTATTAAAGAGTCTGATGTTCTGGAAGGTTCTTGCTATACCCTTATGGTTGATATACTGCTGACTTTTTCCGGTAAGGTTCTTATCCTCAAGATAGAACTTACCTTCTGTGGGCTTATACACACCTGTCAGCATATTAAATACGGTGGTCTTACCTGCACCGTTAGGGCCTACGAGTCCGTAGAGCTGCTTTTCCTTGACCTCAAGATCAAGGTGCTGAACAGCCTTAAGACCGCCAAAGGTAATACCCAGATTTTCTATTTTAAGTACAGTCTTTGACATTATTTTTTACCTCCTTTATCAGGCTTGATAGAGGTGGTGGGGTCGCGCTGGATCTTGGTGGACAGAACCTCGTCGATTTCGATCTTGGTAGGAACTCTGTGCCACTTTGCCTCGTCATCACCGGGCTTTGCGGGATCATTCTTCTTTTTGAATATATTACCCATCAAAGCGCTGAGACTGTATTTTTCTCTGAAGGATTTAAGTGCGGGAGCATTGTTGTAAACAACGATGATGATAAGCACAACTGCGTATATAAGCTTGTGGAAGATAGCCTTTTCGCCCAGAACACCGCGCAGCCAGTTGTCAAGGAAGGTGATGAGCACTGCGGAAATAATGGCACCGTTGATATTACCCATACCGCCAAGAACTACCATAACCAATATCTCTATGGAATAGATGTAGGTAAAGTGCTCGGTCTGTACCTTGGTCTGAGTGAAGCTGTAAAGCACACCTGCAACACCTGCAAAGAATGCCGCAACCATAAATACTATAAGCTTATACTTTGTAACATTGATACCGGTAGCACGGGCAGCTATCTCGCTGTCACGGATAGAGGTTATTGCTCTTCCGTGCTTACTGCGCATAATGTTTTGCACAAGGATGATACATATAACAACCGCCACAAGTGCAATAATAAAGAGCGAATATATATCGTATTTGGGAGTTTTAAAGCCGCTGGGACCTCCAAAGATATCCTCGGGAGCGGTCATAAACATATTATGCACGATCTCACCAAAGGCAAGAGTTACTATTGCAAGGTAGTCACCGCGGAGTCTGAGTGCGGGTAATCCTACTATAAGACCTGCAAGTGCGGCAAAGATACCGCCAACGATCATACAAGCAATAAGTATAAGAAGCTCAGAGGTATCGTTAAGCCTTTCATAGCCTATCTTTTCAAGAAGATCGGCAAGGGGCTTATAATCGATCTTTTCGAGAAATTCGGAAAATTCTCTCTTTTTAAAGACATCAAGCAGGGGGTATAAGTCATTGGCAAATTTGCCTCCCAGGAACGCGCCCACACACATAAATCCGGCATGTCCCAAAGAAAGCTCACCCAAAAAGCCTACGACCACGCTGAGTGATACGGTAAGCAATATTGCAATTGCGATCTGCTGAAGCACCTCAAGTGAGGATCTGCTTGTTATTACTCCTGTCTTGGACATAATACCAAGCACAACGGCAACCAATGCCACCAGCATATAGTTGATATGGTATTTGAGCTTAAACTGTCTTGATGAGCTCTTTTTAACTGTATTAGCCATTATACCTTCTCCCTTCTCTTCTTGCCCAGCAAGCCCGAGGGCTTAACAAGGAGAATGATAACAAGCACAAGGAAGCTGATAGCATCCTTGTAGGGTGCGATTACGGGGATCTTGGTAGCAACAGTTTCTATTACGCCAAGAAGAATACCGCCCACCATTGCACCGGGAACAGAGCCGATACCGCCGATAACCGCCGCGGTAAATGCCTTGATACCCGGCATTGCACCCATATTGTTGGTAATACCTACATTCTTGATAAGTGTGAAGTATGCTGCCAAAGCTGCAAGTGCGGATCCGATAGCAAAGGTAAGAGTGATAATTGCATTAACATTGATACCCATAAGCTGTGCAGCACCCTTGTCCTCGGATACGGCTACCATTGCACGGCCTGTTCTTGTAAGCTTGATAAACAGGGTCAAACCAACCATTACTACTACCGAAACCACAAGAGTGATTATAAGATAGTTGCTGATCTCTACGCCAAAAAGCTTGCTTTTGCCAAAATCACCTACAGGTACATTCTGCTGATTGGGACCAAAAATGATCTGTGCGGCACTTTGGAGAAGATAGCTGACGCCGATTGCCGTAATAAGAACTGCAAGGGGAGAAGCTCCTCTAAGAGGCTTGTATGCCAGCTTTTCAACTATCATGCCGAGAAGCATACATACAATAACAGCTATAATAAGGGATATTATACCAAAGGCGATTACCGTAATATTAGCTGCTACCTTTTCTTCCAGTCCACACTGCTTTACAAGCATATCTGCTACCATATTTCCCAGCTTAGTGGTATAGGGAATACGGTTTATGCAGACAAGCATTGTATAGGCACCCACCATAATTATATCACCGTGGGCAAAGTTAAGCATCTTTGCAATACCGTATACCATGGTATAGCCCAGGGCTATCATAGCATATGTACCTCCGGTGCTTAAGCTGTTGATAATTATATCTAAAATATTCATTTTAATTCCTGTCCAATACTATGACAAATTGCCGGCGCAGAAAACTGTCCGGCAAGTTGTCTTATAAGGCTAAATTTAATAGACTTTTTATTAGTTCATAGGATAAGCGATAGCAGCCTTCATAACATAGCCGTTCTCGTCCCATGTAATTGTGCTGCCCTCTTCACCTGTAACATTGCCGGTGAACTCAAAGCCGCCCTGGAATACATCGATAAGGATGTCGCAGAGATCGGAAGGATCTGTATCGGGAGTGATGTCCTCGCCGTTGTTAACTGCAACCTCCATAGCTGCTGCAAGTGCGTATACACAGTCGTATGCGGAAGCACCGAACTGGTTGAGAGTATCAACACCGTACTTATCTGTGTACTTTGCGATGAACTCAGCTGCTGCGCCTGTCTCGGCATTGGAGTTGAAGTGAGAAAGCATTGTGATCTTCTGGGGGATAGCTGTGATATCAAAGCCCTCTACAGATGCAAGACCGTCAAAGCCGTCGCAGCCGTAGTATACTGTAGTCTCGGACATCTCGCTCTTAGCCTGAAGCATGAACTGAGAAGCGGGAGTGTAGTAGATAGGCATAAAGATGAACTCACAGTCCTTAAGTGTGCTGATCTGTGCTGTGAAGTCAGTCTCGTTTGCAGATGTGAAGAGAGTCTCAACTACCTCGACAGAGGAGTCGATGTTTGCCTTGAACTGCTCGTAGATACCCTTGGAGTAGGAGTCGTCGTTCTTGTAGAATACGCCGATCTTTTCAAGACCGAGGCCGTTTACATACTCTGCTGCAACCTTACCCTGGTTACCGTCTGCAAAGCACATCTGATATGCGTTGTCCTCTGCGGGAACATCATCGTTGGATGCGGAGGGTGTGATGAAGAACAGATTGTCATCTGCGGAAAGAGCACAGAACTCAAGACAGGGGTCGGATGTTACACAACCGAGAGAAACCTGCATGCCTGCTTCGTACATATTGTAGTAGTTGGTAGAAACCTTGGATGCATCGTGTGTATCGTCGGTAGCAAGGAGCTCAAGCTTGTAGCCGTTAACGCCGCCTGCTGCGTTGATCTCTTCTACAGCCATTTCAGCGGAGTTCTTAACTGCAACGCCGTAAACTGCAGCGCCGCCGGTAAGAGGACCGGAGAGACCGATCTTGATAGTACCTTCTGTGTTTGTGTTACCGGTAACATCACCTGTTTCGGTAGCGTCGTTTGTTGTGCTGTTGCTTGAGCATGCTGCAAATACAGATACAAGCATAAGCATTGAGAGAAGAAGAGCAATAATCTTCTTAGACATAATTAAATCCTCCTGAAATTATGTTTTTAAAAAATAAATATGCCAAATTATAACACATATGTACCGCTTTGTCAATAAAAATTCACAAATTTATTAATATTTATTGAACATTTCCATAACAGATATGGTTGAAAAAGAAATTTTGTTATTATATACTAATGTTATTATACAATTTGGAGTGTTTATGAACATAAAATATTTAAGCTTCAGGCACGGCTTGTTCCTTGCCCCTATGGCGGGAGTGAGCGATTATTCCATGCGAGTACTCTGCCACCGTATGGGAGCAGAGATGTCGGTGACAGAGATGCTCTCGGCTAAGGCTCTGCACTACGGTGACGAAAAGACCGAGGATCTGGCTAAGTTTGATGACCTTACCTCTCCCTGCTCTATACAGATATTCGGCCACGAGCCTGACATTATGGCAGAGGCGGCGGCTATGCTTGAAAAGAGATTCAAGCCTCATATGATAGATATCAATATGGGCTGTCCCGTAAAAAAGATCGTTACAAACGGCGAGGGCTCTGCCCTTATGCGTGACCCATGTCTTGCAGAGGAGATAGTTAAGGCGGTGTCGGCTGCCATCAAAGCTCCTTTGTCGGTAAAGATACGGGCAGGCTGGGATGACAAAAGCAAAAACGCAGTAGAGCTTGCCTGCCGTCTGGAAAGGGCGGGAGCGGATATGATATGCGTTCACGGAAGAACAAGAATGCAGATGTACATTCCCGGTATTGATCTTGATATAATAAAGGATGTAAAAAACGCATTGTCTATACCTGTTTTGGGCAACGGAGACATATACTGCGCTGCCGATGCAGTGCATATGCTTAACTATACAGGCTGTGACGGTATAATGGTGGCAAGAGGTGCTTACGGCAACCCCTGGATATTCAAGGAGATAAGCTGTGCTCTTGAGGGTAAGGAATATACTCCCCCCGCCGTATCAGAACGCATCTCGGTTGCCAAAGAGCATCTGTCTATGCTTATAGCCGACAAGGGAGAATACACGGGCATACGGGAGGCAAGAAAGCATCTTGCTCACTATATCAAGGGCATGCGGGGTGCCACCACCGCAAGAGTCGAGATAAATGCGGCAGAAAGCGCAGAAGCCGTTACAGTTATCCTTGACAGGCTGCTTGATGACAACAAATAAATGTAAATTTACCTGAAACGGGTAATAATATATCTATACTTTATTGACTTTAGCATACCCTTGTGCTAAAATACTTTTGATTTTTATTATATAAAAGGAAAGAAATATGTTTTACGAAAGCAAAGAAGGTTTAAGTGACCTTGAGCTCAGAGAGGCTTTGGCTAAGTCTCTTGAGGGTAAAGACCTTAAAAAGGTTCTTATTCTGCCTCCCGACTATACCCGTATGTATTCGGGCGCAGGCAAGATAACCGAAATTTATTATGATCTTTTAAAGGACAAGTGCGAGGTGGACATTATGCCCGCCCTTGGCACTCACGAGCCTATGACCGAGGCTGAATGCAAGGCGTTCTTCGGTGAGGATGTCCCCTTTGAAAAGATACTTGTACACAACTGGAAGACAGATGTTATAAAGCTTGGTGAGGTTCCCGGTGAATTTGTCTCCGAGGTCAGCGAGGGTCTTGTTACCGACAAGATAGATGTTGAGGTAAACGCCCGTATAATGGATAAGAGCTATGACCTTGTGATCTCCGCAGGTCAGGTGGTTCCCCACGAGGTTGTGGGTATGGCCAACTACTCAAAGAATATCTTTGTTGGATGCGGCGGCTCCTCTATGATAAACTCCTCCCATATGCTTGGTGCCTTCTACGGTATGGAGCGCATTATGGGTAAGGATTTCTCCCCTGTACGAAAGGTGTTTGACTATGCAGAGGAAAACTTCCTTTGTGAGGTTCCTCTTATGTATGTTCTTACCGTTACCACAAACAAGGGGGATGATACCTTTATCCACGGTCTCTACATCGGCAGAAAGCGTGAGCTTTTTGAGATGGCTGTTAAAAACAGTCAGGGCACAAACTTAAATAAGATGGACAAGCCTCTTAAAAAGGTTGTGGTCAACCTTGATCCCAGAGAATTTAAGAGCACATGGCTTGGCAACAAGGCAGTCTACCGTACCCGTATGGCAATAGCCGACGGCGGTGAGCTTATTATTCTTGCTCCCGCGGTAAAGAAATTCGGTGAGGACGACGAAAATGACGGACTCATCCGCAAGTACGGCTATGTGGGACGCGAAAGGGTCCTTGAGCTGGTAAAGGAAAATGATGACTTAAAGGAAAATCTTTCTGTTGCGGCACATCTTATCCACGGCTCAAGCGACGGCCGCTTCTCTATAACCTACTGCACAAAGGAGATAGGCAAGGAAGAGGTTGAAGCAGTTAACTTTAAGTATATTCCCTACGATGAAATAATAAAGAAATACGATCCCAAGGTGCTGACAGACGGCTTCCACACCATCGACGGTGAGGAGATATTCTATATCAGCAATCCCGCTCTCGGACTTTGGACCTTATGATTATGGAAAAAATAATAGACTTACACACACATTCAATATATTCGGACGGCTCTATGACCCCCACAGAGCTGGTACGCCACGCAAAGGCGGAGGGATTAAGTGCTGTGGCACTTTCTGACCACGACAGCCTTTCCGGTGTTGCCGAGGCTATGGCTGAGGGAGAAAAGATAGGCATTGAGGTCATCCCCGCAATTGAGCTTTCTGCCGAGTCGGATACCGAAACACATATACTCGGATATTTTATTGATATCAACAATGAGGTACTTCTTGAAAAGCTTAAATATGTCCGTCAGGTGCGTATAGAGCGAGAAGAAGAGATCTGCGGCAAGCTGTGTGAGCTTGGCTTTGACATTACAATGCACGAGGTTGAGGAGATAGCAGAAACCGACGTACTCTGCCGCGCCCACTTTGCAAAGATCATGGTAAAGAAGGGCTACTGCACATCTGTAAAGGAGGCCTTTGATAAGTATCTTGCCAACGGCAGACCCGCATACTCGGGCAGACAGGCTCTGACAGATGAAGAATGTGTTGAGCTTATAAATCAGGCAGGAGGTAAGGCTTTTGTTGCTCATCTGCATCTTACCCGTAAGCCTCACGATGAATTAAAGGCATTTCTTACCCGCTTAAAGGCAAAGGGCCTTTGCGGAGTTGAGGGATACTATACAGAATACACTCCCGAAATGCAGGCAGAGTTTCAGGCGTTAGCGGCTGAGCTTGGTCTTGCAATTTCCGGCGGCACCGATTTCCACGGTGCGTTCAAGCCTCATATTTCTATCGGACGCGGTCTTGGAAATATGAGCATACCTTACACAGTATTAGATAATATTAAGGAGATAAAGAAATGAAGAAATCTGACATCGGTCTTATAGGCCTCGCCGTTATGGGCGAAAATCTTGTTATGAATATGGAAAGCAAGGGCTTTACCGTATCCGTATACAACAGAACTACAGAAAAGGTTAAGAACTTTGTTGAGGGTAGAGCTGCAGGTAAGAATATAGTTGGCACCTACACTCTTGAGGAGCTTGTTGCTTCTCTTGAGAAGCCCCGCAAGGTTATGATGATGATCAAGGCAGGCTCTGCTGTTGATGCTATGATCGAAACACTTATCCCCCTCCTTGAGGAAGGCGATATCATTATCGACGGCGGTAACTCCCACTTCCCCGATACTATCCGCAGAACAGAGTATGTTGAGTCTAAGGGTCTTTTATACATCGGCACCGGTGTTTCCGGAGGTGAAGAGGGCGCGCTTAACGGCCCCAGCATGATGCCCGGCGGTTCTCCCGCGGCTTGGCCCTTTGTTAAGCCTATATTCCAGGCTATCTGCGCAAAGGTAGAGGACGGCTCTCCTTGCTGTGACTGGGTTGGCGAAGGCGGTGCTGGTCACTTTGTAAAGATGGTACACAACGGTATCGAGTACGGTGACATGGAGCTTATCTGCGAGGCATATCAGATCATGAAGAACTACCTTGGTATGTCCTGCGACGAAATGCACGAGGTATTTGCAAAGTGGAACGAGGAGGAGCTTGACAGCTACCTTATCGAGATCACCCGCGATATCCTTGCATACAAGGATACCGACGGTTCTCCCATCGTTGAAAAGATCCTTGACACCGCAGGTCAGAAGGGTACAGGTAAGTGGACTGCTATTGCATCCCTTGACGAGGGTGTTCCGCTGACACTTATCGGTGAGGCTGTTTACTCCAGATGTCTTTCTGCAATCAAGGAAGAAAGAGTTGCGGCATCTAAGATCTTGACCGGTCCCGAGCCCAAGTTTGAGGGTGACAAGGAAGCTTTCATCAAGGACATCAAGTCCGCTCTCTTTGCATCCAAGATCATCTCCTATGCACAGGGCTATGCTCTTATGAGAACTGCAGCTAAGACCTACGGCTGGAACCTTAACTACGGCGGCATCGCTCTTATGTGGCGCGGCGGCTGTATCATCAGAAGCGTGTTCCTTGGCAAGATCAAGGAAGCATTTGACAATAACCCCGAGCTTACCAACCTGCTGCTTGACCCCTACTTCAAGGGTATCATCGACGAGGCTCAGGCGGGCTGGAGACGTGTATGTGCCGCTGCACTCACCAACGGTATTCCCGCTCCCGCTATGGCTACAGCTCTTACCTACTACGACGGCTACCGCTGCGACAGACTCCCCGCTAACCTTCTCCAGGCTCAGAGAGACTACTTCGGTGCTCACACCTACGAGAGAGTTGACTGCCCCAGAGGCGAGTTCTTCCACACCAACTGGACCGGTAACGGCGGCGACACTGCAGCTACCATTTACAATGCGTAATTCGTAATGCGTAATTCGTAATTAAAGGAAGAAAATAGTGTCCAAAGGACACTATTTTCAACCATAATTATTCATTAAGGAGTAATATAATGTTAGAAATCAAGAAGAATTGTAAATACAGCCTTGTAGTTCCTACAAGTATGGGCGTTCGTATCTGCCCTCCCAACGGTCAGCCTGTTGCAAGCAGTAATATGTTTATGATGCAGGCTACTTCAGCCGAGACCAATGTTGCATCCATTGCAGCTTACCTCGGTATGCCCACAAAGGTTCTCACTACCTTTGTTAAGGATAGCCCTATTGCAGAGTTCATCAAGCGTGATCTTCGTTCCAGAGGTATGGCTTACGAAGGACCCGAAGTTCCTCAGGGCGGCCCCTGGGGTTACAGACACCAGTTCAACATCGCTGACAGCGGCTACGGCGCAAGAGGTCCCCGTGTTTGTAACGACCGTGCAGGCGAGGTAGGCCGTACACTCAATATCAACGACTTTGACCTTGACCGTATCTTTGGCGAGGAGGGTGTAGGTATTCTTCACCTTTCCGGTCTTATCGGTGCTCTTTCTCACGAGACAAGTACTTTCTGTCTTGAGCTTGCAAGAGCAGCAAAGAAATACGGCACACTTATCTCCTTCGACCTTAACCACCGTGCTTCCTTCTGGGAAGGCAGAGAAAAAGAGCTCCACGATATCTTTACAGAGATCGCATCCGTTTCCGATATCCTTATCGGTAACGAGGAGGACTTCCAGCTTTGTCTCGGCATTCAGGGTCCCGAGGCAGGCGGTAAGGACATCGCGGCTAAGATCGACGGCTTCAAGGGTATGATCGAAAACGTAAGAAAGGCGTTCCCCAACGCAAAGGTATTTGCCACCACTCTTCGTCAGGTTGTAAGCGTTAACCACCACCTCTGGGGTGCAATCCTTCTTGCAGGAGATGAGTGGCACGTTGTTGAGCCCAGAGATATCACCGTTCTTGACCGTATCGGCGGCGGCGACGGCTTTGTGGGCGGTCTTCTCTACTCTATCTTAAAGGGTTGGGAGTCCGAAAAGTGGATACAGTTCGGTTGGGCTACAGGCGCTATGGCGACCACATTCTTAACCGACTACGCACAGCCCATGGATGAGGATCAGGTTTGGTCAATCTGGGGCGGTAACGCAAGAGTAAAGCGCTAAAGCGCAGGGCATCTTCTTGATAAAAGAAGATGCCCTAATGATATCCGTTCCTGTGTCACGGATGATATATGCTTTGCATATGATATCTGCTTATGCAGATGATATACGCTTCGCGTATGAAGGAACGGATATATCATATCGCATAGCGATATATCCTTATCCGAAGACGGCAAATGCCGTCTTTTTTACTTTTCCGGTTCATTTAGCAAGAAAGAGTATATCTACATCACTCAGCCAATGCCGCTGTGGCTAATTTCATTCCAAGGCTAAAGCCGTCTGAAAACAAAACCTCTATGTTTATAATAATATATCTGTTTCCTGCATCTAAATCCTCAAATGAACGGATTTGCCCCGACCATAATATTCCCAATCTGTTATAACCATATAAAAATAAAGTGTCGGAAATCGCACAAAATTGTACAGTAATTTTTTGTTTATATATTTATCAGACAAAAAAGACGGCATCTGCCGTCTTTTTTATTTGTTCTCAAGATATTCTATAAGATAATTATAGAGATCTGTATTAAGTATAGATTTTGAGAGACCCATAGTACCTACTATAAAGTTCTTCTTTTGGTCTATCTCTTCCTGAGGGATCTCCTTGTCGGTCAGCATAGTGAGCTCGTTATCTACTGCATTGAACATATAGTCCTCTGTAATAAAGCTCTGGTTTGCCAGGATAGCGAGTCCCTCGTGATCAGAGAGGACATCTCTGCCTATAACAAATCTGGAATCAAACTCCATACCGAAAAGGTTAAGCAATGTTGGTACTATATCAATGGTAGAACAAAGCTTATCTACCGATACAGCTTCTTCCATACCGCCGTTCCAACAGATAAAGCTGTTCTTATACTTTTCAAAGTTGGGGTCTATTTCTTTACCTGCAAGTTCGCTGAACTCCTCGTTGGTAAGACCGTAGGGATAATGGTCGGTGGTAAGAACAATAACGGTCTCCTCAGCTATACCCTCCTCCTCAAGACGTTCCATAAGATAGGTAAGGGCATACTCAAGCTCCAGATTTGCCGAGATATAGCACTTGACCGCTTCGGAATAATCAAGATCCTTGACCTTATCCCAATTCTTTGCACTCATAGGATTGCTGGTGGTGTATCTGTGGTGTCCCGAGAAGGTCATATAGTATGCGTGGAACTGCTCACCTGACGATATATAATCGTCCACAGACTCCTGCATCATTTCAAGGTCTGAGGCAGGCCAGGATTTGGTTATATCAAGCCCCGAGTCTGCGGCTTTAAACACACTGTAGCCCATACGGGGATGTGATACGTTCCTGCCGTAATAGGTTCCGTCGTTGTTGTGATAAGCAAAGGTGTTTGCACCGACAGAAAGAAAGGCATTACCGAGAGCATAGGGCAAAGCTGCTTCATCGATCATCTTGAAGCTTGAATTATACTTACCTCTTGAAAGATCGGGGAACATACCTAAACAGTATGAAAATTCACCGTCGGTCGTCACCGATTCAAAGGAACCGTAGAAATTATTAAATACAAAACCTTCGTTTGCAAGTTTGTACAGCGTAGGTGTAAGCTCCTCGTCTATTACATGACAAGAGAAAGATTCTGCACATATGGTTATAAGATTGTAACCTTTAAATATACCGGTGTATTCGTTTTTCTTCGTGCCGCCTCTCCACTCGATGGTAGCAAAAATATTCTCGATAGTGGCGTTGCCGTCTGCAAGTTTTTTAAGCTCCTCAAAGTCGATGTCAAGAACATTATATTCTTCGGTATCGGAGCTGTCAGTAACGTCGGATGAATCCGGATCGGGTGCAAAAATAAGATCAGTAGGATCGTCTACCGATATACCTAACCTTGTCAAAAGTATATTCTTTACTTCAAGTCTTGTAGTAACAAATATGCCTAAATTCTGTACTGAGCTGTCGATTCCCGTTGAGTTGGAGTGATATGCGTCATAAACAGTATATACTCCCGTACCGCCCGCACGAAGTGAAATAAGACAAAGTATATGTAACAAAGCAATTGCAATTACCGAGCAAAATACGAATTTAAGCTTTGTCTTTTTAAATGATATAATGCTTTTTACTGTCAGTATGATATATACAACTATTAAAACCAATATAATAGCTAAACCCGGAATAGCCGCCTTTATGGCGTTCATAAGCTCTTCGGTAAAATTTGTGATAGCATCTCCGCCCACACCTACAAGTGACAGGGACAAAAAGCCCTGAAACACCTTGTAATATACAAGCTGAACACAAAAGTACAACGATATTACCGATATAATAAGGTTATATATTACCTTAAAAACCGTTCTGTCGGAAAGTGTACATAAATACAGCACACCGCCTACCGGTAACGCAAATATAACCGTATATACAAAACGAATATCAAAGCTTCCAATTGTAAATGCGCGTACCACTGATTCAAGATAAATAAGCGGTAATATGCTTAAGATCAAAGATATTATTCTCTTTTTCATCAGGATAACCTTTCTAAAAAATGTAGGATCACATTGATTGTATCACTCATACTGATTATTGTCAACTCAGTTAATATGCTTATTGACCTGCTCTGACAGCAGGGATAACAGGTCCTTCAATTCCTGTGTATTACTGCAGGGTGAGTTTATTAAAAGCCCTTCATTTTCCTCTATTCCCTGCCATTTGATGCTTGCAGGCTTGATATTATAAACCTTTGAATAGCAGATAAGGGACACTATATAGCCGTTGAGCTCATTTGGATGGATATAGTCCTCGTGATAAAGATGCTCATAGCCTACAGGTGCATTCTCGGGGGTCAGTATTCCGCCCACCACGGTGTTTGAGTCCGCATACCTGAACTCGGGATGCGACTCCAAAAAAATGTTGCGGTGAAGCCAACGGGGGTATCCGTAATAGGATATACATACCACTATAGGGTCGTTGGCATACTCAAGTATTTTGGTAAATGACTCCACGGTAGTCTTGGTCTCGGCACTTCCCTCCTGAAAGAGGATAACATCCGCCTTTGACACATGCTCGCGGAAATCCTCATCACTTTCGCACATATCCGCATAGGTATACATACGGGCGTCCTCAAGGGTATAGTGATCAATGCTGACACTGCTCTTGCCGTTGATATGACAAAGCTGTTCAAAATACTCGTAGACCCTGCTTGTTTCCATAAGGTCATCACCCAAAAAGAGAATATTTGATATAACCTTGTTTTCGCTTTTCTTCTCCTCCTTGCAGGATACAAGGGGAATACAAAGAGCAGCTACAAGTAAAAGTATGATTATGCGCTTCATCCTATAAACTCACGGACTCTCAGCTCTGCGCCCACAAAGGATGCAAGAGCGCGGCATATGTTTATATCCTCGGGAGATAAGAATCCCTCGACCACACTCATATATACCTTGGGTACATACTTTGTAGCCTTTGCGGTAAAGTCAAGTACACCCTCAAAGGCCTTGTCACCGAATACGGGGTGACAGACACGGACATATTCGTCCGAGTTTGCGGCATTGAGGCTGACCGATATTGCATCTATAATGCCGTCAAATTTTTCGGTTATGTCATCCTCATAATAAAGGTTGGCAAGTCCGTTTGTATTGATACGCACGGGCAGGTCACAGACCTCTTTGATATGCTTTGCTACCTCTAAGATATCGTCAAGTCTCATAGTAGGCTCACCGTAGCCACAGAATACCACCTCGGTATACTTGGTCAGATCTCTTTTGTCTATGTCTGCGATCATTTCTTCTACCGTAGGTTCACGGTCAAGCCAGAGGTCACCGTAATGACCGTCCTCGGTGGTACGGACACAAAAGTCGCAGTTGTTGGTGCAACGGTTAGTGGAGTTGATATATAATCCGCTGCCGTCTTCGTAAGTTATAGTCATTTTAATCTCTCTTATTTAATGCCAAAAAGGCGTTTTGCGTTTTCTGTTGTTGCGGCACAGAATTCCTCTGTGCTGATGCCAAGCACGTTTGCCGCGGCCTCGGCGGTGTACTTCATATAAGAGGAGACGTTGGTCTTGCCTCTCATGGGTACGGGTGCAAGATAGGGTGCATCGGTCTCTATCATTATACGGTCAAGGGGAACTGCCTTTACCGCTTCAAGAATCTTGGATGCATTTTTAAAGGTGATAACTCCCGAAAATGAGATATACCAGCCTCTTTTAACAAGCTCCTTTGCCATTTCGGCAGAGCCCGAAAAGGAATGGAACTCACCGATAACATCGGGGTATTTACGAACCATATCCATACAGTCGCCGTGAGCCTCGCGGTCGTGGATAGCTACCGGCTTGCCCATACGCTGTGCCATCTGCATCTGCCATTCAAGCCAGTTCTTCTGCACGTCACGGTCATAGTCATAATAGTAGTCAAGACCTATCTCGCCAAGAGCTACACACTTGGGATCACGAAGCAATCCTTCAAGCTCAAAGAGGGTGCGGTCACGGTCTTTGATTTCTACGCTGTCGTGGGGGTGGATACCTGCGGTAAAATAGAACTGAGGATATTTACGGGAAAGTGCCTGTCCTGCTTTAGAGCCCTCTATAGAACAGCCTGCATTGATGATATTTCGGATATAGCCGATGTTTAAAACATCGGCTATAACTTCATCTCTATTATCATCGAACCTGCTGTCATCATAGTGAGCGTGGGTATCGATAATTTCCATTTAGCAAACTCTTTCTCCGTTGGGGGTCTCGGGATCAAGGAAGATAACGCGGATGGTCTCCTCACCGGAAGCAAGGATCATACCGTTAGACTCAACGCCGCAGAGCTTTGCGGGCTTAAGGTTAGCTACCATAACCACCTTTTTACCGATAAGCTCCTCGGGCTTATAGAACTTAGCTATACCCGAAACTACCTGTCTCTTTTCGTAACCGAGGTCAAGCTGTAATTTAAGGAGCTTCTTTGCCTTGGGGATAGGCTCAGCCGCTACGACCTGTGCGGTACGAAGCTCTACCTTCTGGAAATCCTCAAAGCCGATGATAGCAAGACCCTCGGGCTTTTCGATAACAGGCTCCTCGTTTGCCTTCATTTCTTCTTCTATTTCGGCAAGCATCTTTGCCTCGTCTATTCTTGCAAAGAGCATCTGTGCTTCGCCTACACTCTTACCCTCCTCAAGGTTGCCGTATTCAAGAGACTTGCACTCGGTATTGAGCTGAACAAGGATCTTTTCGCTTGTCTCGGGGATAAAGGGATAGAGGAGATTAGCACAAACACGGATAGACTCAAGAAGGTTATACATAACAGAACCGAGTCTGGGCTTGTCGGATTCGTTCTTTGCAAGAACCCAGGGTGTGGTCTCGTCGATATACTTGTTTGCACGGCGAAGAGCGGTAAATACTGCATCAACTGCATCGGCAATACGGTATTCATCCATATTCTTGCACATCTGTGCTTTGCCCTCTTCGATTGCCGCTATAAGCTCGCGGTCAAGCTCTGTTACCTCGCCTCTACACGGAACAACACCGTCAAAGTACTTCTTTGTCATTGCAATGGTACGGTTGACAAGGTTACCTAAGTTGTTTGCAAGGTCGCTGTTATAGCGTGCGATAAGGTTCTCGTAGGTAATGGAGCCGTCAGAGTTATAGGGCATCTCGGAAAGAACATAGTGACGGGTTCCGTCAACACCAAAGCGCTTTACAAGATCGTCTGCATAGATGGTGTTGCCCTTAGACTTACTCATCTTGTCTGTACCAAAGAGCAGCCAGGGATGACCGAATACCTTTTTGGGAAGGGGCTCACCCAATGCCATAAGGATAATAGGCCAGTAGATGGTATGGAATCTTAAAATATCCTTACCGATGATATGAACATCGGCAGGCCAGTACTTGGAATAAAGCTCACCCTTTTCGTCCACATCATAGCCGAGTGCTGTGATGTAGTTTGAAAGTGCGTCTATCCAAACATAGATAACATGCTTATCGTCAAAGGTTACGGGAACGCCCCACTTAAAGCTGGTTCTGGAAACACAGAGATCCTGGAGACCTGCCTTTAAGAAGTTGTTTACCATTTCCTTCTTTCTGGACTCGGGCTCGATGAAGCCGGGGTGATCCTCAATATACTGCATCAGTCTGTCCTGATATGCACTCATCTTGAAGAAGTAAGCCTCTTCCTTGGTGCGCTTTACCTCTCTGCCGCAGTCGGGACACTTGCCGTCTACTATCTGTGTATCGGTAAAGAAGGACTCGCAGGGTACACAGTACCAGCCCTCGTATTCGCTCTTATAGATATCTCCCTGATCATAGAGCTTTTTAAAGATATGCTGAACCACCTTTTCGTGGTAGTCGTCGGTGGTACGGATAAAGTGGTCATAGCTTGAACCAACCATATCCCAGATATCCTTGATGGTAGCAGCTACATTGTCAACATACTGCTGAGGCTCTATACCTGCCTCCTTTGCCAGATCCTCGATCTTCTGACCGTGCTCGTCTGTACCTGTAAGGAAGAATACATCATAGCCCATCATTCTCTTGTATCTTGCAATAGCATCGGTCATAATTACCTCGTAGGTGTTACCGATATGGGGCTTACGGGATGCGTAAGCTATGGCGGTGGTTATATAAAATTTTTCTTTATCCATTTTTTAACCCTCCATTTTTCTTAATTTAGTCAGTAATGTATCAAAATACTCGGGCAGATCGCTTGTAAAGGACAGCTTCTCACCTGTTATGGGATGTATAAAGCCGAGAGTCCTTGCGTGAAGGGTCTGCTCTTCAATTATATTCTTGTTCTGTAATTCAAATTTGGTCTTTCCTGCTCCGTAGAGAGTATCGCCCAAAACAGGATGGCCTACACTTTTAGAATGAACTCTTATCTGATGAGTCCTGCCTGTTTCAAGCTTAAATTCTGCGTGGCAAAAGCCGGGGAATCTTTCAAGCACACGGTAGTGGGTCACGGCATTTCTTCCGTCCTTCACTATCGCCATCTTTTTTCGGTCCTCGGGGTGACGGTCTATGGGAGCATCTATCGTTCCCGCATCCTCCTTGAGGTTACCAACAAGTATCGCCTCGTAAAGCCGTTCAAAGCTGTGATCCTTTATCTGCTCTGCAAGTCCTAAGTGTGCTTCATCCGTCTTTGCTATCATCAGAAGTCCGCTTGTGTTCTTATCGATTCGGTGTACTATACCCGGGCGGATAACTCCGTTAATAGAGGACAACCGACCCTTCATATGATAAAGCAGAGCATTGACCAAGGTGCCTGTATAGTTACCCGGTGCGGGATGGACTACCATACCCTTTGGCTTATTGACTACTGCAAGGTATTCGTCCTCATAAACTATATCTACGGGAATATCCTCGGGTATGCAGTCAAGCTCGGTGGGCTCGGGTAATTCTACCTCTACAATATCATTTTCTGATATTTTATAATTTTTCCTGACAGTCGCGCCGTTTACCAAAGTATGGCCGTCCGCCAGGACCTTTTGAGAAGCGGAACGGGTAAGTCCTGCCCGTTCCGCCACAAAAATGTCGATTCTTTTACCGATATCGGTATTTTCAGCCTTAAAGGTCTGTTGTGACATCGCTGTTTTCCTTTTCCCCCCTGGGTTCTGCGGTTTTCTTTGCCTTTATCTCGCTTATGATAAATATTATCACAAGGAAAAACGCACCTACACAGACAAAGCTGTCGGCAACATTGAATATCCAGCACCAGTAGGGTACGCACTTGACATCAATGAAATCGATAACATATCCCAACCATATACGGTCGATCATATTACCTATACCGCCGCCCAAAATAAGTGACAGGGTTATTACCGAGGGGTAACGAAGTGTCCGTCTGTTATAAATAACATATACGGCAATGGCGGCTATCATAACCACAGATGCTATCATAAACACCCATCTGGCATTACTGAGACTGCCAAAGGCGGCACCCTTGTTCTGTATATAAGTAAAGTCAAGCACCTTAGGGATAATGGTTACACTATCCCCAAGTGTCATATACCTTACACAAAGATATTTGCTCAACTGGTCAAGTCCGACACATGCGGCCGAAATAATGCCCAGCCAAACTACCTTTAACCAAGAATTACGGAACATCTCTTGCACAAATAACCGTCCTCGGTCTTTACTCCGTCGGTGGAGTGCATCCAGCAACGGTCACACTTTTCGCCGTCTGCTACTGCAACCTCTACCTTGAGCTCATCGCCTTCGCCCTCGGAGAGCTCAACCTGAGAAACGATAAATACTGTCTTAAGCTCGTCGCCGAAGCTCTTTAATACCTCAAGCTGCTCGCTGTTTGCCGCGATTGTGATCTTAGCCTCAAGAGACTTACCGATGAGCTTAGCCGCTCTTGCCTCTTCAAGTGCCTTCATTACATCATCACGCATTGTAAAGAGCTTGTTCCACTGCTCCTCAACATCTGCAAAGGCATACTTTTCTTCGTATACGGGCATATCATTGAGAAGTGCGGATCGAACATCGTCGCCCTCTGCGTGAGCCATAGACTCCCAGATCTCATCTGCTGTAAAGGAGAGGATAGGAGCGATCATACGGGTAAGAGCGTTAAGGATAAGATACATTGCGGTCTGAGCACTGCGTCTTTCCTTAGAGTCCTTAAGCTCTACATAGAGTCTGTCCTTTACGATATCGATGTAAAGCTTAGACATATCGATGGTGCAGAAGTTTGCAATATCGTGGTAGAGAATATGGAACTCATAGTTGTCATAAGCCTTGTTTACATTTGCAACAAGCTTATTCATACGGGCAAGTGCCCACTTATCTATATCAAGAAGCTCATTGACATCCACCATATCCTTGTTGGGATCAAAGTCGGTTTCGGGTGTACCCAGGTTTGCCATGAACATTCTTGCGGTATTTCTGATCTTACGGTAGGTCTCGGAGAGCTGCTTGAAGATGTTATCCGAGCATCTTACATCAACTGTATAGTCAGCAGAAGCCGCCCAGAGTCTGAGGAGGTCTGCACCGTACTTCTTGATAACATCTGCAGGGTCAACACCGTTACCAAGAGACTTGTGCATTGCCTTACCCTCGCCGTCAACTACCCAGCCGTGGGTAAGAACACCCTTATAGGGAGCACCCTCGCCCTTGGCACCTACAGCGGTGAGAAGAGAGGACTGGAACCAGCCTCTGTACTGGTCTGCACCCTCAAGATAGAGGTCAGAGGGCCAGGTGTGATCGGGAGCGTTTTCAAGAACGCTGAAGTGTGTTGAGCCGGAGTCGAACCAACCGTCAAGGGTATCGGTCTCCTTGGTGAAGTGATCGTCACCGCAGAAGGGACATACAAAGCCCTCGGGTACAAGCGCGCTTGCTTCCTTATCGAACCAGGCATTTGAGCCCTCAGCTGCAAAGGTATCTGCGATCATATTTATTGTTTCGTCTGTGCATACGGGCTTGCCGCACTTTTCACAGTAAACTACGGGGATAGGAAGACCCCAATGGCGCTGACGGGAGATACACCAGTCTGCACGCTCACGGATCATAGACTTCATACGGTCCTCGCCCCACTTGGGCATCCACTGAACATTGTCTGCCGCCTTGATAGCCTCATCCTTAAAGGCATCTACAGAGCAGAACCACTGAGGAGTAGCACGGAAGATGATAGGCTTCTTACATCTCCAGCAGTGAGGATAGGAGTGAACAACATCCTCAGAAGCAAAGAGTGCGCCTGTCTCCTTAAGGTCTGCTAAGATAGCGGTGTTGGATTCTTCATAATGCATGCCTGCAAACTTGCCTGCATCCTTGGTCTGATAACCGCGGTCGTCTACGGGAACTACGATATCCATCTTGTACTTAACACCGGTGAGGTAGTCCTCTGCACCAAAGCCGGGAGCGGTGTGTACACAGCCTGTACCTGAATCCATGGTAACATAGTCGGCATTGACTACAACAGAGTTTCTGTCAAGGAAGGGATGCTTGGTGTTCATGTACTCAAGCTCGGAGCCCTTGAAGGTAGCGATGATCTCGTAATTTTCGATACCGCCCTGCTTCATTGTACGGCTTGCAAGCATATCGGCAACGATATAGCACTCGCCGTTATCAGCCTTAACTACAGAGTAGTTTTCTCTGGGGTGAACTGCAATTGCAAGGTTACCGGGAAGAGTCCAGGTTGTGGTTGTCCAGATAATGAAATATGTGTTTGCAAGATCACAGATGCCTGCGAGCTTGCCGTTATCGTCTGTTACATTGAACTTAACAAAGATAGAGGTACAGGGAGCATCCTTGTACTCGATCTCAGCCTCAGCAAGAGCGGTCTCGTCATTGGGACACCAGTAAACAGGCTTAAGACCCTTGTAGATGTAGCCCTTCTTAAACATCTCGCCGAATACTCTTACCTCTCTTGCCTCAAACTTGGGGTCCATAGTGAGGTAGGGATCGTCCCATTCGCCAAGAACACCGAGTCGCTTGAAGGAATCCATCTGGATGCCTACAAACTTCATAGCGAACTCGTGGCAGGCACGGCGGAAGTCGGAGACAGACATCTTCTTACGGTCAAGCTTGTTCTGCTTGATGATGGCGCTCTCGATAGGCATACCGTGGTTGTCCCAGCCGGGAATATAGGGAGCATAGTAGCCCTGCATAGACTTATACTTTACGATAAAGTCCTTGAGCACCTTGTTAAGTGCGGTACCCATATGAATATTGCCGTTGGAGAAGGGAGGGCCGTCGTGAAGAATAAAGGACTGCTTACCCTCGTTTCTCTTAAGCATTGCGTGATAAAGATCCTTTGTGTACATAGCCGCAAGCATATCAGGCTCACGGGTAGGAAGGTTTGCCCTCATCGAAAACTCGGTCTTGGGCAGATTTAATGTTTCGGTGTAATCCATTGCCATTTTTCTATGTTACTCCTTAATTAATTTCAGTGTTTACAGTCGCGCTGTTCCGTGTGATACGGAACATAGTTTGGCCGGGGTGCTAACCCCTCCTTAATAATTTTCAGTATATAAGACTGCGTTGCAGTGTATGAAGCAAAGCGCAGCAGGGTATGCTTAATTGTTATCGACAAGGTTTGCCAGCATCTCAGAATAGTTATCCGGAAGCTGAATAGTCTCGGACAGATCCACCTTTGAACCGGCAAACACATCGGTGCGTGTTGCCTCGGGTGTAGCTGTATCCGGAGCCTCTTCGGTAAAGCAGTCAAGGTCTACTGCCACCTCATCGTCGCTTATGGTGTCAAGCAGCTCCTTTTCTGCCATTGCATATCTGACATCGGTCTTGATCTCGTCAAGCACTCTTGCTGTCAGCTCGTCGTCTGTAGAATAGTACAGGGTGGTGTCGCTTATCTCGGCCATATCCTCTATACGGTCCATATAGCTGCGGCACTCCTTAAGTACTGTCTCGCGGAAGGCCTGAAGCTCTGCCTGTATCTTGATAAGCTTGTTTCTTTCCTCCGCTACGGTTCGTCTGTAGTCGTTGATTATATAATCACAGTTGGTCTTGGATGCCCTTATTATCATCTCGGCCTTTTCGTTTGCCGCTTCGATTATCTTGTCCGATGCAACACGGGCGTCTATAAGATCACTCTTGACCGCATCGCGGTCCTTGGTGGCTTCTTTGTATCTGCGGTACAGGTCGGTGTATGCCTTTTCCATATCGGCAGTATGCTTATACAGCTCGGTATAGCTCTGCATCAGATATTCGATATGGCTATCTACCTCTTGAGGATTATAGCCTCTGAGGACTCGGGCAAACTCCATGGATTTTAATTCATGGGGCGGTACCATATTTTTCTCCTCACTAAATATATTTCTTCGCTATAAGCTTGTATCTGTCTTTTTTAGTTCGGTCGCTGAGCGACTCTATACGGAACTTGCCGTATGATCTTATTGTAACGGTATCTCCCTCGCTTACCGTTGTGTCAGTTTTTTCCTCGGGGATATGGTTTACCATAACCTGTCCCGAGCTCACAAGCGCCTTTGCCCTTTCACGGCTCAGGGATGCAAGTGAAGAAACAACGCAGTCAAGCCTTGGGGATGCAACCGTATCAAAGATATCCTTGTATTCTCTGCGGTTTTCAAAATCCGCGGGAATGTCATACTCACTTATCCTTACCGTATCTCTTCCCACTCTGGTAAGGGGCGGCGGGTCGGATAACAAAAACTCAATAATCTTTTCGTCGGCAAACAGTATTGCCGTAATGCCGTCTGTAACAATATCGCCCATCCTTGCCCTGTCTATGCCGAGGGATGTAAGGGCGCCCAAAAACGAGGAATGCCTTAAGGACTCGTATCCGCTGCCCTTAAGCTCAACTGCCCTTATGCAATCCTTGATATCCTCAAAATCATAATAATCGGGGTAGATGAAAAGCCGTGTTCTCTCGGCCCCCTCATACCCTCCGTAAAATCTTACACTAAGCTCTGAAGCTCTGCCCTTGAGATAGGCTAAGGCCTCTGCCTTCTCGGTCTCGTTGAGAAAGGAACTGTAAGCAGCCTCGCCGCGGTCTGCACGGTGAAGCATATCGTCAATGCGGGAGGCTAAAAGCTTGTCTGTCATAACGATGACAAAAGAGTTCTGAGCAGCACCAATATGATGCTGGTTGCCAGAAATGACAGGTCAAGGGGAAATGTTCTGACAAAATCAAAACGCATAAGCAGCATTCTGACAGGATATACGACCAGCTCGGTAACACCGCTGACAAAGCTCATAATCGGGTGGTCCAGAGTAGGAGCTATCCAGGACATAACAGCTTTGACAAACATGATTATAAGCAAAGAATTAATGCACAAACTCAGCAGAGTTTTGACAACAAACCACACAATATCCAACATTTCCTGCCTCAAACTATACTCTCATAAAAACACTTTATGGGAGACTGATAAAATCAGTCTCCCAACATATGTACAGTAAGCCTCAATTAAAACTCAGCGGGAGCTGCTGCCTGCTGGAAAGCCTGAGCCTGCTGCTCGCCGGATACAGCAACATTACCGGGGGTGATAACAAAGGTATTGTTAGCTACCTTCTTAAGGTTGCCCTCGATAGAGTAAGCAACACCGGAAAGGAAGTCGATCATTCTTCTTGCGGTCTCCTTGTTGGTAGCCTCAAGATTGAGAACGACTGTGCGGTTGTTGATAAGATGGTCAGCTATCTGGGTAACTGTCTCAAAACGCTCGGGGCGGATAACCTTGAGTTCAAGAGCTGTACCGTTGGAAGCGGAGCCAAAGGTCTGGTTAGCTGCAGGTGCATCTGCAACTACATCCTCGCCCTCATATCCGTATTCATCATAATTTTCCTCGTAGTTCTTTTCAGGATTAACCATATCTCTGAACTTGTCCATGAATCCCATTGTAGTATTCCTCCATTTACTTTAAACTTTATTTTTGTTATTGCTTATCACTTGTACTGACGGTGACCGAAGACCACCGTGCCGAGACGGACAAGAGTTGATCCGCACTCTATTGCGGTATCAAAGCTGTCGCTCATACCCATCGAAAGGACAGGCTTATATATATTATGTATTTTTTTGGGCAAAATGTCAATAAAAAATTGATATGTTTTTGTAAAATATTTTTGATAATCGGCTTTTTCGCACCAAAAAGGGGCAATTGTCATAAGTCCGCGGACTCTTATATTATCAAAACGGGTCAATTCTTCAAGAAAAGCCTCCAGCTCCGAGGGAGCGATACCGCCCTTGTTCTCCTCCTCGCCGATGTTTATCTCCACAAGAATGTCCATTATTTTACCGTGCTTTTTTGCCTGACGATCTATTTCGGCAGCCAGCTTTACCGAGTCTACCGAGTGTATCATACACACCTTGTCTATGATGTACTTGACCTTGTTGGTCTGAAGCGAGCCTATAAAGTGGATGTTGACATTCTCCTTTTCCAGCTCGTCATACTTTGACAGAAGCTCCTGCACACGGTTCTCGCCGATATGGGTAACACCCAGCTCCTGTGTGGCATAGTTGATAGCCTCAGCCGGAACTGTTTTTGTAGCCAACAGCAAAGTAACATCCTGTCCCATACCGTTTGCCTCTGCCATACGCTCTCTTACCTCACGGAGGTTTTGAGCTATGGAATTCTTATACTCACTGGATAATTTTGTTTTCATAGAGGTTCTTTCCCTTCGTGATTATAAGATCGTACATACCGAGCTTGTCGGCATAGTTTTCGTCATTTTGTCTGTCCTGCAGCGCTACTATAAAGTAACCGTCTATCTCTACCAAAGGCTCTATCTCTTTAAATATTGCAAGGTTGCCCGACTTGACAAACACACCCTGCCTGTCGTCAACGATACGCACCGAGGACACGGGAACGCGGTAGCCGGTATATGTCTGCTGAACGATCTCCACCGACTGCTTACGCAGGAAGTTGAAATCATCCGGAACATTACCCGTGGAGAATACCAGAACTATACTGTCATAATCTGCCGAGGTAACAATGCGCTGGAGCTTCATTGGAAGCTCGGCGTCGCCGCTGTAGGGGAAGCGCACCGTATATACCGTTCCCACCGAATAGTACTGCTGCTGTACCGTAGGCACCTCGCAGGCAATATACCATTTGTAGTCGGTGGCTATCTTGCCTATGGGATAACCCTTTACATCCGCAGGCTCTTTGTTTATCATCTCATGGAAATCGCCGAGAGTGAAGGTGTCTCCCGCCTCCAGAGTGAATATACTTTCATAGCCGTCCACCTCAGAATAAAGAAGTCCCGGCTCGTCCACCGTTACCATTTCGTTTGCCGCGCCAAGAGAGGTGGTAAGAGAGGTCTTTTGGCTTCTGAGCTCCGCAAGCTGGGGATTGAAGCTGTCCACCAGTCTGAGAAGAAGCTGTCTCTTGTTAAGCAGGGTAAGCAGCTCGTCCTTACGCCTTAACACATAGTCTATATCCCCGGAATTGAGCCGCGCGGTCATTGTGTGGTAGAGAGAGGTTATCTGTGAATCTATCTCTGTGGAATCGCTTATGGAAATATCCTTGACCAGGCTTGAATTTTCAAGTATTGAAATGCGACGCTCCAGATCTCCCACAAGGGTCTTGATCTCGTCGGTGTTACCGCCCGAATAAACACTTGCCACCGTAGCGCCATTACGCACCATGGTACCGTCGTCATACATAAAGTTGACGCTGCCCTCGTTTTGGGAATAAAGAAGCTTTTCGTCACGGAAGATATATGCATCGGCTGTAAAGGTCTCGCTGACGGTAACCATTACCGCAGCAGAGGTCTCTACATCCTGAGAAAAGCTGTTGAAGAGATGGTATACGATATACCCTATCAAAAGCAGGGACAAAACGGCAGAGAGCACATATATACCTACATTTTTAAGATATTTTTTATCCATATAAGCTCTCCTTTCCGTTAATTGAATAATTATATCACATTTTTTCTATTTTGTTAAGCGGTTTAATACAATGTTTACAATATCATCAAGGCTGCCATAATCGTCAGCATAGAGAGTAAGAGCCGAGCTCTCCCGCTTGAACCAGGTTATCTGTCTTTTGGCATATCGGCGGGTAGCTTGCTTTATATCCTCTTTTGCCTGCTCCAATGAAATATTGCCGTTGAAATATTCTCTTAATTCCTTATAGCCTATGGCATCCCCTGCCGTTGAGCCCTCGGGAAAATCTATAGACTTCACTTCCTCGATAAGACCCATTTCAAACATAATATCCACACGGCGGTTGATACGGTCATAAAGGGTCTCGCGGTCGCGGTAGGAAAGAACAAACACATTGGCGTCATATATGCTTTCCTTGGTACGGGACAGAGCATCCCATTCGGTCTTGGGTTTGCCTGTACCGAGGTATATCTCAAGAGCGCGGATAACGCGCTTGCGGTTGTTTTTGTGGATGCTGTTTGCCGACTCGGGGTCGTACTCGGTCAGCATAGTATACAGGGTATCGTCATCCTTTGTGTTCAGCTCCTCGCGGATAGTGGGATCTACCGAGGGAGAATAATCGCTTTGGTACATAAGACTTTCAAGATAAAATCCTGTACCTCCGCAGAGTATGGGGAGCTTACCCCTACCCGATATCTCCTCTATTGCCTTACGGGCAAGAGGAACATATTCGGCAGCGGAAAAATTGACATCCACCGGAACAAAATCAAAAAGGTGATGGGGTATTCCCTGCTTTTCCTCCTCGGTGGGTGCGGCTGAGCCTATCTTCATTTGTTTGTATATCTGCATAGAGTCACAGCAGATTATCTCACCGTTTGCCCGCTTTGCAAGCTCAACGGCAAGTGAGGTCTTTCCGCCTGCGGTAGGACCCACCACAGCGGCTATTTTAATTTTGTCTGACATTTTTTAGTCCTTTAGTGTATTAGCATGGCATCGCCGAAGCTGAAAAATCTGTACTCGTTGTTAATCGCTTCCTCGTATGCGTTGAGCATTATCTCTCTTGAAGAAAAAGCGGAAACAAGCATAAGAAGTGTGCTTTCGGGCAGGTGGAAGTTTGTGATAAGAGCATCCACAGCCTTGAACTTATATCCGGGGTAGATGAAGATTCCCGTATCGCCCGAAATTGCCTGAATTTTACCGTCGTCGGTGGCTACACTTTCGATAGTACGGCAGGAGGTAGTACCTACACAGATAAGCCGTCCCTTGCGGTTGTTGATGATATCCGCGCTCTCTTGAGTAACACTTATATACTCGCTGTGCATTATGTGATCCGCCAATGCATCCTCCTTTACGGGTCTGAATGTACCAAGACCCACATGGAGCATAACCGGAGCTATCTGCACACCCTTTGCCTTGATTTTTTCAAGCAGCTCGGGAGTAAAGTGCAGGCCCGCGGTGGGGGCGGCGGCAGAGCCGCGCTCGTTTGCGTATACGGTCTGATATCTGTCCTTATCCTCTAACTTTTCGGTTATGTAGGGAGGCAGGGGCATATGGCCTATTTGGTCAAAAACAGAGTAGAGGTTGTCCCCCTCGTAATCAAATTTTACAATGCGGTTTCCGTCCTCGATAACCTCGGTAACGGTGGCACGAAGCAGACCGTCTGCGAATATAATGACAGTACCCGGCTTTGCTCTTCTTCCCGGACGGCAGAGTACCTCCCAGGTATCAAGACCTCGTGAGCGAAGGAGCAGCACCTCCATATCTATTCCACTGTCCTCCTTAACACCGTAAAGGCGGGCGGGAATTACCTTTGAGTCGTTGATAACAAGAACATCACCCTCGCAAAGGTAGTCGATTATATCGCGGAATATCTTATGCTCAAGTTCACCTGTGTTCTTATCAACACACATAAGCTTTGAGGAGTCGCGTACCTTAAGAGGGGTCTGGGCAATTCTTCCTTCGGGCAGGTCATAGTAAAAATCCTGCTTTGTAAGATTGGTTTCGGGTAAAGTATTTTTGATCATATTTATCTCCAAGAGGTTAATTTATATGAATAAAAAGGTTATTTTCAAGGGGGCGGCAACTGCCGTTGTTACACCCTTTAACGATATGGGTGAGGTAGACTATAAGGAGCTTACCCGTATACTTGAATTCCAGGTGCTTGAGGGTATAGATGCAATAGTTCTCTGCGGCACCACAGGAGAGGCTCCCACCCTTTCGGATATTGAGCATCAGCATATGATAAGCCACGCCGCAAGGATAATCGATCACAGAGTCCCCCTTATCTGCGGAACAGGCTCAAACGATACCACCCACGCAGTTATGATGTCAAAGTGCGCCAGGGAAAACGGTGCAGACGGACTGCTTTTGGTAACTCCCTATTATAACAGGACCACAAACGAGGGTCTTGTAAAAAGTTATCTTAAGATAGCCGACTCGGTGGATCTGCCTATGATAATCTACAATGTTCCGGGCAGGACAACGGTCGATATTCCCGTTGAGGTATACAAGGCTCTGTCAAAGCATCCCAACCTTGTGGGTGTAAAGGAGGCAAGCGGCTCTATAGGTAAGTTTGCCCGTATCTGTTATGAAATGGGGGATGATTTTTCGGTATACACGGGTAACGACGATAATCTCATATCCACCCTTGCCGTTGGCGGCAGCGGAGTTATATCGGTTACATCAAACATCATGCCGAAATACATACACGATATCTGTCAAAAATGGTTTGAGCGTGACTATGACAGCGCACGGGATATGCATCTTGCCCTGTGTGAGCTGAACTCACTTCTCTTCTCTGAGGTCAATCCCATCCCCGTCAAGGCCGCAATGAATATGCTGGGCTTCAAGGCAGGAGGACTAAGACTGCCTCTTGTGGAAATGACAGATAAGGGTAAGGAAAAATTAAAAAGAGAACTCAAAAAACTGAATATAATTTAACGGAGATTTCTGTGCTTAGGCACAGAAATCCTCTTTTAATTGAGAATTGAGAATTGCGAATTGAGAATTATATAGTCTGCTTATATATCTCATTCTTAGGAACACCGCGATCCTTTGCCACCTGCTTTATGGCATCCATCTTTTTCAGACCCTGAGCAACATAATAGTCAATATGTTCCTCTACGGTCATATCCTGCCAGAAAGCACCTGTTTCGGTCTTGGTCGCTCCCTCAAGGACAAGGACATATTCCCCCCGGGGGTCATTTTCGCTGTAATATGCGACCGCCTCTTCAAGGGTACAGCGCATAACATCCTCGTTTAGCTTGGTAAGCTCACGGCAGAGAGCAATGCGGCGGTCTGAACCGAAATATTCAAGCAGATCGTCAAGTGTATTCTTTAATTTATGGGGTGCTTCATAAAGCACAAGTGTGCGTTTTTCGGTGGATAGCTCGGAGAGCATTTCCTTACGTTCCCTGCCCTTGACAGGCAAAAAGCCCTCAAAGGCAAAGCGGCGGGTATTCATACCCGAAAGGGTAAGGGCAACAATAACGGCAGCCGCACCCGGTACGCTTGTGACCTTGATGCCTGCCGCAATACAGTCACGGACTATATCCTCACCGGGGTCGCTTATGGCGGGGGTTCCCGCATCGGTAACAAGAGCACAGCTCTGACCCTCTAAAAGTCTTTTTAAAATATGCTCACCGCTACTCTTTTTGTTATGCTCATAATATGAGGTCATAGACTTTGAGATACCTATGGCGGATAAGAGCTTTCCCGTGTTACGGGTATCCTCTGCGGCAATAAAATCCACCTCGCTTAATACCTTATAGGCTCTGTCCGAAAGATCAGAGAGGTTACCTATAGGTGTGGCAACAAGATAGAGGGTGCCGCCCTCTATACGGTTCTTTTCATTTGATGCAGAACTCATCGGGAAACTCTCCTTTCTCATAGATATAGTCTATATCCGTGCCCTCCATAAACAGGGGCTTGGTGATAATAAGTCCGGCCTTGCCGCCTCTTTTTCCCTCTACAAGCACCATAGAGGGCTGGTGTTCTTTGGTTGCGTGAACAAATGTCATTCTTTTGGGCTCAATGCTGTTTTTACGCATAGCATCAAGCAGATCTATAAGCCTGTCGGTACGGTACACCGCATAGAAAAATCCACCAAAGCGCAGCACACGGCAGGCGGATGCCATAAAATCGTTTATATCTCCGCAGACCTCGTGACGGGCGATATTCTTCGCCGAGCTTTCGTTGGCTTTACCTGAGGTCACCTTCATATAAGGCGGATTGGTAAATACTACATCCGCTTCAAGCTTAAGCTCTCTTACATCCGAATGTATGACCTCAACAGAGTCAAGGCGGTTATACAAACAGTTGCGTTTTGCCACATCGCAAAACTCTGCCTGCACGTCAACGGCATATATTTTTTTAAACCTGCCTCTTGCGGCACAAAGCAGGGATATTATTCCCGTACCGCAGCCGTAGTCAACAGCAACCGAGCTTTTGCCCTCCCGCATATAAGCAGAGAGCAGATAGGCGTCTGTACCAAAGGTAAGACCATCTTTTTTCTGTATAAGTTCTATATTATCATTGACACGGGTCAATGTTTCATCATCGTGTAGTATCATAGTACCTCTTAATGGCGGCAAGTCAAGAACGAAAACGGCCGAAATAGCCTAAAATATCCGTCCTAATGCATATTGGTTTGACTCTCCTGACCTTAATTAAACAACAAAGGCAGGCTGATGCCTGCCCTTGTATCTTATAAGTAATTAGCCTTCTGTGATAGCTTCAACAGGGCAAGTACCTGCGCAAGCGCCGCAATCGATGCAGGTATCAGCATCAATAACGTACTTGTCGCCGCCGTCAGAAATAGCCTCAACAGGGCAGTTCTCTGCACATGCGCCGCATGCGATGCATGCATCACCAATAACGTATGCCATTGTATAGTACCTCCGTATAGAATAGATTTTATACAAGGGGATTATAGCATATAGCAAATGAAATTGCAAGACTTTTTTAAATTTTACAGATGAATATATTTTTCCACCTCGCGCCAAGGAACATTAAAGCCTGCTCCGTGGGCGCAGAAAACAGAGTCGGGGGTATTTTGGACATCCCTTTCCGGCTCATAGCCGATACGCTCTAAGACCTCTGCTTCATTATGACAGACATCATAGCCGTCATGGGTAAAGGTCACTCTGCCTCTGCCCCCTGTAAAGGAGATAAACTCGGTCTGATAGGGAGTAAACTCAGATATGGGAATACGGGCATTTATAACCGATCTCTGCCCGTCGGTATCGCTTGACAAAAGCACTCCGCTGAGCCTTGTTATATCCGATATCACTCTGCCCATATGGGTGGTATCCACCGTAAAGCGGCATTTATACCAGGGCTCAAGAAGCTGTGAGGAGCCGCGCATAAGTCCGTGACGGATGGCACGGTAGGTAGCCTCTCTGAAATCTCCGCCCTCGGTGTGCTTTTCGTGAGCGGCACCCTTCAGAAGAGTTATTTTAACATCTGTCAGAGCAGAGCCTGTGAGCACACCTATGTGCTCCTTTTCAAAAACATGGGTGCGGACAAGATGCTGATAGTTTGAGGCAAGAGAGTTAAGCGAGCACTCGCTTTCAAAGCTTATACCGCTTCCCCGCTCTGCAGGCTCTATGCGCAGATGCACCTCGCTGTAATGCCTTAAGGGTTCAAAGTGACCGTAGCCGACTGTAGGCTCGGTCAGAGTCTCCTTATATATAACACCGCAGTCACCAAAGCTGACCTCAATATTAAATCTTTCGGCTATGCGCTGCTGTAATATCTCAAGCTCTATCTTACCCATAACCGATACAGATATCTCACCGGTTACACCTTCATACCTTACCCCAAGGGTAGGCTCCTCGTCCTCAAGCATCTGCAGCCTTGTAAGCATATCCTTTGAGGTAATAGTGTCGGGGTATATCACCCTTGCCGTAAGACCCGGAACGCAGGGACTATCGCTTTTACCGCCTATACACTCCCCTGCCCTGTAGCCTGTGATGCCGTAAAGCTGCACCACATCGCCTGCCGCGGCTCTTTGTACAGATACCGTTCTTGTTCCCTCAAAGGCACGAAGCTCGGAGATCCTCTCTCCGTTTGGTAGTATATCACGGACCGCAATTTCACCCGATCTTATATGACAGAGCATTATGCGCTTGTCCTTTTCGTGTCTGACCTTGAATATCTCAAGGCAAAGCTCCTTACGGGATGAATAATCAGTCCTGCAAAGTGCATCTATACAGTATAGGAGCTCATGGGTGCCTGTATTCTGAGCAGCAGAGCCGCAGACAACGGGAAAGATATCCCTTTTCATAAAGAGCTCGGATGCCTTTTTGTCCGCTTCTTCGGCCGACAGACTGCCCTCAAAATACCTTTCCATAAGGACCTCGTCATAGCCTGCTACACTCTCGATATATTCATCGCTATGCCACAGGCAAATATCTCTGCCAAAAAGGGCCTTCATTTCCTCAATGACCCTCTGCGGCTCGGCAATATCACGGTCACACTTGTTTATAAAAAACAGGGTGGGAATATTTCTTTCCCTGAGCATATCCCATAACAGCTCTGTATTGCCCTCTACCCCCTCAACTGCGGACACCGCAATAACGGCGCAGTCAAGGGCAGCCATACACCGCTGTGTGTCTGGCAGAAAATCGGTATGTCCGGGGGTATCGATAAGATAATAGCTGTTATTATTAAATTCAAAGCCCGCCGCACCCGAAAAACAGGTAATACCGCGGTCACGCTCAATGGATGCAGTATCCATAACCGTGTTCTTTTCTTCAATACTGCCCCTTAGGCGGATAGCTCCCGTATTATACAGTATAGCCTCGGAAAGTGTGGTCTTTCCCGCATCCACATGGGCAAAGATTCCTATTGTTCTTTCCATAGTACAGCAGCTCCCTCATTTCGTGTGATGCATTAACCCAAACTCTCTGTCCTTCGGAGCGAAGTTTGGGGCGGCGACTCGCCGTCTTTTTCATGGTACGATTATATCACGGCAAAATTAGTTATGTCAACAAAATTATATTTGACAATCAGAAGAAAACTTGTTATACTTAAAAAAACTCAACACAGGAGTCAAGATATGTTTAAAAGATCACTTATTATACTTATAGCGGCGGCAATGCTTATCTCTATAGCTGCCTGCTCAAATAAGACAAATACGACCGAGAACGGCGACGAAACAGGCCAGGTTGCCGTAGAGACCGAGCAGAAGCCCAAATTTGAGATACCCGACGATGTGGAGTTTACCGATACACAGTTAGCGGCGGCAGAGAGCGCACAGGCTCATCTGGAGGTAGGTGTTTCCAGACCCAAGCTTATAAGCGCACTTATAGAAGAGGGACACAGCGAGGAGGATGCCGTATATGCAGTTGATGCCTTTGGCATCGACTGGATGGAGATGGCAAGAGGTACTGCAGAGTTCTATATCTACTACATGCCCTTCTCTTATCAGGGTATGCTTGACCACCTCAAGTATATGGAGTTTACCGACGAGGAGGCTCAGTACGGTGTTGATTCTCTTGATACCGACTGGGACAATATGGCAAAAAAATATATCGAAAAATATTACATGTACCACGCATACAGCGACGATGATCTGTTGGCAGAGCTTGTAAAGGCAGGCTTTACCGAGGAACAGGCAAAGGCGGGCATCTGGGAATACAAGGATGACCGGGCAGAGGAATCCAAGCTCCGCGAGGAATTGGGACTGGATTAAAATAAAGCTCTCGAAAGAGAGCTTTTTTCTATATCGCTTGTGTATAATGAGTTCCGTCTACCGCTATGAGTAAAGCTATTACCGTAATGATTGCCGCAGCTATGAGGATATACAAAAAGGTTCTGCCGCGTTTGGATTTCTTATCTACCATTACCTGCTTGTAGGCTTCGTCGAACTTATCCTTATTTATAACATCAAGTCTTTTCTGCTTGATTACCGCATTTTTAAGCTCATCCACACCGTATTTTTTGAAAGAAACAAGGGTACGGTTGCAAAAATGACAGGCAGCCTCGGATATGTGGTTGAGATTTCCGCAGGTACAGAACCAGAGATCCTTTTCTTCTTTGGGAAAGTATACTCCCTCTTCAAAGTGAGACTTAAATTCTCGTACAAGGTCGGGACTGGATAAATAGTCTTCTATAGTTTCGGGAAAAGAAAGCTGACTCCAATTCATACCTTCATTCTCTGACCAGGAGCTTGAATCGGTAAAGAGTATCTCCTCTATTTTAAAAGATGCTTTTTTGTGCTCAAAGCCTTCGAGGGGTATATCCACCGTTATGTCGCTGTCCCGTATGATACACACATCATCGGTCATACCCTCGGCATTCCCCACATCTGTCTTGACAGATACTTTTAGTCTTTTTATTGTCTTATCGGTGAGGTTAATAAGATGCATTTTGCAGAGCATACTGCCTGCCCTGATATCCCGAAGCAGAACCGCTCTTCTGATTATAACAGGCGACCTCTCTGCATAGAGGTTTTCCCCTTGTGAATATATTACTTTATATTTTTCGCTCATATTACTGCTCCTATAAGTATTATATATAGTTTAACACAGTTTAAAATAAAGTCAAGAAAAAAATTAGCAGATACTCACATAAGAGCATCTGCTATTGTTTATCAGTCGTTGTTGGCTATATTCATATACGCAGTACCGTACACCATTACAGTAAGCCCGGTAATCTGAAAATTAACATTCATAACACCGTCAGCACCGTAATACAAAGAATTTTACAATACCGGTCAGAAATCCTATGCCATAAGTGGATGCTGCGGAAATCATCTTCAACTCGGTAACACCGCTGAGCTATGAAGCTGTAATGTTAATAAACATCCCCTTAGTCAATCAGATCTTTATTATCGTTACCGATCTGTTCTTCATTCTGCTTCTTTTTCTTTAAGCTTTTTACTACAAAAAATACAATCACGCCAATCAATACCAAAGCAACAAGAGCAACAGTAATAATGGCAATAATAGCAAATAAAACTAATAAAAGTGAACCACCTGCAAGAATACTGCTCATAATAATTCCTCCTTTTTAAGATAAATCTTTGTCTATAGATACTTTAGCACATATCAATTCAAAAGTCAACATAGAGCCTTGTAAATTCACAGTACCGAGTTGTCACCGATAATATCAGGCTTGTATTTCATACTGTCGGCATCACCTATCTCACGCACCACTCTGCAGGGGACACCTGCGGCAAAGCTGCGGGCGGGAATGTCACGGGTCACAACACTGCCCGCACCGATAACACAACCGTCTCCGACAGTCACACCGGGACAGATTATTGCCCCTGCACCTATCCAGCAATCGTTACCGATATGCACAGGCTTGGCATAGCAAAGCCGTCTTTTTTCGCCGTCAACACATAGCATTTCCCGCCTTTCCTCGGCAATCATAGGATGAATTGGCGTAACTATGGTCACATTGGGACCAAAGTCACAGTTATTGCCTATAGTGACCTCGGCATCGTCCTGTATTGTAATATTGAAATTGAAAAAGCATTTTCTTCCGACTTTGGTATGAACACCGTAATGAAAGGTAACAGGCCCCTGAAAGAAGGTTCCCTCACCAATCTCACCCACGATACGGTTTATTATCTCGTTTCGTTTTTCGGTTTCGTCCTCATACAGACGGTTGTAGTCAAGGTTGAGCTTGTGGGTTCTTAATTTTATAGCCTTCAGTTCGGGGTCGCCAGGGAAGAAAAGTATGCCTTCTTTTATTTTAGCTTCTTCATTCATTACCGTACACCTCAAAATTTTTGTCCTCCGACAGGGTTATTTTAATGTTACCCGTATCGGTCTCGATCTTACACTTACCGCCTGTTATACTCTCGGGAACTCTGATTCTTCCCGTATCGCTTTTGGCTATAAACACCTTCTCTGTAAGCAGGCTGCCCTTTACAGAACCGGTAACGGTTTTGATATCCAGCTCGGCTGCATCGCAGTCCTCAAAGCACACGCTGCCTGTATCACGCTCTATGATAAGCTTACCGGCTGCCACAAGATCCTTCATTGTTATACCGCCCGTATCTCCCTGTGATTTGAGATTATTGCAGGTAATATCGGTAAGGGCAGCTCTGCCTGTGGTAACACCGATGTAAATATCGCCGTCACAGCTGACACCATGGGCATTTATCCTACCGGTGGTGGTGCGAAGCTCAAGAGCGGACGCAGATATATTCTCTATATTAATGCCTCCCGTGGTGGTCTTTATCTTAATATCCCCCTGAGCCGAGGCATAGCTTCTGACACTTCCCGTTCTTACCTTGATGTCTATTGAAGCAAAGCTGAATTTATCGGAAATCTGTATATCACCCGTGCTCTCCTTGACGGTAAGTGCACCATACTCACCCTCGGGCAGATATACCGTTATCCTGGGAGTACCTATATTTATACCGATATGCTCATACCATTTCTTATTGTTTTTAAGCTTAATCTCAAGACCTGAATCTGCAACCTCAACCAAATGAGGAGCCTTTATATCCTCGTGGCATACAACCCTGCACGCCCCGTCCTCGGAGGGTACAAGGTCAATATCGGCTGTGTCGGTAAGGATGGATATATCACCGAAGCTATCACTTATCTCATATGTTTTTGTTTCGTATTTTACTGTACTCAATTTAGAAAAATCCCATTCAAGCACCGTCATCACCCCCGCAAAAGTTATCGATCCTGCAAGTATAAGGCAGAATGCCGTAATAAGCCATATTTTTGTTTTTTTACTCATTATGCGCTCCTCCATTTTTTAAACCATGCTTTTACTGCACACACCGTTGCCGCACAGAGCCGCGCACTTGCCTTGGTTACAAGAGTACAAAGCATAAACATTAGTATCGACAGCCCTGCACAAACAGGTCCTGCGGCAATCAGAGCAATACCCGGAAGTGTTTCTCCGCCTGCGATAATAACAACTCCGCCTGCAACACAGCCAAGGGATGTTGCCGCAAGGGATGCAAACACCGACCACAGCGACACCACCACCGACCACAGAGCCGCAAATAAGGATATATATACCGCAAACACGGATACAAGTATGGGAAGCCATATGGGAAAGCCCACTATAAGTAGGGTTATCTCAACAGCACTCAGCTTTCTCTTCCGATCCGTTTTTTTGCTTGAGGTATTTTGGGCAGAGCTATCCGTATTGTAAGGAGTATCGTCAAGATCGGATATCTCAGCCACCGCCGCCTCCTCAGAAAGTCCCTCCTCTATACGGTCATCTATCATCTCGCAGTAAAATGCGATCCGTTCATCCCTCTCATCATCAGGCAGGCTTGAAAGCTTATTCCTGAGCTCTTCAAGAAAATCATTCTTATTCATCAATATCCTCCTTTGTGACAAAGCTGTATATGGTCATAACTGCCTTCCACTCGTCCTTAAAATCCTCAATGCGTCCCAGACCCGCTTTGGTTATGCGATAGTATTTTCGCAGTCTGCCCGAGTGCTCGGCAGTACGCACCGTCAGCATCCCGGCATTTTCAAGGCGCTTGAGTATGGTATAAAGCGTAGACTCGGACAGCTCTACGCAGGGCTTAAGATCCTTGATGATCTTATAGCCGTATGATTCTTCGTTTTTTATGGCGGCAAGAACACACACATCAAGTAAGCCGCGCTTTAACTGATTATCCATACAATACCTCCCGTTTCGTAATACATCATATCACGAGGTATTGTGTTTGTCAATATAAAAAGTAAAAAAGGGGCAAGTTGCCCCACCCAAACTGCGCTCTGTAGAGCAGGGATCGATCCTGCTGTATCGCACGGAATGGAGCAATTTCCTATACACTAAAAAAAGCAGCCGGTTGGCTGCTTTTTAAAGTGTTATTACTGTTTTTTCATTTGACGAAGGAATAAAAGCACCGCCAGTACTAATATTACTGCGGCATAGCCCAGCACCCACAGTAAATGGGGTATGATGTCACCAAAATTACCCGACAGTACAGAGCGTTCAAGCTCGACTGCGTGAACAAAGGGCAGTGCATATGCTATCCTTTTAAACACTCCGCCCACAAGCTCAAGGTCAAACCAGACTCCCGAAAGCCAGGCTGACAGATTGGTAAGCAGCGCTCCGCATATTCCCCCAACCTGCTTGTCGGTGAGGATACTGCCAAAGAGCAGACCCATACCGATATATAACAGGGATACGGGAATTATAAAAAGTATGGCATAAATTATATTTACAGTTACATCAAGCCCCAGGATAACTGCTGCAATATAGCATATCACCGACTGTCCGATGGCTATGGGAAGTATGGGCAGGGTATATCCCAGTATAAAATCCACAGGGGTCAGCGGTGTGGTATAAAGTCTTTGCAAAAGTGCGCTTTTGCGGTCCTTGGAGATAAGTGTTGCCGAAAACAGGGTCATAAAGGAAAGACCGAACACCGTAACACCGGGGGCAAGACTTTCTATTACAAACAGCTCTACAGGAACATTTGCCTGAATAGCACTTAAAAGTAATATAAGCACAAGGGGAAAGCCCAGGCCAAAAGCTAAATTCAGAGGGTCACGGAGGATCTCCTTGGTGTTTCTTTTGGCAAATGTAAGCATTCTCATTTTGACACCCCCTTGACAATATTTATAAATGCCTTTTCAAAGCTGTCGGTGCCTGCCTTTGCCTTGATAGCCTCCGCCGTATCACAGATAAGGAGCTTTCCGTCCTTCATTATGGCAATACGGTCGGATAAAGCCTCAGCCTCCTCCATATAGTGGGTGGTAAGTATTATGGTAACCTTGCCCTTAAGCGAACGGATAATATCCCACAGCTCACTTCTGGCAATAACATCAAGACCAAGAGTAGGCTCGTCAAGGAAAAGTATCTCAGGCTCACTTATAAGTGCCATAGCAATGCTTAATCTACGCTGCCATCCGCCCGAGAGCTTACCTGCTTTTTTCTTAGATTTGATATCAAGTCCCAAAAGCTCGGAAAGCTCTTTTATCTTTGTATTCTGTTTATCCTTAGAAAAGCCGTAGACACCGCATATAAGCTCAAGGTTTTCTCTGACGGTAAGTCCCGGTGCAACCGCTGTTTCCTGAGGGGATACCGCAATAAGCTTCTTCACCTCGGCAGCTTCACCGCAAATACTTTTACCCATAAGCAGAGCATCACCCGAGGTGGGGGATGTGAGGCAGGAAAGCATCTTTATGGTAGTGGTCTTGCCCGCACCGTTGACGCCCAAAAGCGAGAAGAGCTCACCCTCTTTGATATCAAGAGACAGAGAGTCAACAGCGGTTGTATCACGATATTTTTTTGTAAGATTTTTTATCTCAATTGCATTCATCATTCATCTTCCTTTGGCATATGCCAAGATATATGTCGGAAAGCATATTGCTTATACGGTCCTCGTCAAGGGACAAAAAGGAGGTGGCAAGCATCGTGCCGATACCGTGAACACACGCCCACATTTCAAGATGTATAAGCTCGGCTTTTTCCCTTGTGACAGAGTTTGCTTTCATTATCATCTCCACCGATTCGGTAAAATCAGGAGTGGGAGATATATCCTCTCCTCCTCTGTCACGCATAAAGAGAAGCTTGAAAAGCTGTTTTTCCTCCTCGGCAAAGCGGATATAAGCCATACCGAAGGACTTATACCTCGGGTATTTTCCGCTATTGACTTCTCTTTCGATAAAATCGAAATAAATATCATATGCGGCGGCAAGAGTCGCATTTTGTAATTCATCCATAGTGGCAAAGTTCGAAAAAACCGGCTGTGTGGAGCAGTTAAGCTCTGCGGCTACAGACCTCGCGTTCAGAGCCTCTGTTCCCTTGTTGCGTACAAGCTCCAGAGCTGTTTTTATTATATCCTCTTTTGTAATTTTAACCTTAGGCGGCATAACAACCTCCGTAAAATAACATTTGTTATATATCGTTTGTTATTTTATCATATAAAAAAACTTTTGTCAACATAAAAAATCCAAGCCGAAGCTTGGATTTTCATTTTAGTTTTTCATTAAGGTAACAACTACCTCGACCATCTTTTCCATAGCCTTAACCGGAATAAATTCCTTGACACCGTGGAAATTGGCACCGCCTGTGGAAAGATTGGGACAGGGCAGACCCTCAAAGGAAAGTCTTGCTCCGTCGGTTCCTCCTCTGATAGGAACTATCATAGGCTCTACCCCTGCCGATTTCATAGCGTTTACCGCATTGTCGATAATATGCATATGGGGAGTGATCTTTTCCTTCATATTGAAGTAGCTGTCCTTGATCTCGGCTTCAAAGGTATCCTTGCCATAAACACCGTTAAGATAGTTTACAAGATTGCGGACAAAGATCTTACGCTGTGTGAATTTTTCCATATCGTGGTCACGGATGATATAGAAAAGCTCTGCCGTGGTCTCATCCCCCTTCATATCGCAAAGGTGATAAAAGCCCTCGTAGCCCTCGGTATGTGCGGGAGTCTCGGCAACAGGCATCATATTTATAAATTCTGCCGCTAAAAGAGCTGCGTTCTTCATTCTGTTCTTTGCGCTGCCGGGATGGATGTTGATGCCGTGAACGGTAAGCTTTAAGGATGCACCGTTAAAGTTTTCGTATTCGATCTCGCCTAACTCTCCGCCGTCAACGGTATATGCCCAGTCACAGGCGAACTTCTTTATATCAAAGCGGTCGGCACCTCTGCCGATCTCCTCGTCGGGGGTAATACCCACAGCGATCCTCGGATGGCTTATTTCGGGGTGGCTTACAATATACTCGCAGGCGGTGAAGATCTCCGCAATTCCCGCCTTATCGTCAGCACCTAAAAGTGTTGTTCCGTCGGTTGTGATGATATCACTTCCCTGCCATTTTTCAAGATAGGGAAAGCTTTTTATATCAAGGCTCATACCACAACCAAGCTCGATATCCCCGCCGGTGTATTTTATGACCTGAGGGTTGATATTGTCACCCTTTACGGCGTTACTTGTGTCCATATGGGCAACAAAGCCTATGGAGGGGTCTTTTTCTCTGCCTGCGCTTGCAGGGATAAAGCCGTAAACATATCCGTCCTTGTCTAATTCTACATCACTTAGTCCTATCTGCTTTAATTCCTCTGCCAGATATCTGCCCAGCTCAAGCTGACACGCAGTTGACGGACAGCTCTCCGAGCTCTCGTCAGAGTTTGTACCAAAGGAAACATATTTTAAAAATCTTTCGCTTACTGTCATTTTATCTTCCTCGTTTATGATGATTATATATTTATTATATCAAATAAAAAAGCTGTTGTAAACACAAAAAAGAGGATACTCTTGCTTTTTAACACAATTAGTGGTATTATTATGCTGAAAGCAACGGAAGGAGGTTTTAAAAATGAAAAAATTCTTTTTGTTATTCCTTGCTTTATTAACGGTAATTATATTGGCATCCTGTGAGAAGACCTATGATATGAACGAAACTCTGGAATGGAGTATTGAAAACGAAACATTAAGAATATCCGCTGACGGAAGTATAGGAACCTTCTGCCACGAAAACCTCAAAGAAGGCTACTGCGACTATATTGACGCCCCCTGGAAAAACGAAGTGTTTGACACCGTAATTCTTGAAGACAACATCACATACATAAGCGAGCATGCATTTTACGAGTGCGAGCAGCTGGAAAGAGTTATTATATTGGGAGAGAATGTAACCGTCGGCCACTCTGCATTTGCTTACTGCAAAAATCTTACGGAGGTGGAAAATTCGGACAGGATCATCTGTATAGAAGAGGGTGCGTTCAAGGACTGTGAGGCCCTAGGGGGCATTACATTCGGCAATGCTCTGACAAAAATAGAGGAGGTCGCTTTTGACGGCTGTATCTCGCTGAAGGAGATTTATATACCCGCGTCTGTAAGTGAGCTGTCTATGACCCAAAATATCCATATGGGCGGTAATTCCTTTATGGACTGTACAGCTCTTGAAAGCATCGTGGTTGACGAAGGCAATACCACCTATGCTTCCCGCGACGGTGTTCTGTATACTGCGAATATGAAAACACTGTTATTTTATCCCTTAGGCAAGCAGGACACCGACTTCACACCGCCACCGGAGGTGGAAAAGATTGCATCCTATGCTTTTATGAGACAGAAATTATTAAAAACCGTCAACCTTGAGAGCCAGAACATTACGGATATCGGCTATGAAGCCTTTTTGTTCTGCGATACGACTCTGATATGCAAGGAAAACAGTATAGCTTATACATATGCACAGAAAAACAACATTCCCTTTGAATTAAGATGAAAAATCAAATCATTAACACAGCCTCGGTATTTTTGATACTGAGGTTGTTTTTTTGTATTGCAAAATTCGGTATCATGCTGTATAATTATGTTATTGAAAATATTTTTAGGGGGGGACAAAATGGCAGTTTTTAAATGTAAGATGTGCGGCGGAAGTCTTGAGATCACCGAGGGTGTAAGGATAGTCGAATGCGATTATTGCGGCACAAGCCAGACCGTGCCCAATGCCGACAACGAAAAAAAGATAAACCTCTTTAACAGAGCGACCCGTCTGCGTATGGCGGGAGAATTTGACAAGGCATCTGTCATATACGAGGGTATAATTGCAGAATTTCCCAAGGAGGCAGAAGCATACTGGGGTCTTTGTCTCAGTAATTACGGTATAGAATATGTGGATGACCCCGCAACAGGCAACAAGGTTCCCACCTGTCACAGAGCCTCATACAGTAACCTCCGTGAGGATGCGGCTTTTAAATCGGCTATAGAAAATTCGGACCCGATAGCAAGGGAGCTCTATTACAAGGAGGCCTGTGAGATCGACCGTATAATGGAGGAGTTCCGATATATAAGCAAGACCGAAAAGCCCTATGATATTTTTATATGCTACAAGGAAAGGGACGAAAACAGACAAAGAACCATAGACAGCACCATAGCACAGGATATTTACGATGCGCTCACAGCCAAGGGACTGAATGTATTTTTTGCCCGTATCAGTCTTGAGGACAAAATAGGCAAGCACTATGAGCCCTATATTTTTGCCGCCCTTAACAGCGCAAAAATTATGCTTGTTATATCCACCAAAAGCGAATATTTTGATGCAGTATGGGTCAAAAACGAGTGGTCCCGCTTTTTAAAGCTGACAGCGGCCGACAGAACAAAGACCCTTATCCCCTGCTACAAGGATATGGATGCCTATGACCTGCCCGACGAGTTCAGAATGCTTCAGGCACAGGATCTGGGCAAGATAGGTGCAACACAGGATCTTTTAAGAGGTATAGACAAGATATTGGGAGTAAACGCCCCTGCTCCCTCGCCTGCCGCGGCGCCCGAAAAGCCTAAGACCGAAAAGGAAAAGAGAGCAAACGGTCCTATGCTTATACATAATATATGTGCCATAGGCTCCTGCGATGCCAACAATGCATGGCCTAACGGAAGCTATCAGACTGTATTCAGTCTGGATGTATTCAGCGTAGTGTATTTTCATCTTAATCTCCGGCAGTATGAATTATCCGGTCTTAACCGTATTACTGTGGGTATGGTTATAAGAAACAGCAAGGATGAAATGGTATATAATGAGGTCTTCACCCTTGACTGGCATAGTAGCTATGACAAAGCGGCAAAAGGATGGATAATAAAGGGCGGTGACGGCAGTACCGTTCCCTGTGATAAATACACAGCCGAGTTTTGGGTAGAGGACTCTCAGGTCAGGGAATGTAAATTTGAGGTCACCACAAATCAGATGCTATTACAGCAGCGCGCGCAGGTACAGGCTCAGCGCCGTGAGAAAAATCTCTGTTTGTACTGCGGAGGTCCTTTTAAAAAGGGTATGTTCGGCTCAATGAAATGCGGTATATGCGGAAGAAAAAAGGATTATTAACAAACACATAAGACACACCGCTGCAGCGGTGTGTCTTATGTATTTAGGCACTGTGTTATTTCAACAATTTAGGCACTGTGTTATTTCAACTCAGTCTTGACATTGCATTTTTATTGTGTTATAAAACTATCCGCAAATTAAATAACAGATGTCGAGGTGTAGCGGCAGGGAGCCCCTGCGGGCAAACTATTGGTTTGTTAAAGCTTATAGTTTTGTTGCTTTAACTTAATTCATCAAAAATCGAGGTGTAGCGCAGTTGGGGAGTGAGCCGAGCGCCGACAGTGTCGGATGCAGCGAGGTGAACGAGTGGCAGCAACATCAGCTCTGCTTTCGCAAGCCGTTGTTTGCTACTAACTTGGGATTGATTCCGTCACCCTTTACGGCGTTACTTGTGTCCATATGGGCAACAAAGCCGATAGCGGGGGCTGCTTCTCTTCCCGCACTTGCAGAGATAAAGCCGTAGAGATAACCGTGCTCGTCAAGCTATATGTCGCAAAGACCGATACTCTTAAGTTCTTCTGCCGGATATCTGCCCAGCTCAAGCTGACTCTCTGTGGAGGGACAGGTGTCAGAGCTCTCGTCAGAGTTTGTGCCGAAGGATACATATTTTAAAAATCTTTCGCTAACTGTCATTTTGTTTTCCACGTTTCGGAATTTAATTATTAAGAACATTAAAGCAAATCTATAAGGGTTTGTAAATACAAAAGAATCCGAGAATAAGCTCGGATCCTTTTTTGTTTTATTATTTCGTATTTTCAACGCCTCTGAAAGCATCGAATGCCTTGAACATTACGGTTGCCTGAGCACGGGTAGCCGTGCCGTTTGGGTCAAGATAGTTAACTCCATTCTGCTTGACACCCGAGATAAGACCTGCGTTGACCGCCCATGCTATGGGAGTCTTAGCCCAATCTGCAACCTTGACCGCATCAGGGAATACGGAGATATCAGCTCTACCGTCAATGCTGATAGAGTTCTTCTCGCAGTATACGTAGAAGAATCTTGCAAGCTGAGCTCTGGTTACATTGTTGTTAGGGCCGAACTGTGTGGCAGAAAGTCCGCTGGTAATTCCCTTCTCTACCGCCCAGCATACAACCTCGTTATACCAATGGCTTGTCTTAACATCTGCAAATCCCGCATTTGCGGTATCGTACTTAGTAAGATCAACACCGTCAAGCTTGGCAAGGATGGTTAAGAACTGAGCTCTTGTCAGCTTGCCGTTGGGCGCAAAGGTGGTCTCGGTCATACCTGCCACGTATCCTCGCTGTACGCAGTATTCCACAGATGCCGCAAACCAATGGCTTGACTTGACGTCGGTGAATACAGGGAGCTTATCTTCGCCGCCCTGATCACCGCCTGTGTTATCATCTCCGCCGCCGGGGTTATCTCCACCGGGGTTATCTCCACCGGGATTGTCACCGCCATCGTCGGGATAGGTGTCCTTGTCCACCTTGGTAGTCTTACAATGGATGCAGGTATAGAGGGTATCCCTGCCCGAGCGCACACCCTCGTCCCAGGTATGATTATAAGGGTTTTGGGGCAGAGTCAATGCGGGAACTATCTCAAGTCCGCAGTACTCGCAAACGCTTGATTTACTGTAGCCCGCCGCTATACAGGTAGCGGCTTTACCGGGAACACTTATCTCCTTGTGTCCTGTCTTCTTTAATTCGGTCTGCTTTACGGTAACGACTCCACAGCGCTTACATTGCTTACCGTCGCTTATACCCTTCTTCTGGCAGGTAGCGGGGGTACCGGGGATTATTTCTTCATCATGGCCAAGGGCGGGGATAGTTCCTGCCGTGGCAGTAACCTCGCCGCAGCGCTTACAGGTCTTGCCGCCTGTATATCCCGCCTCGGTACAGGTAGGCGCTTTGTCACCCGCACCTGCGGTCTCGTCATGACCGAGGGCGGGGATTTCATATGCGTCTTTGGTTTTCGTTCCGCAGACAGAGCACTTCATACCCTTTGAGCTTCCGCTCTTAGTACAGGTAGGCGCCTTACCGCCCTCTATCTCCACCTCGGTATGAGGAAGCTTTGGGATAGATTTACCTGTATCCAGTCTCTTACACACTCTGCATTCATACATTGCGGTACTGCCGTACTCGGTACAGGTAGCGGGACGCTCTGCACGGTAGAGCACGTCATCGTGAGGTGCTTCGGGAATCTCCTCACGCAGTACAAGATCCTTTAAGCATACCGAGCAATATGAGCTTTCGGTATAGCCCTTCTTGGTACAGGTGGGAGCCTTGCCCTCAACTATCTTGGGCTTATGCTGTATGGGAGTATTCATATACTCCTTTTCACCGCAGAGACAGTAACGGCGGTCGATACCGCCTGTATAACAGTTGGTGGGCTGATATTCTCTCCACTCACTGAAGCTGCAGACGTGATTATTGTTGTAGGGATCCATTACCTTTACAGTAATGATCATTTCTTCCTTTTGCTCGGCGGTGAAGGTCACCTTAAAGGTTCCCGTACCCTTCTTCTTGGGTGTAACCTCAAAGCATTGTCTTTCTTCGTTCCAGCTTATATCGGCTATACCGCCCGTGGTGGTCTTGTCATAGGTTACAGGCCTCATGGGTATACGGTAGAGTGTATCCGCCGCCAGCATATCCGAGGTGGTGGAGTTAGAAAAATGAGTAACCTGATAGAGATGTACGTCTCTTACGTTATTATCCCGTATTATGACCTCGCTCTCGGCAAATATATTGAGATACTCGGTGCAAGCATACACGGGAACGTACAGGGTCTCTCTGCCTGTTTTGGTCATGGGTGTGGGAGAGCCGTAATCAAAGACGGTTCCACGGTTATCAAACACCTGAACCCAATAATGCACGCCGTTGACCTCGGCATGACCGACACCGATGCGGATAGCTGACAGAGCAACCATATTGCCGTAGTGACCGGGGGAGTTTGCCCAACCCTCTACAACGTCATATGAGTCGGTATAACCCATAGCGATGTTTTCGCTGAACAGAGCTGTACGCTCGGTATCATATCCCCATTCGGAAATTATTGTATTAAAGTCGGTATAGTTTGCTCGCTTGTGGTCATAGTTTATGGCAAGCTCTGCGGCTCGGTGCATAGCTATCTCGGTAAGATTGGCATCAAGGACAACGGGGGCTGTGCCTTGGCGCTCACGCAGTACGTTTACAAGCTCGGCCACGTCATACGTGTAATCGTAGTTACGGGTGAGCTTGATGTCTACTGTACGGTATTCCTTGTCGGGAATCTCCACCTCGCTTACCATTCCCATATCGGGGAACATCCACTTGAGGGTACGTGTTACAATGTCTGTATCGGTAAAGCTGATAGCACCGAAGCGGTAAACACGGCAGAGGTCATATCCGCCGTCCTCCATCTGACATTCTTCCTCGGTGATTATTGCAACTATAGGATAGGTCGATGCGCCAAGGACACTGTCCTCTGCCGCTGCATAATAGGCAGAAACGTGCCCCGCACCCGAATACCATTTGAACTTATCCTCATATCCCCAGGTATAGTTGGTACTGAAGAACAGTGTCTCGTTTGCATCCCCCGAGGACAATGCCATTACGTTGATACGCTCGTCGTCAAGCCAGCTCTGTCTCTCCAGATCCTGAAAGAATTTTTGGCTGGTGGTACAGGTAGGATCGAAAAATATCATAACGGTAGCACCGTTCTTGGGTATCTCGTAATCCCACTTCATATATCCGTCCTCAAAGCTGTAGACGTAAAGCCCCGAGGCGCTGCTCTGACCGGTTGTGTCTATTTCCCATAAAGGCTGCATATTTTCACCCTTGACAAACTCATACTCCTCCTGCGGGGGAGTTTCGGGGTTATATGCCGCTATAGGCATAGACAACTCGGTCAATACGTAGCCCGTTATACACAGGCAAAACACTATCATAAGCGCGTAAAGACTCTTTTTCATAATTCCCTCCCGAAATTTTCCGTTAATTTATACATCTTCCATATATCGGATAATCTTTTACATATTCATTATATACAAACAAAAATCGGTTTTCAAGGGGTTTTGGTGAAAAATGTATACGTATGTAAACAGAATGTATCTATATAATTTTAAAACTTGACATTAGATTTTTATTATGTTATAATACTAACCGCAAATATTGAGGTGTAGCGGCGGGGAGCCCCCGCGGGCAAACTATTTTGTTTATTGAAACTTGAAGTTTGTTGTCCTACCTTTAATTCAATAAAATTTCGAGGTGTAGCGCAGTTGGTAGCGCGCCAGTTTCGGGTACTGGAGGCCTGGAGTTCGAATCTCCACACTTCGACCAAAAATTAATCCTGAGCTACAGCTCGGGATTTTTGTTTATGTCAATAAGAGGGAAAACAGCGCGCCTGTTTTGGGCAAGGAGCCCGACCGCCGCCTGTGGCGGATGCAGGGAGGGTGATCTTGGTGCAGCGGTCGAAGAGTTCAAGCACCTACCGGATGCGCAGAACGATTCGGGCACCGCAAGCTGGCGGCGTAGCCGTGGAGGCCTGGAGTTCGAATCTCCACACTTCGACCATATTGGAACTCAAGTATTAATACAATACTTGGGTTCTTTTTTATTTTTTACTGTTGACTATGTTAACAAAAAGTGATAAAATATTTATAACTTTATTAATATCAGGAGAACGATTATGGCAAAGAGCATTCAGGACATACTTAACATTATCAAAGAAAACGACATTAAGATGGTTGACTTCAAGATGGTTGACATCAACGGTCAGTACCGTCATGTTACCATCCCTGCAGAGAACTTCTCTGAGGACACAATGAAGTCGGGTATCGGCTTTGACGCCTCCAACTACGGCTACGCCGTTGTTGAAAAGAGCGATATGGTATTTATCCCCGACCCGGATACCGCAGTTATCGACCCCTTCTGCTCTATCCCTACCCTGTCTATGACAGGTAACGCGATGATCATCGCTTCCCCCGAAAATAAGCCCCTCGCTCAGTACCCCCGTAACATCATCAAGGCTGCCGTTGAATATATGAATGAAACAGGCGTAGCCGATGAAATGAAGATACTGCCCGAGTTTGAGTTCTACCTCTTTGACGATGTTACCTGGGAGGTAAGCGGCAGAGAGATCTCCGCTTCTGTTGATGCAGTTCAGTCCTACTGGAACAGCTCGGTTGAGGGTAAGGGTGTTGTAGTTCCCAAGCAGAAGAACTATCACATCGCAAAGCCCTTTGATATCTCCTATGAGTGCAGAAGTGAGATGTGTATGCTTATGAAGGATATGGGCATTGAAATCAACTATCATCACCCCGAGGTTGCAGCCTCCGGTCAGTTTGAGATCGAGCCTCAGCTTGGCGAGGTTGTACATATGGCTGATGCTACCATGATGATCAAGTACATCATCCACAATACCGCTCTTAAGTACGGCAAGTCCGCTACCTTTATGCCCAAGCCCATCTACGGCGAGGCAGGCAGCGGTATGCACGTTCATATGATCCTCTTTAAGGACGGACAGCCCGTGTTCTCGGATGACAACGGCTATTCTAACTTAAGCGAAACAGCTCACTACTTTATGGGCGGTCTCTTAAAGCACATCGCTTCTCTGTGTGCTATCACCAACCCCAGCACCAACTCCTTTAAGCGTCTTGTTCCCGGCTTTGAGGCTCCCGTAACAGTTGGTTACGCTACCTCTAACAGAAGTGCGGTTATCCGTATTCCCGCGTATGCTAAGTCTCCCGACAAGCGCCGCTTTGAGCTCCGTAACCCCGATGCTACCTGTAACCCCTATTTCTGCTACGCAGCTATTCTGATGGCAGGTCTTGACGGTATCAAGAACAAGATCGATCCTCATGCCAACGGCTGGGGTCCTTATGACATGAACCTCTACCACTTAAGCGACGAGGAAAAGGCTAAGCTCAGCCATCTTCCCACCACCCTTGATGCGGCTCTTGATGCTCTTGAGGCTGACCATGACTACCTCACCGCAGGCGGAGTATTCCCCGAAGAGCTTCTCAAGAACTTTATTGCTGCAAAGCGTGCAGAGTGTGCAGAGCTGGCTAAGATCCCCAACCCTGCAGAGTTTGACCGCTACTACAACCTGTAATGAAAATAAAATTTCTGGGCACCGGCTTCGGTGCCCCTTATAAAAACCGACACCAGCAATCTATACTCATAGAGGTAGGCAGCACCGCCTACCTCTTTGATGCAGGTGCGCCTGTCTGTGACATTCTTTCCTTTGCAGAGTATGATATGTCAAAAATAAAGACCGTCTTTATAAGCCACCTCCACGGCGATCATCTGAACGGTCTGAATGACATGATAAATTTAGCGGAGTTTTTTAACATCCGCTGTGATATTTTTCTCTCGGAGCAAAGAGGTATTGAGGCATTTAAAAGCTATACCTTTATGCAGTTAAGACGCGACTCTGATCGAGTTGACTTTAAGCTGATAAACGAGGGGCTTTTCTATGACGACGGTATAATAAGGGTAAGTGCTTATCAGAACGATCATATGAAGGGTCTGCCCTGCTACAGCTTTTTGATCGAAGCCGAGGACAAGAGGATATATATCACAAACGATCTGTCCCCCGATCTTTGCGATCTGCCCGACATTTCGGCAGATCTTATGATGATAGAGGCGGCACATTTTGATGCGGAAACGGTGGTCAGCAAGTGCAACACTCTTGATGTAAAACAGGTTGCATTTATCCATGTTATGCCGCCCGAAAAATATGAGGAGCTCAAGGCACAAAAAGCCGATTTTGAGCCTCTCTACCCCAATGACGGGGAGGAATATGAAATATGAAGATTAAATTCTTAGGCACGGGAGCTGCCGACTGGGCTCCCGACCGCCATGATCACGGAGACGAGTACAGAGGCAATGCCTCGGCTCTGATAAACGATAGAATCCTTATAGATCCCGGTCCCACCGTACCCGCAGCCCTGGAAAGGTTCGGTATTGCTCCCGAGAGTATAAAGTATATTATCAATACTCACAAGCACAAGGACCATTTTAATGCGGATACCATTGCCTGCCTTGAATCAAAGGGAGCAAAATTTATTGAGATCGAGGGTGAGACGACCCTTGACGGTGTAAAAATAACCGCTATGACAGGACATCACCGCATACCCACAAAGCATTATTTCTTTGACGACGGAGAGCATAAGATATATTATGCTCTTGACTCGGCTTGGCTTCTCTATGACGAGGTTCAGCTCATTATAGACAACGCACCCGTTGACCTTATTGTGCTTGACTGTACCGTTGGCCACCAAGACGGGGACTACCGAATATTTGAGCATAATAACATCAATATGGTAATAGAAATAAAAAAGACTCTTGCCCCTCACATAAAGAGCTTCTGTATAAGCCATATGTCCTGCGGTCTGCACGACGACCACCATATTATCTGCCGCGACCTTGAGCCATACGGTATTAATGTGGCATATGACGGATTGGAAATAACAATATAAAAGAAGGTGTCAGCTGACACCTTCTTTTTCAAATAGATATCTAAAGTAATCTGTTTCAAGCACTCCACGGCAGTACTGCACCTTATTTCTGACAACTGCCGAAACGCTTTCTACATACCCCTCGGGAAGCTCAATTTCTTCGTCTGCGGGGGTAAACCTGCCCGACATATATGTGCCGTACTCGGTCTTCCAGTTATAGTTCATTGTGAACACCAAGGCAGGTGCATCCGACAGCACATCCCTGCCCGGCATAAGACGGCTGTCAAACTCTGTGCCGAAAAGATTGGAAAGGGTGGGCAGGATATCAAGTGATGAGGTGGGGGTATCCACCACTATAGGCTCACTATCCTCAAGAGAGCCGCACCACAGTATAAGTCGGTTGTGATCCTGACTGAATACATCGTTTACCTTATATCCGTAAAGCTCGGACAGATAGGGCATTCTTCCAAGGCCTGCATCATTATCAAGCCCGTAAGGAAAATGATCCGAGGCAATGCATATTACAGTATCATCGCTTATACCTGCCTTTTCCAGCTGCTCAAGCAGATATGTAAGGGCATTTTCCAGCTCAAGCTGGGATGCTATATATGCCTTGACAGGATTTGAATATTCAAGCTCTGCTACCTTGTCCTGATTCTTTTTGGACATTGCGTTGGTATAGAAATTGTATGCCGAATGTCCGCTGACACTCATATAGTAGATATTGAAGGGCTGTTTTTCAAGATACAGAGGCAGGGTTCCCTGTATCATTTCAAGATCGCTTTGCGGCCATTGGGAGGTAACATACTTTTCCATACCGTTGCCGTAACCCATATAGCCTTCGGAATAGCCTAAATTTATATGAGTCTTATGGCGGTCATAGTAGGTGTAGTCATTGTTATGGAATGCCATACCAAAGTAGCCCAGGCGGTTAAGCTGACTTCCCATAGTAAAATAATTGAGATCGTCTGCCGTACTCTTAAAGGACATACCGCCCTTTACGGGAAGCATACCGAATATATTCTGATATTCACCGCCTGTAGTACCCGCACCTGCAGGCTGATAATAGTCGGTAAACTGTATTCCCTTTGTTGCCATACGGTAAAGTGTGGGGGTAAGCTGGGGATCCAGCACCTCAGCGCAAAAGGCCTCGGCTGTTATAAATATAAGGTTCTTACCCTCAAAAATACCCGTATACTCGTTCTTCATTGAGGGAGTAAGTGAGGACACATAAGCATTAAGCTCTGCCACCTTACCGCTTGCCTGCATAGAGGAAAAATCTATATCCATAACATTTGGCGTATACACAACAGGCTCTTCTTTGGGTTCATTTATCTCGTCGGTCTCCTCGGACAAGGGCTCGGTGTCGGGAGTAGGTATGACCTCGGGTAGCGCTTCGATATTTTCAAAGCCGTCCTTAGAACCAAGGATCATTTCCTTAAGATCAAGTCTTATTGCCGTTAAAAGTCCAAAGCTGTCAACTGCACTCTGATAGCTGTACTCCTTGCCGTAGGCAAGATCAAGCTGCGGTATGCTTCTTATTCCTATAAGACATCCCGAAAATATCAAGGTGCCTGCAAGAATAACGGTTATACGCTTGGGCATATCCGACACCGCAATTCCAAAGGTCTTTTTGCAAAAAACAAGATAGAGAATTGCAGGGATAAAGTATATAAATATTACAAGCATTCCCTCGGGGCTGAAGATCAGACTCCATATCTCATCCGAAAATCCACCTACCGCATCTGTGGCACCGCCAAAAACGGTATTGATATCATAGAACACCTTGAACTCGCGGTATACGAAATATTCTACCAGATATACCACGGGCAGTATGATAAGAGTTAACAGAGTAATTATGCCGTTGACCCTTTTGTTTTTTAAAAGAGTGGATAAAAGATATCCCACACAGCCGTAAAAAAGAGAGAATAACACCACAAAGAGAGTGGACTCACAAAAGACCGCCTTTGCGGTAACCAAACGGAAAATAAGCTCATACAAAACCAAGCAAATCGGGAAAAGAAAAATATTGAGCCATGACAGATCCGATCTTTTTTCGGTAATTTTGGTTATATCCATATTCTCCCCTCCTTTTTTGTCGGTAATAATTTATTTTACTACAAATTCCGATGAATTTCAACAGAAAAAGAAAAAAAGGTGAGTTTATCTCACCTTTTTAATCGTATTTATTCATAAGCGCCTTACACAAGGCACAGGAGCTGTAATCCTTGCGGCAATATCTGCTCTGGTGTCTTGCCTTGAGAAGACTGTTACCGAACACCGTTACATTGCTTGCCCCCTCCGGGATTCCCTCACAGATAAGGCGTGTGCTCGCCTCCTTGAGGTAAAAGGGGCATAATGTATAGATATCCTCGGTATACTTACCCATTGCATTCACCTATGTCGAATATGCGGTTGGCTGTTATCTCCAGCTTACCGTAAGAGCTTTCTCCCGCAGTACGGTGAAGCATACCCTCCACCATTATTCGGCTTTCGGGACCAAGACCCTTATATACCTTTTCGGCAAGCTCACCCCATACGGTAACATCCACATATTCTTTATTCTTGACACCCTCGCTTACAAGGGTAAAATTCAACACAGCAGTTCCGCCTACCGTCAGCTTCAGCTCAGGCTTGTCCTTGGCTCTGCCTGTTATAATTACTTTATTAAAATCTCTGTTTGTCATTTTTACTCCTCACTTTCTTCGTTATCAATATCCGATGTGCAAAAACCGCACGCATCACATTCGCCGTACCCGCGAAAACACATATATGCCAAGCATTATCCTCCCTTCTGTCCCAATTATCGGACATATATTGTACTAAAATGTTACCGAAGCAAATGAGTGGTTTGCATCCGTTGTTATACTGAAAATAATTTTAAGAAATCCTTAATTAACACTTGACTTTATTTCGGAAACCTGATATAATAATTTCGGAAATATTAAATCTTAGCCCCGTTTAGTTAAGATTTCTTAAACCGTATTACAAATTATATATCGGTTTTCCGAAATTGTCAATAGGTTTATATAAGATTTCTTTAATAATTTTCGGTTTTGTTGGAGCGTACAAAAAATGTATGAGATTTTTGTTGAATTGTTACAAAGGAACAATGTAACTGCATATCAGGTATGCAAGGCAACGGGTATTGCCCCTGCCACCGTAAGCGATTGGAAAAACGGCAAGTCCACCCCCAAGCAGGACAAGCTTAAAAAGATAGCCGACTATTTTGGTGTTTCGCTTGACTATCTGACCACGGGTAAGGAATCCGAGGCAAAAAGTCCCGTTACCGACGAGGATGTAAAGTTAGCTCTCTTCGGCGGCGACGGTGAGGTCACCGATGCAATGTGGGAGGAGGCTATGTTTGCCATAGAGCTTATTAAAAAAAGACATCAGAAAAAGGAGTAAGCAGATGACAACAAGCACAGATTGTGCAGTATTTTGTGATGAAAACGAAATAGTCCTGGAGTATTGCAGACTACCGCTTAACAAGTCTGTATCCTTTGAGGACGGAAGTGAAAAATATATAATTATGGACGAGGGGGATATGACCGAGGCACAGCGCAAGGTTCATCTTGCCCACGAGATCGGTCACTGTATGACGGGAGCATTCTACCGTCCCTACTCTCCCCTTGAAACAAGAAGCCGCTGTGAATACAGGGCCAATATGTGGATGATAGAGCATATCCTGCCAAAGCAAAGCCTTGAAGCCGCATTTGTACAGGGCATTACCGAGGTCTGGGAGCTGGCGGAATATTTCGGTGTTACCGAGGACATAATCCGCTTCGCCTGCTACGAATATTTTGATAAAACATAATATAATAACAAAAGTCGGTTCTGTTGAACCGACTTTTTACATTAATTCCGCATTCCAAATTCCGAATTCTTAAGGTCTTAAGCCCATACCGCCCTCAAGGGTAAGTGTTTCGCCCGACATATACTTAAAGTCGGGTGATGCAAGCTGCACGCAGACACGGCCGATCTCAAGCTCGGAGTTGCCAAAATGACCCATAGGAGGCATATGAACATTTGCCTTGAATGCCTCGGGGTTATACTCTGCCCACTTTTCCAGCTGACTGGTCCACGCAAGAGGACAAACTACATTTACATTGATACCGTCCTTGCCCCATTCGGTTGCCGCAACACGGGTAAGTCCGCGGATACCCTCCTTGGCTGCCGCATAGGCAGACTGACCAAAGTTACCAAAGAGACCCGCACCGGAGGCAAAGTTGATAACAGAGCCCTTGGTTTCCTTGAGATAAGGATAGCAGGCCTTCATATAATAGAATGCCGAGTAAAGACCGGAATACATTGCAAGGTCAAACTGCTCTGTTGTGTGCTCTGCAAGGGTAACACCGGAAGCGGAGGCCTGTGCGTTGTTGATAAGGACATCGATACGGCCAAAGGCATCTATAGTTGCCTTGATAACATTGTTAACGGTAGCCTCATTGTCGTTTGCGGCACTGATATCAGCCTGACATACAAGAACCTTAATACCGTAAAGGCTCTCAAGCTCCTGTTTTGCCTCGGTAAGCTTGGGTACATTTCTGCCTGTGAGCACAAGGTTTGCGCCTTCCTTTGCATATGCAATAGCGATACCGTAGCCGATAGAGCCGGCAGAGCCGTCCTTTAAGGCAGGAGCCTTACCACCGCCTGTGATTATCGCTGTTTTACCTGTTAAAAATCCCATAATTGTATACCTCATTTATCATTAAAATAATTAAACTTAATTGAATCCCAGCAGGCATTAAGCCTTTCGTCTATTTCCTTGCTTCTTTCCCTTGCAAGCTCGGTAGGCTCATCCTGCATTATGTTGTAATAGCTTTCTCCGTCATACCAGGACATATCGCGGAATATCACATATCCGCCGTAAGGAGAAAAAGCATCATTACCCAGATAATATCTGCCGTCTGTATCAAGGTCAAAGAGATTGACTATGGTAGGCAGTATATCGTATGTGGAAATAACCTTGTCCACCTTTTGTGCCTCAAGACCCTTGGAATATACAAAGCAAGGAACATTGCCCATAAGATTTGTGTCGTCTGTTCCCTTGTATTTTTCAAGAAGCCCTTCGGTGGTTACATAGTGATCATAGTGGTCTGTATAGAAAAACAGCACCGTATTTTCAAGCTTTCCGTCTTCCTCCAGCTTTTGGTACAGACTCTTGACAAAAAGATCGGTTTCGTATGCGTGACAAAGTGCCCAGACATACTCGTCCTCATACTCGCCCTCAAGTCTTGATCTTATATACTCCTCGTGCTTGACAACAGCCTTACCGTCTGCCGTATAGGGACCGTGTCCTGTATAGGTTATGATAAAGGACATAAAGGGCTTGTCTGATGTGAACATATCATATGCCTCGATAATGGTAGAGTCCATATCGCCGTCCGACAAAGCCATATCACCGCTTGAATAATACTTTTCGTATCCCCAGGCCTCGTGGATCTCGCCGCGGTTGTACATACTGCGGTTGCTGCGGTGATAGCTGTTAACACTGTAGCCCTCTTGAGTGAAAAGATTGGGCAGAGAATAGGGATAGGCGGTCTCTGTGAAATATGACATCTTTGAGGAATTCATAGGGGTTATCATACCCGTATTCACCGCATTTTCTGAGGAGAATGTTGCCGCCCACAGATATTTTGGAGCATAAAAGCCTGTAAAGTCCACAGACTCCTCCCTCAATGCACTAAGAGTAGGCATTGCTATGTCATTTACCATCCAGCTGTCGATAGATTCAAGTTGTATAAGGATAAGATTTTTACCCTTAAACACACCTGTCATTTCGTTGTCGGGATCAATATCCTTTGAAGCATAGTATTGGTCAAGCTCCTCTATTCTTGAGCTGTTGGTTATGCGTTCGACCCTGTCCGCAAGACCTGAACTGATATATGCATCCCTGAAGGTATAGTGATAAAGACCGCACATATGCATACAAAGTCTGTAATCGGTAAAATCATCATAATAATCGGCGTGACTCTTGGTGCTGTTCCAAAGTATACTGCCAAAATCGTTTTTAAAGGTTTTGTTTACGGTAACAGGCAATCCTATACCGCCAATAAGTATAACGACAGCCATTACAACAAGTCTGACCTTGTAGCCCTTGATCTTAGGGATAAGTATTGCCGCAGCTACCGATACCGCCATACTCACAAAGAGCATAACTATAAGCATGGGCTTTACATCAAAATAAGACCAATCAAAATATCCCGCTCCGTCGCCTGCGTACATTGCTGACGAAAATGACATATACTGTCCAAAAAAGCTGTCCATTACCGCATGGATCACCGTCAACAGACAAAACGCAAGGGGAACAAGTATTATGTATATCCTCTGCAAAACTCTTGGAAGAGCAATTGAAACACCCACGATCAGCATACACCAGAAGAAGGATGCCCAGAAGGATACAGAAAAAGGGAGAGGTGATGTGTTATTGGCATCGTATACAAGACGGAATGATATATCTATAGTCATAAGCGACGCAAAAAACAGAATGTTGGCAACTATATCCCGCCATACTGCCTTCAAAAATTTAGTCATATTCATCCTCCCTTCGTTATAATATATTATTATACAACATTTATATCAATTTTGCAAGATAGGGCTCCACACCCAGTCTCTGACAAATACTGTCATACTCTTTTCGCTTTGCTTCTTTTTTTTGATCGCTGCATTTATCGTTGAATATTCCCCGGATAAGCACATTCTTGGGTGTCTCCTCGGGGTCTATAAGCTCAAGGGCGGTTACATCATAGCCCTTACTTTCCAGCATAAGGCAACGCAGAGAGTCGGTTGCCGCGTCGCACAGCTTTTGCATAAGTATAGAGTGAGTAAGCATAAAATCACAGTCCGAGCCCCCCGCCTTTAACTGATGCATCATCTCGTGATGACAGCAGGGTGTAGACATAATAACCTTTGATCCCGATGTCACCGCCTTTGCAAGTACTATATCGGTCGCTATATCGCAGGCATGCAGAGATACGGTAAGGTCGGGAGCTGCTTTAGGCTCAAAATCATTGATATCTCCGGCTATAAAATGAAGTCCCGTATAACCCAGCTTTTGCGCCACAGAATTACAGTATTCTATTACATCCTCCTTCAGGTCAACACAGTCCATTGTTACCGACATACCGCGAAGCACGGTAAAATAATAATACACCGCAAAGCTGAGATAGCTTTTGCCGCAACAGAGGTCAAGTATATAAAGCTCTCTGTCAGAGGGGAAGGTGTATGCCTCGGACAAAAGCTCAAGAAATCGGTTGATCTGTCTGAACTTGGAGCGCTTTTTATCAAAAACTCTGCCGTCCTTATCCTTGACCCCCAGCTCAAAAAGGAAGTCAACAGGCTCGGTTGCGGAAATAATATGCTGTTTTTTGCGGTCGTGACCCTGTACTGTTACTCTTTCACCCTTATCCTTTATACGGTTAAGCAAAGTAACCTTGCCCTTGCCCGACACCTTGATCTGTGCCTCGCCCGCGCTTGTAAGAACATTTATCTGATTGTATTCCGTGCCCACCATCTGCCCAAGAGCATCGGGAGCATCAGAAACCTTTATATTGCGGTGAGTAGCCTTACCGTCGCTTGTAAAGGTCTCTATCTGGAGATAAAGCTCCCCCTTCATATTTACAAGCGTAGCTACGCTCTTTAATATTTTTTTGTCAGCGGGCTTACTTAAAATTATCTTTTTCAGTATCCCCTTTTCGATAACCGACTTAAAAAGCTCTAACATCTTTTTTTCCTTTACTTGACAAAGTTTTTTATTGTAAATATAATATAATTATCTTATTAAACATCAGGAGCAATATGGAAGGTATTATTATAAAAGGTTTAGGCGGCCTGTATGATATACTCTGCGACGGCAGTATTGTACAATGCCGTGCAAGAGGTGTTTTCCGCCACGAAAACATAACTCCCTATGTGGGTGACAGAGTTGTGATAGAGGATGATTGCATAGTGGATATAGTCGACCGACACAACACCCTTATCCGTCCCCCTATGGCCAATCTTGATATACTTTTTATAGTGGCTGCGGCAAAAAAGCCCCTGCCTGTCACCGCAACCCTTGACAAGATGATATCCATAGCGGATCACAAGGGTATTGAGCCTGTGGTAATAATCACAAAAAACGACCTTGATCCCATAAAGGCAAATGAATTAAAAGAGATATACTCCTCTATCGGTGTTGATGTGTTTGTTACCGATCCCGACTCTGATAAAGCAGAGCTGCTGGGCTATTTCAAGGAAAAGTGCCGCGGTAAGATATCCGCCTTTTCCGGAGCCTCGGGTGTAGGTAAATCAACTCTTCTCAACGCCCTTTTTCCAAATCTGGGTCTTGCCACCGGAGATGTAAGCCGCAAAATCCAGCGGGGCAGACACACCACCCGCCATATTGAGCTGTATCCCCTGAGCGGTCTTTTTGAGGATGAAGGCTACGACGGATTTATTGCGGATACTCCCGGATTTTCTATGCTTGATCCCACCATATACGATGATTATACGGTAGAGGAGCTTCCCTATACCTTCCGCGAGTTCAGACCCTGTTTAGGGGAATGCAAATACACCAAATGCACTCATACCAAGGAAGAGGGCTGTGCCGTGCTTGAGGCGGTAAAGGAAGGAAGAATACCCCAAAGCCGCCACGAAAGCTTCCTTGAGCTCCACGGAATACTCAAGAACATCCACTCCTGGGACAAGAAATAATTAGGAGTTAGGAGTTAGGAGTTAAGGAAGATTTTCTCCCACAGGTCGAAAATCTGCATCCTATTATAATCTTGGTTATCTTTGTTTTATAGTTTATTGCTATTGGTTTTTGCTTGTTGTATTTGTTGACCAAATAATAAGTATCAGCAATCTCCTATATAATTAAATGGAATTTTTGTTGCTTTGCAGCAACAAAAATCACCTAAACTCCTAACTCCTACCTCCTAACTCCTAACTAATATTAACACATTTCCCCTTTTGTCATACTCTGTTATTAGAGAATGACGGAAGGGATTTTTGTTATGCGTGCCATAAAATGTATTTGCCGCTCGGCAGGATATATCGCTCTTGCATTCGGTGCAGGTATTCTGCTTACCTACTTTTTGCCCTGCTCTGTACTGGTGGTCATAGAATCGATAATCATAATCAGCGCAGGCATAGTTTATTTCACAAACATATAAAGGAGTCTACATATGAAGATAGTAGTTGTAAAGTCACCCCGTATACTCGCGCCCATACTTGCAAGAATTTTTAAACTACATAAATAATTTTAGAAAACAGTGTCTTTTGACACTGTTTTCTAACTTATTTTACTGTCCTTTGCTTATTACAAGATCTATCTTGGTAGTCTTTTCGGGTACACTTTCGTATGCCGCACGGCTCTGCCCTATGACAGTGCCCGCAGGCTTGGAGGACTGCTCATAGGTGATCTCACCCAAAACAAGATTATAATCTGCAAGCTGTGCCTTTGCCTGAGCCTCGGTGAGGCCTACAAAGTTGGGAACCTGTACATACTTGACGTCGGTGCCCTTGCTGATATACAGAACTATGGTATCTCCTGCATTTACCTTTTCGCCTGCCATAGGTACTGTACGGATAATGCATCCTACAGGTATATTATCATTGACCTCGTATTTTTCCTCGAATTTAAGTCCCATATCCGAGAGCTTGATCTCCACCTCGCGGTAATCCTTGACCGTAAGGTCGGGAAGCACCTTTGCATCCTTACCGCGGCTGAGTGTCAGCTTGATATCGCAATATTGCTGACCGGGTATGATCTTGCGCTCTGCTCCCGCCTCGGGGAACTGACCAAGTACCGTATTGACCGCAACATCCGGCTGGCTGTCATCATACTTTAATGTAAGCTTAAAGCCCTGCGCCTCAAGCTCATCTCTGAACTCCTGAGTGATAACCTTACCCATAAGGTTGGGAACCGATACTGTCTCGGAGTTATTAAGCTCCTCGATCTCCTCTTCAGGATCGGCATCCTTGCCAAAGCTTAAGATATCCGCCCAGTTGAAAAGTCCGAACCAGGTACACATATGAATAACAACAAAACCAAATACCAAAAGAAACGCAAGGGATATGCCCATGATCATGGGGAACATAGGTCTTGAAACTCTGCCGGGTGTCTGATCTGCACCCTTTGACTTTTCCACATCCTCGATGGCTATCTTGCCGTCGCGGCTTTTGGTCTTGAAAACATAAGTGGGATTATTCTTGATCTGTATAAGATGACGCAGCATCTGTGCGGCATTTTGGAAACGGCGTTCAGGCTGCTTTTCCATTGCAAGCATAATTATCTGCTCCAATCCCAGAGGGATATTGGGCATTATCTCACGGGGTGCCTTAGCCTTGGCATTGACCTGCATAAGGGCAACCGAAACAGGACTCTCTGCATTAAAGGGCAGCTGTCCTGTTGCCATTTCATACATAAGAACACCAAGAGAATAAAGATCACTGCGCTGATCGATAGCCTTGCCGCTTGCCTGCTCGGGACTGATATAGAATACCGTTCCTATTGCCTTATCGGTCATGGTAACCGTCTCTGCATTGGGAAGCTTGGCTATACCAAAATCTGTAACCTTGATCCTGCCGTTCTTTAAGAGCATAATATTCTGAGGCTTGATATCACGGTGGATAATACCCTTGGAGTGTGCGTGCTCCAATGCGCGTAATATCTGCTCGGCATAGCTGAGGGTCTCGGCAAGAGACAACACTCCCTTCTGAGTCATATAGCTCTTAAGGGTTATACCGTCAACCCGTTCCATAACGATATATTTAAGGTTATCCTTAACCGAAACATCGTATATGCTGACGATGTTGGGATGAGCAAGCATAGAAACAGCCTTGGATTCGTTGATAAAACGTTTTACCGACTGAGAATCATTGGCTATCTCATCCTTGAGCATCTTAAGTGCAACTATACGGTTAAGCTTGGTATCAAAAGCCTCAAATACCACAGCCATACCGCCGACACCCAACACCTTGGTTATCTTATATCTGTTGTCAAACACTTGACCTACATATTTATCAAATGCGTTCATCATTATTTCCTCATACTATCTTGATAAGAATAATGGTAATGTTATCACCGCCGCCGTTGGCGTTTGCGGTGTCAACCAACAACCCTGTCTTTAAGGTCAACTCCGCATCATAATCGTCATCGTCATAATCCTTATATTTTTTTCTTACTATACCTATAAATTCCTTTTCTGTAAGGAAATTATACAGTCCGTCCGAGCAAAGTGCAAAATATGAGCCTTCCTTCGGTATATCTACGGTTATGACATCGGCATCAACAGTCGGCTCTGTGCCCACCGCACGGGTAAGGATATTGCGTCGAGGATTAGTGGCGGCCTCCTCCTTGGTCAGCTGTCCCATATCCACCAGCATCTGAACATAAGAATGATCGTGAGTAAGCTGGGTAAGCTCCTTGCCCTCCAGCAGATACATACGGCTGTCGCCTACATTGGCGATATGGATCTCATCGTCTGCCGCCAGTGCCGCAACAATGGTGGTTCCCATATTGGTAAGCTCGGAGTTTTCTCTTGCCCTTGAGTATACCGCCTTGTTGGCAGCACCCACCGCCTCGTTCATAAGCAGGGGCAGATTGAAGCCGGATACATCGCATATCCCGTCATCATTGACAGAGTCGACAAGAGCCTGCTCTATATATTCAGCAAAGGTACGCATGGCGAGACTTGATGCAATATTTCCCCCGTTGGTACCGCCCATTCCGTCACACAAAACGAAAAGGGTCACATTGTCACAGACACGCATGGTCAAAAAGTTATCCTGATTGGTCTGCCTTTGTTTACCTATATCGGTTTTTCCGAGAAAATACACAGTCTCACCTCCTATTTATTACTGTTTTTGTGTCTGAGCTGTCCGCAGGAGGCATCGATATCCGAGCCTAACCTACGGCGTCTGGTAGCATTGACACCCGATTTTTCAAGAATCTCTGTAAATCTCTTTATACTCTGCTCATTTCCTGCCGTAAAGCCGCTTTCAGCTACCGTGTTTACCGGTATAAGGTTGACATGGAAGGGAGCCTTGTCAAAATATTTAAGCAAAAGCGATGCCAGACGCTTGGCGTGGGCAGGCGTGTCGTTTTTGCCGTGGATAAGTGTATACTCAAAGGATATGCGTCTGCCGGTCTTGTCAAAATATGCCCTGCAGGCAGAAAGCAGCTCATCTATGCCCCATTTTTTGTTTATGGGCATTATCTCGTCTCTCTCCTCATCCCTTGTGGCGTGAAGAGATATGGACAGGGTGATGGGATACTCCTCCTCTGCCAGACGGTATATCCTGTCTACAAGTCCGCAAGTGGAAAGGGATATATGCCTGTAGCCGATATTAAGTCCGCCGGGCGCCCCCACAAGCTCAAGAAAACGGATAACATTGTCATAGTTATCAAGGGGCTCGCCTATGCCCATCATAACTACATTATCTATGCGCTCACCTATGTCCTTTTGAGCAACGATGATCTGGGAAAGTATCTCACCCGAGGAAAGGTCTCTTGCCTTGCCTCCCAGGGTGGAAGCGCAAAATCTGCACCCCATACGGCAGCCCGCCTGACTGGATATACATATGGAGTTACCGTGCTTGTAACGCATAACGACGCTCTCGATAAGCTGACCGTCGTACATAGAAAACAGATACTTTACAGTACCGTCAAGCTTTGATACCTGCTTCTGCACGATCTCGGGATACACAAGAGTAGTGTTCTCCGAAAGGAACTGCCGTGTTTTCTTTGAGATGTCGCTCATCTCATCAAAGGTAGCTCCTCTGTGAAGCCACGCAAATATCTGCTTTGCCTTATATGCCTTTTCGCCGTAAGCCCGGAGCATATCCTCCAGCTCATATGGCATCATACAGAGAATTTCTTTCTTCATAATACAGTAGTATAACATAGTTTGATAAAAAATGCAACTTTTAATATGATTAATTATAATAATTTTTAAAAAAACAGCCAAAAATATGTTTACATTCTCTGATGTTTGTGATATAATACAACCAGATATATATTCGGAAAGGATGTTGATCGTATGGAAAACAAGAACAACAGCACCAATACTCTGATCAAGATTATTGTAATCCTCGGCGCACTTGCGGCCATTTTTGTAGCTGCTATGCTGATTTACAAAAAGTATAACAAAAAGCGTGTCGTAAAGGAGTCTGATCCTTTCAACTTTGACGATGACTTCTTCTTTGATGACTGCGACGGCTGCTATGACGGTGACGGACTCTACAATGAGATCGAAGAGGACACCGCTGACGACGAGGCCGACGAAGGTCTTGCATTCTGAAAACTCTGAAAATCCGAGCATCTGCTCGGATTTTTTAGCAAACAAGTGTTTGCATCCATAATCGGGTGAAGTCTTTTAAAAATCATTTAATATCACACAATGATAACGCTTGTGTGATACGGTTATTGTTAAACAAATGCCACTCATCCGTAATCAACAAATCATCATTAACCACAGCGGAGAACAATATGTCAAAATTCATTGTATTCGAGGGTATAGACGGAAGCGGAAAGACCACGCAAATCAATGCGTTGCACCGAGCCCTTACAGAGCGCAGCATACCTGTACATATAACCAGAGAGCCCACCGGAAATTCTATGGGAAAGCAGCTTCGCAAATATCTTACCGGAGAAGAAAAAACAGACCTCAAGGCTATAGCTGCCCTTTTTGCCGCCGACAGGCTTGATCATATCACAGCCGAGGACGGAATACTTGACAATCTAAGTAAGGGTAATACGGTTCTCTGCGACAGATACTATCTGTCCTCCTTTGCATATCAGTCGGTAGACTGTGACCTTGACTGGATAATGGCCCTCAACCGCGAGGCAATGCAGATGGCAAGACCGGATCTGCACATCTTTCTTGATGTCCCCGCCGAGCAGTCTATGCAAAGAGTAGAAAACCGCGGCGAAACAGAAATATTTGAAAAGCTGGAAAGACAGCAGCAGATAAGAAAAAACTTCTTCGATCTCTTTGAACAGTTAAAGGACAAGGAAAGCATACTCATAATCGACGGAACACGCTCCCCCGAGATCATAGCGGAGGAGATATTGGCAAAGGTTGAAGCTATACTGTAATTAATGCAGAGCGCAGAATAGAGAATGCAGAATTATGGTGGATTTTCTCCCTTTAGGTCGAGAATCTTCATCTTATTTTTGGTTAGATGTATTATATAATTTTCACTTATTGTAATTGTTTAACTATGCAATAAGCATCAGTATACTCTTATATAAACAAATGAAAACAGTTGCCTCGGCAACTGTTTTCTTCATTCAATTGAGAATTGAGAATTAAGAATTGAGAATTATAAAAGGACTTGCCTCTCAAGTCTTTTTATCTTACCATACCTCTGAAATCATCAAAATCCTTTATGTAGATATCAGAGAGTCTCTTGATTTCCTCTTCATCCGGTGCGGACATCTCGTCCTTAACACCTATGACCTTGTACCCAGCCGCCTTTGCGGTGCGGATACAGTTTACCGAATCCTCAAAAACATATGTGGTCTCACGGTCTGTACCGAGAATGTCAAATGCACGGTCATATATCATAGGATCGCTCTTTGAAGTCTTAAGATCATAGCAGGAAAGTATTACCGAAAAATAGTGATCTATGTTAAGTCTCTTTAACGCCGACTCCGCCCATTCACGGGGGCTTGCGGTTGCTATACACATTCTTACTCCCTTACAGCGGAGAGCAAACAGAAAGGGCTTGACATCATGCTTTATGGCAATGGTATTGGCATAGGCATCGGCTGCGGTTGCCTCCATATCCTTTTCGATCTCTTCCTTGGTCTTGCCGAGAGGATAGTGCTCATTTATATACTCCGCCGCCTGAGCAAAGCTCATATCCTTTGCATTTGCCTTGAGATAATCATCGGGGGTCATACTGTATTTATCAAGATAAACTCCCACAAAGTTATGCCACATGGGCATAGAGTCTATAAGCGTTCCGTCAAGGTCAAACACTGCACCTGTTATTATCATACTCTGCTCTCTCCTTCCCTGTAATCCTCATACCACATTATATAAAGTGCGCCTTGGTCCACACGGACAAGGGCTTTTTCGCCTGTAAATTCGTTACTTACAGCCAATGCTCTGTCAGAAAAAAGCTCTGCATTGTCAAGGGGATATTTTAAGCCTTTAAGGGTCACACCGCTTACCGCTCCGTCAGCAGGAAAAAGCGAGAGATAGCCACTTTCTTTACCGCTGAACTCAAAAGAGCCGTTTTCCACAACGGTTATTATCTTACCCTCACCTATGAGATATGACTCTGCTCCCATACGGCAAAGACCCAAAAGAGTCTGCATATTTGCAAGAGTATGGTCAAGCCTGCCGCCGATACCGCCAAAGATAAGAAATTTACGGTATCCCCGTTCATAGCCGTATTCACAGGCAAGGCGGGTGTCGGTATCGTCCTTTTCGCAGGGATGGACGGTTACATTTTCATGCTCGGGAGTATAGCCGAGAGAATCAAAATCTCCCATTACGCAATCCACTCTTATTCCCTTTTTCATAAGTGCCTCGTAGCCGCCGTCGGCAGCTATAACAAGGTCATCTGCCTGCGGATCTATCTCTTCATTGAAGCCGCAGGCACCTATAATATAACATTTACCCATAAATATCGTATCCTACAGGTGTATAGAAAATATTTTTGTATTCGCTTTTATCAAAGTTGCCAAGCATCCACATAAGCTTGGTATACAGGGCTGCATTTGCCATATCGTGAGCTTCGAGATATTCAAACTTGTCCCCAATATATCTGCCCACCTCATAAACTCCGGTGTTACTGCCCTCGTATGCCACCTGTGTGGTCATAACTATAAGGCATTTATGCTTTTCAAGAGCCTGTGCCATACGGTCAGCCGTTTCCTTTGGAAGTCCGCCCATACCGTAGCACTCCACTACAAGACAGTCATAGTCACGCACCAAGGTATCTATGATATCAAGGGGCATACCCGGTGTAGGCTTAAGCACAAAGATGCTTGCATCCATCCTGTCATAGAAGCACACCTCACCCTTTTGTTGCTTGATATAGTAAACAACACTGTCACCCTTGATATATCCGAGATAGGGAAAATTGACACTGACAAAGGCATCAAAGGAATAGGTCTTTTCCTTTACGGCACGGCTGCCTGCAATTATCTTGCCGTCAAAGACGATATTCACTCCCGCGCTGTCGGGATGAAGCGCACAGAGGAGAGCATCACGGAGATTGCGCTTGGCATCGGTGATATCAAAGGAAATAGGCTTCTGGCTGCCTGTGAGAATTATCGGCTTGGGGCTGTTCTGTATAAGATAGCTCAAAGCCGCCCCGGAATAAGCCATAGTATCGGTTCCGTGACAGATGATAAAGGCATCGTAGCCGTCATAATTCTCTTTTACCGCCCTTGCCATACCAAGCCAATGCTCGGGGGTCATCTCTGAGCTGTCTATTGAATAAAGACTCAGGGCATAGGGGTCACAAAGCTGGCGTATATCCGGCAGAGCCGTAATAAGTGCCTCGGTATCAAGGCCGGGAACAAGACCCATAGAGCTGTGCTTTGAGCTTATTGTTCCTCCGGTACCGATAAATAAGATTTTTTTCATTTATTTTTGTCCTACTTCTTAATGCAGAGTGCGGAATGCAGAATGCATTTAATTACAGGAGGCTTTCGCCTCCTGTAAATTATTCTTCCCAGTTATGGTAGATCTCGGAAATATCGTCGTCCTCTTCAAGATGCTCGATGAGAAGGTTCATCTTCTTGATGTCCTCCTCGTCGGTGAGGGTAACATAATTAGAGGGGATCTTGTCCTTTTCGGCAGAAGCGATAACATAGCCCTTAGCCTCAAGGTCTTCCTTTACTGCCATAAGGTCAGCAGGAACGGTATAGATCTCAAATACCTCTTCGTCTGCTACAAAATCCTCTGCGCCTGCCTCAAGAGAATCCTCCATAAGCTTATCCTCGTCGGCACCGCTTTCACGCTCGATGATGATAACACCCTTATCCTCAAACATAAAGGATACGCAGCCGCTCTGACCAAGGTTTCCGCCGTACTTATCGAAGAAATGTCTTACATTACCGCCTGTACGGTTACGGTTATCGGTGGTAGCCTCAACGATAACTGCAACACCGCTGGGACCGTAGCCCTCGTATACTACCTCTTCGTAGTCAACGGCATCTGCACCTGAGGACTTCTTGATGATACGGTCGATATTGTCGTTAGGTACATTTAAGGACTTAGCCTTTGCGATGAGCTCCTTAAGCTTGGTGTTGGAAACAGGATCGGGACCGCCCGCCTTTACTGCAACAGCCATTTCCTTACCGATCTTGGTAAACACCTTCGCCTTGGCAGCGTCACTCTTTTCTTTCTTGTGCTTGATATTACTCCATTTGGAATGTCCGGACATAATCTATATTCTCCTTAAAATTATATTTTTTCTGTTTTCTTCATGCAGATAAGACCGAAGGCAGAGCCGAGAACGGTATGAACTGCATTTGTCATGGAAACACGGCGGTCTCTGATCTTTTCATCCTCGCAGGACAGGATCTGACACTCGTGATAGAAACGGTTGAATGCTGTTGCTACATCAAGGATATAACGGGTGATCATCATAGGCTCGCTGGAGCTGAGAGCCGCCTCAACAGCCTCGGGGAATCTTGCAAGAGTCTTTGCAAGCTGATATTCCTCTTCGGTAATATCTTTGTAGTCACAGCTGTCTGCCACACCGCCTGCCTTTGCAAGAATAGATGCACAGCGGGCATAGGTGTACTGGCAGTAGGGACCTGTATTACCGTCGAACTTAAGAACATCGTCAAGCTTGAAATTGATATCCTTGATACGGTTGTTGGAAAGATAGTGGAATACTATAGCACCGACACCCACAGCCTCGGCAACAGCCTCCTTACCCTCAAGGTCAGGGTTCTTTTCGTTCATAATGCCAAGCACCTTGTCTGTTGCCTGGGCGAAAAGATCCTTAAGAAGCACAACATTACCTGTACGGGTAGCCAGCTTTGCACCGTCAATACTTACAGTACCGTAGGGAACATGAAGAAGTCTGTCTGCCCAGTCATAGCCCATCATCTCAACAACCTTGAACCACTGTGCAAAGTGCAGACTCTGACCGGCACTTGTTACATAGATACACTTGTCAAAATCATAGGTCTCCTTACGGTAGAGAGCCGCCGCAATATCACGGGTAGCGTAGATTGTAGAACCGTCGCGCTTAAGTATAAGACAAGGGGGCATATTGTACTCGCTGAGATCAACGATGGTAGCACCGTCGTCAACCTTGGTGATAGCCGCATCCTTTAATTTTTCTATTACGGGAGCGCACTTGTCATAATAAAAGCTCTCGCCTGCATAGCTGTCAAACTCGATGCCTAACTGTGCATAGGTCTTTTTGTATTCTTCGATGGAAATTTCGATAAACCACTTCCAGAGCTTGAGGTTTTCCTCGTCTCCGTTTTCAAGAGCGGTGAACTCTGCTCTTGCCTGATCCTCAAGTGTCTCGTCCTTTTCGGCCTCCTCGTGGAACTTAACATAGATAGCAACAAGGGCATCAATACCGCCATTTTCTATCTCTTCTTTATTTCCCCACTTGCGGTAAGCAACTATAAGCTTACCAAACTGAGTTCCCCAGTCGCCCAAGTGGTTGACACCAACGCACCTGTAGCCTGCAAACTCGTGAAGCATCTTTAAGGAATGACCGATAACGGTGGTTCCTAAGTGTCCTATATGGAAGGGCTTTGCAACATTGGGGGAGGAGTAGTCAAGAACTACGGTCTTTCCCTCGCCTACGGTAAGTCTGCCGTAGCTTTCACCCTTACTGTTTACCTCTGCCACGGTATCTGCCGCAAAGCTGCTTCTTTCTATAAATATATTAAGATAACCGCCTGCTACCTGTACCTCGCTTATACCCTCTGCATCCTTAAGAGATGCAGACAGCTCATTTGCTATCATAGGGGGAGCCTTGCGAAGTGTCTTTGCAAACTTAAAGCAGGGCAGAGCCAGATCTCCCAGCTTGTCATCCGGGGGATACTCAAACATATCGGCTATTTCTTCTACGGTCAGTGCCGCGTCGGGATTGATAGCATCAATACCCTTTTTAAGACAAGCCGCAAGCTTAAGCCTCATATCGATAATACTCATTATCATTTCTCCTAAATAAACATAATCATACAGATAACATTGTATCACAAAATTAAATTATAATCAATAGGAAATAACAAAAAAGCCGTCGCTTGGCGACGGCTTTTTTGCATTACATTTCGTTTTTGCGCTTGTTTTTACGGGAACGGTAAACATTAATGAACACCGCAATACCCACACAGGCTACAAGGAATACGGGTGTAAGCCAAGGTATGGTACCTGTATTACTCATTATATCTGTCCAGAGAGCATCAATGGTCTTGGTGGCGCTGTCGGGCAGAACATTAAATGCCTCTGCCTTTGCAAGCTTTTCGTCTGAGGGATAGAAGTTTTCATCGTTCTTTGTCTCCTCGTCAAGAAGCTCATATGCTCCAGTATGAGGTGTGGAATAGCAGATATATTCTATATTCCGAAGTGCTACCTCAGTCTCACACATAAAGTTGATGAACATTTCTGCCGCTGCCTTTTGATCCTTGTCGGTAACGGTAGCGGGGATACACATAACATCAACAAAGCGGTTTGTTCCCTCCTTGGGGATAACAAAGTCAAGATCCTCGTTGTCCTCCATCATGGTGACCGCATCACCTGCATAATAGGGTGCAAGAGCCGCCTCGCCGCCTATCATCTTGTCAAATATCTCGTCCATTACATAAGACTGCACAAGAGGCTTCTGAGTACGCAGATCAGCGGCAGCTATCTCAAGCTCCTTTTGGTCTGCTGTGTTTACAGAAAATCCGTTTTTGAACTGTGCGATGGCAAAGGCATCACGGGAGTTGTTGAACATAAGGATGTTCTTGGCAAAATCCTCATTCCACAGTATATCCCAGCTTTCAACATCATATTTTTCGGTATCTACCATTGTTGTATTGTATATGATGCCTACATAGCCCCAGGTATAGGGAACGGTGTATGCGTTTTCGGAATCATATACGGGATCGTGGAATTTTTGATCTATATAGCTATAGTTGGGTATGTTGTCAAAGTCAAGCCTTTGTATCATACCCTCCTTGATAAATCTTGCAGCCATATAGTCGGAGGGGATAATTACATCATAGTTAAAGCCGCCGGTCTTCATCTTGGCATACAGCTCCTCGTTTGAAGCAAAGGTGCGGTATTCCACATTGATGCCTGTCAGCCTTTCGAACTCGGATACGGTATCAAAGTCTCCGTCCTCGCCCTCGTTTATCGAGATATACTCACCCCAGTTATAAACATTGAGGGTGATACCCTTATCTCTGAACATATCCCAATCCACAGAATCGGAATAGGTTCCGGAATCCAGAGTGTTCTCGGAGGAACGGTTAAGCATAAAGCCTACCGCAACGCAGGACACAAGCACCGCTGCAAGCAATACAACCGCCAAAATGACAGTTCCCTTTTTGCTTGAGGTATGAGATCTCTTAGGCTTTGACTTTTGGACATCACGGACATTCATAACGATCAGCACTATAAGCACCACAACAAAGATCAGAGTAGACAGCGCATTGATCTTTGGGCTGACCTTACGGCGGGTCATGGAGAATATGGTGATGGAAAGTGTCTGTGCGGAGGAGCCGTTGGTAAAGTAGCTGATTACAAAGTCATCCACCGAATAGGTTATACTCATAAGGAAGCCTGTAACTATACCCGGCATTATCTCGGGTACCGTTACCTTCCAGAAGGCCTGCGTACGGTTGCATCCAAGGTCAAGAGCCGCCTCTACCAGATGCTTGTCCATCTGCCTCAGCTTAGGCAGGACATTAAGTATAACATAGGGTACACAGAACGCAATGTGAGAAAGTATAAGGGTAACATATCCCAGCTCTATGTTAAGAAATACAAACAGCAGAAGCAGAGATACACCGGTTACGATCTCGGGGTTCATAATGGGAAGATAGGAGGTGTTGAGTATAACAGATCTCCATCTCTTCTTCATATTGAAGATGCCTATTGCGGCAGCGGTTCCCAGCACCGTGGCTACCACAGAGGCAACAAGAGCTACGATAAGCGTGGTAACAAGAGAGCTTAAAATAGTCTCGTCTGTCAGGAGCTTACTGTACCAATCAAGAGTAAATCCGCCCCACTTTGAACGGCTCTTTGACTGGTTGAAGGAATTTACTATCAGTACGACGATGGGCGCATACAGGAATGTAAATACAAGTCCGATATACAAACGGCGGTAAAGCTTTTTCATAGCATCTTACCCTCCATTTCCTCGTCACCGTTATCCAGCTGGTTGGTGATAGACATACACAGAAGTATGAATGCCATAAGCACAAGGGAAATAGCCGCACCCAGATTGGGATTGTAAGCATTGCCCAGGAACTGAAGGTCGATGAGGTCACCGATAAGCATATTGGTGCCGCCTCCCAGCATACGGGAAATAATAAAGGTAGATACCGCAGGAACAAACACCATTGTTATACCGGAAGCAATACCCGGCATACTGAGGGGAATTACCACCTTGGTGAATACTCGGATGTTACCCGCACCAAGGTCCTGTGCCGCCTCGATGGTGGTGTTCTGTATCTTAAGCATAACAGAATACAGGGGCAGTATCATAAAGGGCAGATAGTTGTATATCATACCCAAAACCACAGCGCCCTGTGTGTTTATCATATCAAAGGGTCCTATGCCAACAAGTCCTAAAATTCTGTTGATCCAGCCGTTCTTTTCCAAGAGCGTCATCCACGCATATGTACGCAGAAGAAAGTTCATCCACATAGGCAGCATAATGAGCATCTGTATGAGCCTCTGATATGACGGATTGACCCGCGACATAAGATAAGCGATGGGATAGCCGATGACAAGGCATATAAGGGTGGCTATAAGAGCAAGCCAGGCTGAGTTTAGAAGCACGGGCAGGTACTGGCTGACCGCAATAATATTATTCCAGGAAAAGACCGTCTTGTATACAACAGGAATTTCCTCATCGGTACCCTCATAAGCCAGCTTAAGCTCACTTGCCTGCTCCTCGGTAAGTCTGTTTCCCTCAAGATCGTAGGGAACATTCACCGTAAAAGCAAACACGCCTATAAGCACAAGGGGGACGATGACAAAAACCACCATCCAAAGAAGGTATGGGCTTGCTACCCATTTGGTGTTTTTGTTCATCCTTATGCCTCCTCGCCCTGACCTACGGTATAACGGGTTATCTTAGGCATCTCGCTCTTTTTCATAATATGGATATCCTCGGGGGTAAAGGACAGACCCACTACCTCACCCACATTTGCGGATTTGGTGGAATGAACTATCCAGTAATCCGAGTATGCGTTGACCACTATCTCATAGTGAACGCCCTTAAAGGTCACCGTTTCGACCACACCGTTAAGCACCTCGTCGGAGGCGGGAACGATGGTGATATCCTCGGGACGGATAACTACATCAACAGGCTCCATTTCGTCAAAGCCGCCGTCAACACAGTCAAAGTTATTGCCCGCAAACTCCACAAGATAATCGCGGTGCATAATACCGGGAAGAATATTGCTTTCACCGATAAAGTCTGCAACAAAGGCATTGACAGGCTCGTTATAGATATCCTGAGGAGTACCTATCTGCTGTATCTCACCCTTGTTCATAACCACAACGGTATCGCTCATTGTAAGAGCCTCCTCCTGATCATGGGTGACATATACAAAGGTGATGGACATACGCTGCTGGATCTTTTTAAGCTCTATCTGCATCTCCTTACGGAGCTTTAAGTCAAGAGCGCCAAGAGGCTCGTCCAGCAAAAGGATCTTAGGGTTATTTACAAGGGCTCTTGCAATAGCAATACGCTGCTGCTGACCGCCCGAGAGCTGATCTATACTTCTTCTTTCAAAGCCCTCCAGATCCACTATCTCCAGCATTTCGGCAACCCTCTGCTTTATCTCCTTTTCGGGCACCTTGGATATACGCAGACCAAATGCCACATTGTCATAAACATTGAGATGGGGGAAGAGAGCGTACTTCTGGAATACCGTGTTTACCTGTCTCTTGTAAGGAGGAACATCGTTTATACGCTTACCGTTAAAGAGCAGATCCCCCTTATCGGGAGTTGCAAAGCCACCGATAATACGCAGGGTAGTTGTCTTGCCGCAGCCCGAGGGGCCCAACAGAGTAACAAACTCGTTGTCGTGGATGTCCAGCGATATATTGTTAAGAACGGGAGTATCGCTGTCACGGAAGGTCATTGAAACATTCTTTAATTCAATGATTTTGTTTTTAGAATTACTCATTTGCTTTTTTCTCTCCTAAAGCGGACAGTGTCCGCAGCCATACTCGCGCATATTGGTTTGTGCCTACAAATCACACGCGTCAACGAAACGATATGGCCAAAATAAATAATTTATTTTTTGTATTATTTATTTTCGTTTCCTTTGCACGGTAAAAAGCGCTACACGAAAAAAACACCCCGAAAGAGGCGGGAACCTCACCAGAGTGACAAACAAATCGTGCAGAAAAGAGAAATTTTCCCTTCTAAAATTCGTGCAAAATCCGTTTCTGTAAAATACATAGTTATGATATCAAATAATTCACAGAATTGCAATAGCTTTTGAAAAATTATTTCATATTTGTCGAAATAAAAAGAAACACCGACAGGGCAAAAATGCTTATATTGCCATTGAGCAGAAAAAGTATATATATTCCAAGCATCCAAAGGAGAATAACAAAAGCAAAGGATAGTGCCTTCTGTACCCTTTCTGCTATGTCTATATCAAGCATAGAGCATAAAAAGGCCCCGAGGGCATTGCCGCCGTCAAGACCCTTTACGGGAAGGAGATTTATTAGCGCATACAGCAGATTGGTATATGCAAAAAACTCATATTTTTTAAAAATAAAAAAGACAAGGATATTTACGGCCGCACCTGCCAAAGCAAGGATGATCTCCTTTGGATATGATATATATTTGCGTTTTCTTTTTATATCGATGCCTATGGGCAGAACTGTTATTTTTTCTATTTCTATACCTAAGGCAAGCATAACCGAAAGATGCCCTGCCTCGTGGAGCAAAACAGACAGAAAAATCAGTCCGAGATACAGCGTCGGCTCGATAAATATGAGACCGATAAGGGATATGACGGTGACGGTTGGGATTTTAACCTTAGACATAGAATCTCCTTGTGTCAATGCGGAGTGCGCACTCAATACACCTCCTCTGTTTCCTCGGCTATAGTCTCGCCGGATATCTGTGCCATCGCCGCCACATCCTCCATTGTCTCGGTAGGATTATATATGACCTTTACCGCCACCATACACGCAACTATACAGGACATAAGTATTATGGTCTTAAGAGATGCCGTATTGCGGTTTTGCCTGTTCATTGGCTTATTTGTATATGTTATTTTCATTTTTAACACCTGCCTTGAGATATGTATATTCGGTGAAATCATAAAAAAGACTGCCGAAGCAGTCTTTTTAATCCTTCCATCCGCAATCGTCGCGGAGAAAATCCTCAAACGAACCATAGATAAGGTCCTGATCGAGATCCTCAAAGAATATATAAGCTATTTCATTATCGGTGTCATTTGTACCGATGAACAGAATGATTTTGGGATACTCGTACAATATACTCCCTTCTTCCCATATACCCGCTATGCGGAAGTGAAAATCCCCCATATCAAATTCGGGTTCCTTAAAGGGTTCCTCAATATCGGCAGACAGCTTTTGAGTGCAGAAGCTGAACTCTGTATCAAGCTCTGATTTTTGCTTTGCGTATTCCTCACCGTCATAGGAAAGTCTGACGGTATATGCGTGTGATTCAAATATTATCATATTACGCTGAAAATACTTAAAATCCCTGTCTTTGTACTCTCCGAACTGAAGCTCTGTAGGTAAGCAATCATATTCCTCTGTTATTTTTTCGTACCTGTTGTAGTTATGACTGACCACGGTTCCGAAAAGATAATGATTCAGCCATACTGCAGCTATGACTAATGCCAGAATCAAGGCAACAGATATAATAATTACCGTCTTTATTACCGTTTTTTTCATATGTCCCTCCAAATAAGCTTTTGTCTACAACCGTAGTATAGCATACTCATTTTCGTTTGTCAATATATTTTTATCGAATTTCGATAAATCAATGCTTTGTTTCCTACTTGACAAATCAAATAATATTTCATATAATATCTATAATTAGTCTAATTATATTTATAGAGGAGAAATTCCGAAAATGTTAAAGGTAGTTAAGTTCGGCGGCAGCTCGCTTGCCGATGCAAAGCAGTTCAAAAAGGTTGCGGATATCGTGCTGGCAGAGGATTGCCGTCACTATGTTGTTCCCTCCGCTCCCGGTAAGAGATTTTCTGATGATGACAAGGTTACAGACCTGCTCTACAGATGCTATGAAAAGGCATCCAAGGGCGAAAGCATAGATGATATATTCACTCTCATCACCGACCGTTACGACGGTATCATAAAGGATCTTGGTCTTGAAGATTTCAGCCTTGAGGAGGATTACTACTTCATCCGTCACTCGGTGCTTCATAAGGCAGGCCGTGACTTTGTTGCAAGCCGCGGTGAGTACCTCAACGGTAAGATACTTGCAAAATATCTCAATTTTGACTTTATTGATGCGGCAGAGGTTATCTTCTTTAAGGAAGACGGTACCTTTGATGCCGAGAGAACAAACGATGCTATGAGCCAGCGTCTGGCTAAGCACGAGTATGCCGTTATCCCCGGCTTCTACGGTGCTATGCCCAACGACACCATCAAGACCTTCTCCAGAGGCGGCTCTGATATCACAGGCTCTATAGTTGCAAGAGCGGCAAAGGCTGACATCTACGAAAACTGGACCGATGTTTCCGGCTTCCTTATGGCTGACCCCCGAATCATCGATAATCCCCAGGTTATTGACACCATTACATACCGTGAGCTCCGTGAGCTTTCCTACATGGGCGCCACCGTTCTTCACGAGGATGCTATATTCCCTGTTCGTATTGCAGGTATTCCGATCAATATAAAGAACACCAACAACCCCACCGACCGCGGCACAATGATCGTTCCCGTGGCAGAGGAGGCAGCTACCAAGGTCATCACCGGTATTGCGGGCAAAAAGGGCTTCAGCGTTATCACCGTAGAAAAGGATATGATGAACTCCGAGCTTGGCTTTGGCAGACGCGTTCTTGAGGTTCTTGAAAACGAGGGTATCTCCTTTGAGCATCTGCCCTCGGGTATCGATACTATGAGCGTTATCGTAAACACCGCTTCTCTTGAGGATAAGCGCACCCGTATAATCCCCCAGATATGCAAGGCAACAGACCCCGACACCATTGCCATCCACGACGATCTTGCACTTATAGCTGTGGTTGGCCGCGGAATGGTTGCATCCAAGGGTGTTGCGGCAAAGCTCCTTACATCCATTGCAAAGGCTGACATCAATGTCCGTATGATCGACCAGGGTTCCTGCGAGCTTAACATCATCATCGCAGTTGATGCCGCAGATTTTGAAAAGGCTCTGCGCGCTATATACGCCGAGTTTGTTGGCTGATGGATCTTTGGAAATATTTAAAAAACACAGATAAACCGATAGTAATTTACGGTATGGGAAACGGAGCGGATAAGATCCTCTCCGTTTTCGACCATTACGGCATAAAATGCGCGGGAATCTTTGCCTCCGACGATTTCTACCGCCCGGGAAAATGCTTTCAGGGTATGGCGGTAGAAAGATATTCTGATTTCTGCAGCAGATATGAGGATTTTATAGTCCTTGTATCCTTTGCCACCTCTATTGCCGAGGTAAGAGAAAATATACTCCGTATAGCCGCAGAACGGGAGCTTTATGCACCCTGTGTTCCGGTATACGGTGATACCCTGTTCAACGACGAATATTACGAAGAGCACAAGGCTGATATTCTGTGTGCAAGAGAGCTTTTGTATGATGAAAGATCAAAGGAGATCTTTGATAATATAATCTCTTACAGACTCTCGGGTAAGCTTGAATATCTCTTCGGGGCAGAAAGCGACCCCTGTGAGGTATGGGAGGATATCCTTGATGTCCAAAAATATGTAAGCATCGCAGACTGCGGTGCCTATACAGGGGATACCGCCGCAGAGTTTATCCAAAAATGCCCCAATGTCAAGCGCATCTATGCTCTTGAGCCTGACCCCAAGAATTTCAAAAAACTCACCGCCAATGAGGATGAGCGCATTATCCCGATAAACAAGGGTGCCTGGGACAAAGCCGAGAGTGTGGAGTTCAATATGGGTGCAGGCAGAGGTGCAGCTCAGGGCAAAAAGGGTAAGACCGTTATGCTTGATTTTGATACCCTTGACAATGTTACCGACGGTGAAGCTATAGATTACATCAAGTATGATGTGGAGGGCGCCGAGCTCAAGGCCCTTACGGGAAGCGAGGAGACTATAAAAAAGCATTCCCCTGACCTGCTTGTTTCTCTTTACCACCGCACCGAGGATATTTTTGAGCTTGTTATGTATGTACACAGGCTCTGTCCCTGCCACAGGCTCTATTTAAGAAGATTCAGCTATATACCCGACTGGGATATAAACCTGTACGTAATAAAGGAGGATAGTTAATATGAACTTCAAGAAAAGGATTTTTGCATCGGTGCTGACACTCATCCTGATACTGAGTGCAATTCCCGTCAACGCAAGTGTAACAATCGAAACCGCGTCCCTCCCCTTTGAGGATGCGCAAAGCGGTTGGTTTGTACCCGCTGTCAGCTTCTGTTATGCAAACGAAATAATGTCAGGTAAGTCAGAAAACTCCTTCGACCCTAAGGGTGTTACCACCCGTGAACAGATGATGACCGTCCTTGCAAAGTTAGACGGAGACGACACTGTTTATTCTCAGTGTACCTTTACCGATGTAAGATCGGACGTATGGTATACTCCTTATGTTAATATGGCGATAGCCAAGGGATATTCCCGTGGTATCAGCGACACCCTGTTTGGCATAGGCAAGACCCTGACAAGACAGGAGACCGTAACACTTATATACAATTTTGCCGTTGCAAACTGCTACAGCACAGTCAATACAGGTGATCTTACCGTGTTTGAGGATACAACCGAGGTGGCAGACTGGGCATCCGAGGCGTTCAGCTGGGCTGTAGGTAAGGCTATCATTTCAGGCTCAAACGGCAAGCTCAATCCCCGCGGAGCAATAAGTCGTGCCGAACTGGCTCAGGTTATACGTACGTTTATGGAAAATGTGGTTTTTGCAGATTGTGAGCATGACTTTGGTACTAAGGCTTGCAGCGAAATAACTGCTTGTACACTTTGCGGTATGAAAAACTGGCCCACAGGCCATATCTGTCCTGTATATAACTGTGCAGAGGGTAGCCGCTGCGAGATCTGCGGCGAAATGATGGCTCCAAAGGGACACAGCTATGAAGCAGCAGACTGTACAAACCCCATGACCTGTACCGTATGTAACGGCACCTTGGGCGAGGCTCTCGGCCATACCACCGACAGCGGTATCTGCAAGAGATGCGGTAAAGAGTTTTTTGCAAGCGTGTACGACAAGTTTGTATACTGCATGACCGAGATGGGTATGACAGATTCAAGCGACCCTAACACAAAATACCTCAAGGCAAATGTAACTCACACTGACGGTGCTACAAGTACACAGTACGTTAAGTATAACAAATCCCTTGACCGTACCGTATTTGAGATAATATACAAGTTTGCAGGTAGCAGCCATACTGTGAAAACCACCATAACTATGGATTTTGAGCCTTCAGGCGGATACCACGTAGAAAGCTACTATTCTACTACAGGAGATCTTCAGCACGCCAATTACTATGGCTCCGGAATCATCACCGCATCTGACAGCTCCTTCAAGCTTAATGGCTACAGCGGAGATTCAGCTTACCGCGATCAGTTTGATGCTATAGCAAAGGGCACTCTGCTCCTCAACATTGACGCATCCAATAAGCTTATCAAGGATTTCTGCGGAATAACAATGTCCGACTTCGGATTTACCAACTTTAACTGAGAGGAATAATTATGGCAAGAGAGTTTGTACGCGAAAATTACACCATGCTCTGCGACTTTTATGAGCTGACTATGGGTAACGGTTATTTTTGCTCCGGCATAAAGGACCGTATAACCTATTTTGATCTGTTTTTCAGAAAGGTGCCTGACAACGGCGGCTTTGCCATAGCGGCAGGTCTTGAGCAGGTCATTGAGTATATCGAAAATCTCAAATTTACCGACGAGGATATTGATTTTCTGCGCTCAAAGGGCTGCTTTGCCGAGGAATTTCTTGAGTATCTGCGTGACTTTAAGTTTACGGGTGACATCTACGCCATCCCCGAGGGTACTCCCGTATTTCCCCGCGAGCCTCTTATCACAGTCCGTGCTCCCGCAATAGAGGCGCAGTTTATAGAGACCTTCTTACTGTTATGCTACAACCATCAGTGCCTTATAGCCACCAAGGCAAACCGTATTGTCCGTGCCGCTGACGGCAGACCTGTATCCGAGTTCGGCTCCCGCCGTGCTCACGGTGTTCAGGGTGCAATAATGGGCGCCCGTGCCGCATATATAGGCGGTTGTAACAGCACCGCATGTACCATTGCCGAGCAGCAGTTCGGTGTTCCCGCAGGCGGTACTATGGCTCACTCCTGGATACAGATGTATGACTCTGAGCTGGAGGCATTTGATACATACTGTAAGCATTATCCCAACAACCCCTGTCTGCTTATAGACACCTACAATGTTCTTAAAAGCGGTGTGCCTCACGCAATTGAGGTATTTAAAAAATACGGCATCACCAAATGTGCTGTGCGTATAGACTCGGGTGATATCACATACCTTTCCAAGAAGACAAGAAAGATGCTTGATGATGCGGGTCTTACCGAGTGTAGAATCATTGTATCCAACTCTCTTGATGAATACATCATCCGTGACATAATCCGTCAGGGTGCTCCCATAGATGCCTTCGGTGTAGGCGAAAGACTGGTTACCGCCAAGAGCGAGCCTGTGTTTGGCGGTGTATACAAGCTGGTTGCCGTTGAACGTGAGGACGGCAGCATCAAGCCTAAGATCAAGATAAGTGAAAACTCCATCAAGATAACCACACCTCATTTCAAAAAGACCTACCGTATATACGAAAAGGCCACCGATATGGCTATAGCAGACCTTATGTGTCTGCACGACGAGGTTATTGACGAAACAAAGCCCCTTGTTATCTTTGATCCCGACAACACCTGGAAGGAAAAGGAGATAAGCGACTTCTATGTAGAGGAGCTGCAAAAGCCTATATTTATCGGCGGCAAGCTGGTATATGACAGACCCACCACAGATCAGATAAGAGACTACTGCCGTGCGCAGATAGAACGCCAGTGGGACGAGGTGAAGCGTTTTGAGTATCCTCACAACTACTATGTGGATATGTCCCAGAAGCTCTGGGATTGCCGTCACGAGCTGCTGAGAAGAGCAAGCAGAAGAATGGCACAAGAAGAATAAGGGGACTTATTCTTCTTAATGCAGAGTGCGGAATGCGGAATACAGAATTATGGAGGCATTTTGACCGATTTGGTCAAAATGCTTCTTTTGATTTCTATAAGTACCATTAGATCCATAGTATGCTGTAATAAAGGTTTATAAGCAAAACTATAAGTATAGATAAAAATGAATTTAAAAGCAGAAAACAGTTGCCAAAAGCAACTGTTTTCATCATTAATTCTGCACTCTGCATTTTGCATTCTGCATTCTTAAAGGCTTTCACCTTTGATCAGCTCCCAATATTTTTTTGCCGCCTGCTCGGTCTTGTTGTCACCGTAGCTATAGTATTTGGAGCCCTTGAGATCATCCGGCAGATACTGCTGCTTGACATAGTGTCCCGGATAATCGTGAGGATATTTATAGTTATCATAGCGGTTACTGGGTCTCATATGCGAGGGCACATTCTGTCCCTTTCCCTTCTCTATATCGGCTGCCGCTGCTCCGTATGCCGCATATGCCGAATTTGACTTTGGTGCTGTTGCCAAAAGCAGAGCCGCGTTGGCAAGTGGAATACGAGCCTCGGGCATACCCAGGTCAAAGGCTGACTGAACACAGGCACGCACTATTGCCGCCGCCTGGGGATAGGCAAGACCTATATCCTCGCTTGCTATGACCTGCAGGCGTCTGCACACACCTATAAGATCACCGCCCTCAAGGGCTTTGGCAACATAAAATATGGTAGCATCCGGGTCTGAGCCCCGAATAGACTTTTGTATTCCGGACAGAACATCATAATGTACCGTACCCGATTTATCAAAGTTACCCACCGTCTTTGGGGCAAAGGTCTTTATGTTTTCAACGGTAATATCACCCTCGCAGATATGATATGCGTTTTCAAGATAGTTAAGACTGCGTCTTACATCCCCCGCGCCTATCTCGGCAATATATTCAAGGGCATCGTCATCTGCGCTCTTTTTACAGTCAGACTCCGAATTGAGTATATCAAGGGCACGGCGGATGGCGGGAATAATATCCGCTGTGGTCACAGACCTGAACTCAAAGGTGGCGCTTCTTGAAATGATGGCGTTGTACACATACAGATAAGGATTTTCGGTAGTGGAGGCAATGAGGGTTATCCTGCCGTTCTCCATATATTCCAAAAGGGACTGCTGCTGCTTTTTGTTAAAGTACTGTATCTCGTCGAGATAAAGAAGTATCCCCTCTGAGCCGAACACCGAATCTGTTTCGGCAATGACCTCACGGACATCCGCAAGGGATGCGGAGGTGGCATTGAGACAGCGCAGAGTCATACCCGACTGTGCCGCAATAATATTGGCGGCGGTGGTCTTTCCCGTACCGGGCGGACCCCAGAATATCATATTGGGCAAATATCCGCTACCCACAATACGACGAATAGCACCTCTCTCTCCAAAAAGATGCTGCTGCCCTACCATATCATCAAAGTTCTGCGGACGGATACGGTCCGCCAAGGGTCTGTTTGACATTTTGTTTCCTCATTAACACTAAATTACAATTATTATAACAGAAATCCGATAAAAAAGCAAGAGCATCGGTTGTTTGCCGATGCTCTTTGTTATATTATTCTTCTGCTGCAGGATTCTGGGATCTCTGCTCTCTTCTGCGGCCGCGATTGCCCTCAAAGGCAACCACAACACGGCGGTTGTTGTCAGAGCCGATAGAGTTTGTTGTAACGCCCTTGAAGTTCTGGATCTCGGAATGGATGATCCTTCTTTCATAGGGACTCATAGGCTCAAGAGTAATAGACTTCTTGTACTTAAGCACCTTCTGTGCAACGCCTCTTGCAAGACGGCGAAGAGTCTGCTCTCTTCTGCTTCTGTAGTTCTCGATATCAACTGTCATCTTGATATGCTCAAGACCGTCGGCATCGCACTTGCGGTTAGCCGCAAGGTTGCAGAGATACTGGAGAGCCTCAAGGGTCTCGCCGTGGTGACCGATAAGAATACCTGCGCTCTCGCCGGTAATATTGATCATACGGTCGCCGTTACTGATATTATCTGCACACAGCTCTGCCTCGGCATCAAGACCGAGATTGTCAAGCAGTGTGTTTACAAAATTGAGCGCTGTTAAGTCGGCTCTTGCAACGGTAAATACTCTTACCTTTGCATCTACCTCACCGAAGCCCAAAAATCCCTTCTTGGGGTATTCAAGAACCTCGTGATCAACATTAGCAACAGGTACACCAAGCTGCTCGGCACCGCTGGCTATAGCCGCCTCGATGGTCCTGCCTGTAGCAATAATTTCCTGTTCCATCTTATTCTTCCTTTCCATCCTTCGACGACTCGTCCTTTAAGGGTGCGGTCTCGACAATAGAGTTATTTTCTTTCTTTGACTTTGACTTCTTGTTGGAGTTATCCTTGATCTCCATAACCTCAAGATCGTCATCATCTATGTGATGCAGGGAGTTGGGGTGACGCTTTTGAGGAGTGCTTGACTTCTTTTTCTTTTCCTTTGTCTTACCTGCAAGCTCCTGCTCAGCCTTTTTGTAGTCCTCCTCTGTAAACACAGGGATTGGGAACATCTTTTTAAGAACAAACTGCTGAGCAACACCCAGTACGTTCTGGAATATCCAGTATACACCAAGCACGCCGGGGAAGGTAAATGCAAACCAGGTACTCATCGCAGGCATTGCAAGGTCCATAATGATGTTTGCCTTCTTGGCATCGCCTGTCTGCTCGGGCTGATATGTGAGCTGCTTTGTCAGCTTCATACTGAAGTAAACAGAAACGAAGGTTACGATAGGAATAATAACAAGGGGAATAAGCTTTTCGGTAGGATGAATAGACAGATCCATTCCGAACAGAGTGAGATCAGGCAATGCCTTTACTGTACCAATACTGTCAGGTAAAAGATCCTTTACGATCTCAAAGGTTTCGGGTTCTCTTATAAGCTTAAGAATGTTAAGGTCTCCGCCACCGTTAACCTTAAGATCCTTAAGTGTAGTAACACCGCTGTTGATAAGCTGATTACCGATAGAGTTTATAGTATCTACCGAAAGACCTGCGGTATAACGCAAGGGGTTACGGATAACGCTGTAGAGTGCAAAGAGCACGGGGAACTGAACAAGCAAAGGCAGACAACCGCCCATAGGATTGAAGTTCTCCTTGGTGTACAGGTCCATTATCTCCTGCTGCATCTTCTGCTGTGTCTCTCTGTCGTTTCTGCCCGCATACTTCTTACGGATAGCCTGCTCCTTGGGACGAAGTGATGCCTGCTTGACAGAGTTCTTCTGCTGCTTGATGCTGAAGGGGAAAAGCACGACCTTCATAGCAATGGCAAAAACAAGAAGTGCCACGGTATAGTTGGGAACAACCTTATAGCTGTATTCGATGACCCAACCAAAGGGGATAGCTATCTTTTCAAGCAAGCCGTCGGGTGCCTTGTACTCATCTGCAGCTGCTGCAGAGCCGGAGCCTGTTTCGGTACCGGTGCCGGAGCCAAAGCTGCAGCCGATAAGAAGTGCCGAAAGCGCAAGTATCATAAGCGACACCGCTATGATACGAATTAAGCTTTTTTTGTTGAAATTGAATTTTTTCATATCAAAACAAAATTCCTTTATATTGATATTGCCTTTTGACCGCTGTATACAGCGGTGGGGATGGCTTGTCCCCTTGAGGAATTACACGATCTGTATATTAATTCTAATATGGGTAAGCCACTGAAGTCAATGCTCCGTGCGCTTTGTTCGCACCTTTTTGCGGGCGCTTTTGCCCGCGGGTGCTACCCGCCGATTGTTCTTTGGCACAGGGTCATGTCCGCCCTTACAAAAAGGGTTACATCTCAGTATTCGCCATATGCTGAGCCCCAGACCTATGACCGCTCCCCATTCCTCAAACGCCTCTATCGCGTACTGAGAGCAGGTCGGATAAAATCTGCAACACGGTTTTTTTAATGGTGATATGAACTTCTGATAAAATCTGATCAATGCAACAAATATATGCTTCATTGTATCATACCAAGGCGTTCAAGTGCCTTTTCCAATTCTTTTTTCATATGATAGGACTTGGCTTCGGTCGCCGCCCCTCTTGCCACGATGACAATTAAAAAACCGCACTTCACACTGCGTTCCCTGTCGATAGCTCTGTATGCCTCCCGTATGATTCGCTTGGTGCGATTACGGACAACGGCAGAGCCTAACTTCTTTGAAACTGTCAGTCCTATGCGGTTGATCTTAACTTTTTGCGGATGCGCCTTCTGCAGCCTCCGCGCGGCAAGGTCGGGCAAAACATAAACTGCGGCTAAGCGTCCCACATACTTTTTACCCTTGGCGTAAGCCTTAGAGTAAAGATGATTTTCGCCGATTGCAACATATTTCATAGTTTGCACCCGTATACCGCACAGAGAGCCCTGTCGTAAGGCTCTCTGTAACGGAAATTATTAGTGTAGATTAATAAGTTAATCTTGCTCTGCCCTTAGCGCGTCTTCTCTTGAGGACCTTTCTACCGTTAGCGGTAGCCATTCTCTTTCTGAAGCCGTGCTCCTTCTTTCTCTGGCGCTTCTTAGGCTGATAAGTTCTAAGCATTTACGGTCTCCTCCTTCCTTAGTTTGAAAAAAACCATGTGTCATATGATTATACAGTAAAAGACTTTAATTGTCAAGGTTTTTATAGAAAATTCACATTTACCAATTACAAATATAATCTATTATTTCATCTTTCAATTCAAGAACCGCCACAAGAGCATCTGCGTGGCTGTAACTCTTGAGATATGTGCATCTGGACATATGGGGGATATGATCGCAGATATTCTTTGCCACATGGGGAACGACCTCGGTATCGCATTCTCCGACTATCGCCCATAAAAAGCTGACAGAACTCTCAAGTCCATTTGCTATCTGTGCTGTTCGCTCTTTCTCGAACTCCGCCGCAGCTAACTTTTCTTCTTCGTTTGCAACAAGATATCTGCTGCCCTCCTCCGCATAAGCGTACTTCATTCTTTCGGGCTCGTACTCGCCGACAGCATCCTTTTTCGGAACAGAAAGAAGTGAACCGTCGGGAATATCTATCCTCTTGCCGTCAATATACGGTATAGTTATCTATACTTACTACCGAACAATCTTCCGCAGAAACACCGATAACCGTTACAACACAATAAAGTGTCAAAAGCATCAAGGATATTGCCGCATATCTGATAAATCTTTTCATAATATCCCCCTCGATCAATAATATACGACAATTGTAACACAGCTTTTTCTGTTTTTCAAGATATAACAAAAGATCCCGCTTTAAACGGGATCTTGCAGACTGTCGAAAAAGTCGGTCGGACGTGTTAAATAATAAATTATTACGGTTTAACTCTCCAACATATAGAATTTAATTAAATATTGATCACATCTCCCAATATATTCTGATAAGTACTCAAGGGCGGCACAAACATCGAGTTTATGCCGCCCTTTCACACTTTTCCGCGAAAAGGCTCACTACCGTACTTAATACGCCTACGGAGCCTTTTCACGAAAACCTACCATCCTTTTTCGAAGTCTGCCAGCGTGTCGATAGGTTTATCGACACGCTGAAAGATCCCGCTTTAAACGGGATCTTGTTTTGTATTTTACAGTTCTGCAAGTGTAATGCCGCAAAGCGCTTTAAGCTCTGTATTGATACGGCTTATCGCAGTAGGAGCAAAGCTGTTCACATGAGCCTTAACCTGAGCCTCGGTCATTCCTTTAACACTTCTTACCTCATACACGTAATTATTATTCTTATCCATATATCCCTTTGCGGTATAGGATCTTCCGTCGGAGGTATCATAGAATATCCATGCAACGGTATTGCCGTTTTTGGAAGGATCTACATCAAAATCGACATTTTCATATACGGAAGGAGAATAATTGTTGTCACGGTAGTTGTCACGGTATCTGATGTCCGGATATTCATTATTCATAGAATAATTCACGGTGACGTACTCTTTGTTTGTAACGTTATTGACGTACTGATCCATGTACACTTTTTCATGTATGAGATCCTGATAGATCAGATCGTAATTAATATCAAAATCCAGAGGAAGTGAATAGAGCACCTTATTATATGCGGTCATACCGTCAAGAGTTGTATATTTGGGTGCCGCATTGAGAACGCTTGCGAATCTGTAACCGCATACCTTCTTGGAGTGAGTATCAAAAAGTCCCATGATCTCCTGAGAAAACGCATCTGCGCTTGTCTTAACGGCACTGTTATTAAATCCGCTAACTTCATCTATGTTGTAAACATAGCTGCCGGAGGTAGAGATATAGCCCGAGGTCTTATAGGTATTATAGTTCATATCCCTGTAATTAAGGTAACTCTCGGTCTTGCCCTGATATACTGCACCGGCAAGTGTTACGGTCTCTTTGTCACCATAGGTGTTTCCGGACTTTGTACGGTATATTTCCTTAGCATATCTGAAGAGCAGAACGTCAGGCTCTGCAAAAAACATAAACTCCAGATTTGCCTTGGTCTCGTAGTTATAGGTTCCGTCGCTTCTTGTAGAGTTTTCTACCTCAGCATTGTAGGAGAAAACACGGTAAAGTCCGTATCTGCCGCCGTCAGAGGGAATATAGGGACCGAGCTTGCTTGTAAACGCGCGGAATCTGTTGAGATTCTGTGTGAAATCGATCTTGGTAAAGGTCATGATTATCTGCGCTGCCTGAGCCCTTGTGGCATTACCTCTGGGAGCTATTGTGGTAGCGGTCATACCGTTGATGATACCTCTGGACACAGCCCATCTCACCTGCTCCTTTGCCCAGGATGAGATCTTGGAGGCATCAGAAAACTTGGAAAGATCGGCTCTGTGAGATACGTCATAGCCGTTCTTCTCGGCATATACATAGAATATTCTTGCCAGCTGCTCACGGGTTATGTTGGCATTGGGAGAAAACTTGTCATCAGAGGTTCCCGCAACATATCCCTTGTGGGATGCCCAGGTAACCGCATTGTGATACCAATGGCTTGTCTTAACATCGCTGAAGCCGCTTTCCGCACTTGAATACAGAGATGTGTCAGCACCTGCGATATTAGCAAGCAGTGTAACGAACTGCGCTCTGGTCAGATTGCCTGCAGGGGCAAATTTGGTAGCAGATGTACCGGATACATAGTTGTTTTCATAACAATACTTTATCGCCGCCTCATACCACGCACCCGATATCACGTCGATGAAAGGAAGACCGGGTGCCGCATTAACGGAGAATGCACACAACATGGGACAAAGCATCATAAGTGTCAGTACTGCGGATATTATTCTTTTAAATGTTTTCATGATATACTCCAATGTAAATATTTTTAATAACCGAATCTGTTCATTAACCAAAGACTGCACATTTCGACCCACTTGCCTACGTTACGGTGTGTTCTTGAATCATAGTTGTCGCTGTCGGTGTTGCGGTTAAATACCGTCATACCGTGGTCGCAGAAATCCCAAAGGTGGAACTCATAGTCAATATCGAAATCATCAAGACGGTAAGCAAAATCTATAGAATGCCAGGTGGGTACTGCAGAGTCACGTCTTGTATGCCAGATAAAGCAAGGAGGAGTGTCCTTGTCTATGGCGTTGACGATATAATACTCGGGCTTACCCTCACTTCGGGGCATACCTAATTCCTCGGGGGTGGGGGTGTCCTCACGAACGATAGGTGCAAGGTCATAGTCACCGTATGCAAGAACACAGGCATTGGGACGAAGATACTGTCCCTCCTCGGTCTTGTTCCACTGTGTAGCGGCGATAGCACCCATAGTACCGCCTGCAGAGAAGCCCATAACCGCAAGGGCATCGGGATTGATATTCCATTCCTTTGCGTTGTCACGTACCGTCTTTATAGCCCACATCATCTCTGTTGTGGCTGTCTTCCAAGAGCAAGCGTCACCTGTTGTATATGTAAGCACAAAGCAGGAAAAGCCCTGACCCAGGAATGTGAGTGCAACAGGCTCTGCCTCGGAACAGCTTATATCGTTAAATCCGCCGCCGGGACAGATAAGTATGGCGGGGTGGCACTTGTTTACCTTGCCTACTATATCCCACTGATAGGTCTCGTGGATATAGCAATCAAGATATGCGGTGTCTGAAAAAGTAATTCTCTTATATATCATAACAGTATTACACCTGCCTTTTCACATTCGTCAACCGTGTACTGATCCCACAGGGATACCTGTACCTCGCCTATATGAGCCTTACCGAGAAGCAGCATACAAAGTCTTGACTGACCGATACCGCCTCCCATAGTAAGGGGAAGCTCACCGTTTAAAAGCATCTTATGGAACATAAGCTCACTTCTATCCTCGCAGCCTGCTTTTGTGAGCTGCTCACGCAGGGATTTTTCATCAACACGGATACCCATACTGGATATCTCAAAAGCACAGTCAAGCACCTCGTTATAGAACATAATATCGCAGTTAAGTGCCCAGTCGTCATAGTCGGGTGCTCTGCCGTCATGACGCTCGCCGGATCTGAGCTTGTCACCGATCTGCATAATGCAGGCGGTCTTGTGCTCACGAAGATATGCGTTCTCTCTTTGTTTGCCTGTCATATTAGGATACATATCCTCAAGCTCCTGGGTGGTAACAAAGGAAATGTTGGGACACAGCTCAACGTCCACCTCGGGGAACTTATACTTGACCTCGTCAAGGGTGTAGAGTATCGCCTTAACTATCTTTGTAACCGTAGCCTTGAGAAAATCAAGGGTACGCTCCTCGGCGGTGATTATCTTTTCCCAGTCCCACTGGTCAACGTAAACCGAGTGGAGGTTGTCAAGATCCTCGTCACGGCGGATTGCGTTCATATCGGTATAAAGACCCTTGCCTACCTTGAAGCCGTATCTCTTGAGAGCAAGACGCTTCCACTTTGCAAGGGAGTGCACGATCTCGGCATCGTGGCCTGCCGCCTTTACATCAAATATAACAGGACGTTCTACGCCGTTCAAGTTGTCGTTGAGACCCTTTGCGGGGTCAACAAAAAGAGGTGCGGAAACTCGCTTGAGATTCAGCGCAACGCAGAGCTTGTCCTCAAAGCTTCTCTTGATATGTCCGATGGCGGACTGTGTATCATAAAGTCCGAGGGATGACTTGTAGCCCTCGGGGATAAATGTTTTTGACATTTCTGTATCTCCAAAAAATAATATTCGTAATATTATATCATATTGAAAAAGTAAATTCAATATGGTATAATCAATTATATCATAAAATAAAGGAAAATCAAAATGAGTTCAGTTATTTCTGCCATTTCCACACCTGTCGGCCGCGGCGGTGTTGCAATGATCCGTGTCTCGGGCAAGGGTGCTATTGAGATGTGCGATAAGATCTTTAAAGGTAAAAAGCCGCTTTGCGAGGTTGAAGCGAACAAAGCGGTATACGGCAATATAGTTTTAAACGGTGAAGTCATTGACGACGGTGTGTTCACCGTGTTCCGTGGTCCCAGATCCTTTACCGGAGAGGATACCGTAGAGATATGCTGTCACGGCGGTATACTTATAACACAGAAGGTGCTGTCCGCTACATACAGTGCAGGTGCAAGACCGGCTGAAGCAGGCGAGTTCACCCGCCGTGCCTTCTCTTCGGGAAGGCTTTCACTTTCCGAAGCCGAGGCGGTAATAGACCTCATAGATGCAGAGTCAAACGAGCAGCTAAAGCTTGCCCGCTCACATGCCGACGGAGTTATGACAAGAGCTATCGAGTCTATCCGCGAGGAGCTGGTTTCGCTTATTTCACAGATATACGTTTTTGTTGACTATCCCGACGAGGATCTAAGTGACGTCACCCCCGAAGAAGCCACAGAGCGAACAAGAATGCTGTTAACCAAAGTACAAAAGCTCTGCCGAAGCTACGGTACCGGTAAGGTCATACGTGAGGGTATAGACACAGTCATCTGCGGTAAACCCAACACGGGTAAGTCATCTCTTCTCAATGCTCTCTCGGGCTATGACAGAGCTATAGTTACATCTGTTCCCGGTACTACCCGAGATACGGTGGAGGAACGCATAAACCTGGGCAGGCTGACCCTTAACCTCTGCGATACCGCAGGTATTCACGCAACCGAGGACGAGGTGGAGCGCCTCGGTATAGAGCGTTCTATCCGAAAGATAGAGGATGCACAGCTTACTTTAGCCGTATTTGACGGCTCAAAGGCTCTTGACGGTGAGGACAAGGAGGTCATCGCAAAGCTTGATCCCGTGACGAGTATCATCATCATTAACAAGGGCGACCTTGGCTGTGTGCTGTCCGAATCCGACTTTGAAGGCTTTGAAAATATCGTTTATATAAGTGCCAAGAATAACGAAGGCACCGAAAAGCTCACCGAGATAGTCGAAGCGATGTTTATGTCAAACGCCATAGATTATTCAAAGGATGCCATCATCTCAAACGCAAGACAGTTCGCCTGTGCCGAGACTGCAAGAGCTTCCCTTGAAAACGCCCTTGACGCCCTGACGGCGGGTTACACCCCCGACGTTGGCGCTATGGAGCTGGAGTTAGCCCTCGGAGCACTCTCCGAGCTTGACTCCCGCAAGGTAAGCGAAGAAGTGGTGAATGCGATATTCTCCCGTTTTTGTATAGGAAAGTAGCCTCCCTCCGAGAGGAAGGTGGCACGGCAGAGCCGTGACGGAGGGAGACTACGGTACTTTAAGTTTGGGTTGATTTGCAGTTACGCATTCTCCCTCAGCCAGCAGAGCTGACAGCTCCCTCCCGGAGGGAGCCTTGCTTTGAAATATCATAAATACAACAAAGTCCTGACAAAAGCGAGATCTGTCAGGACTTTTTCATTATTCTATTCTCAAATACATATAGTCAAAGGATATCCCGTCACCGTCTATCTCAAAAAACGACGGATGTGTTCCCGTCTTTACAAAGCCGAGCTTTTCATAAAGGTGTATCGCCGCCGCGTTGTCGCTTCTCACCTGCAGGTCGATCACGGCAAAATTATTTTCACGGGCAAAGTCTATTATACCTTCGGCGAGAGCGGTACCGATACCTCGGTTATGATATTCCATCAACACCGAGACCGAAAAGTCCCCTCTGTGCTTCATACGTCGGGGCAGTCGGGTGAGAGAAGCACTGCCTATTATCTTTCCGTTTTCCTTTGCGATAAGCATTACCGAATCTCTTGAGTTTCCTATTTCCGCAAGGTATTGCGCTTCGGCTTCTACGCTAAAGCCAAGTCCCTCTGCGCCAAAAGAAAGATTGTCACTTTCAGAGCCTATCTGTTTTAAGTATTCAAGTAAACCTTTGGCATCCTTGGGAGTGGCTTTTTCAATTAATACCAAATCTTCGTTTTTCATTCGACCTCACCTCGTTTCATAAGATGATTCTATCACAATTTGCACCTTTTAGCAAGTTTTTTAAGTGTTATTTTCACTTGATCAAAAAGACCCGAAATTCGGGTCTTTTTTTCAGTTAAACTTAAATGAATATATTTTTGCATTCTTCATTTCAAAGGTGAGGATGACGTTGTTAGATGCAAGAGTGCCGTCAAAGGTAACGGTCTTTGCGATCTCGTCACCTGAGATCCATCCGCTTGTAACAGAGTTGCCGCTTGCATCTGTCATAGTAACCTTGACCTGACCGCTAAAGTTAAGCTCAAGGCTGTTACCCTCCTTGATAAGGGGCTTGGTAACGAGCTTACTGCCTGTTACCGCCATAAAGCCGTCGGTACGGACTGTATAGCGGGTGAGGACGTCGCACTTCTTTGAAGAGTCGTACTCATCCATAAAGAAGGAGATCTCCCTCTCGCTTGTCTGTATCATACCTGCGGTAGGATAGCCGCAGTCGGGATAAACGTACATCTGACCGTTAGCGGGGGCAAGGATAGGACCGCTGCTTCTGTTCCAGTTAAGGCGGTCACGGCTACTCATAAAGTAAACGTCGGTCCACTTATCACCATTTGAATCAAGAACAAAGTGGGTGGGCATACCGATATAGAGTCCGTCGCTTCTTTCATACTGTGTAATAGCGTTGGCGTACATCTGGATATCACGGCCGTCCTTGTAAACTATAGGCTCGGGTATGGTCCAGTTGATGCAATCATCGCTGTACGCAACACGGGTGTCACGAATAAGGTTGGTGGGGTTATACTCTACGTAATCACGGCTGAGGTTATAGTTTCCGTTTTCGTGGAAGCCTCGTACAAAGGAAACGTACTTGCCGATGTTGGCATCCCAGAACACGGTGTTAAGGGTGTCAAAGAAGCATCCGCCCGTCTCCTCGGGACGTCCCATCATCTTGGTCTCGGAAGGATAGAAATCAAAATAATCGCCGTTATTGTAGGTGTGTTCAAGGAAAAGTCCGTCGCCCCATTGACCGTAGATACCCTTGATCTTTTCGGTGGCATTGGGGTTATTGTCATAGAAAACGTAGAGAGCAGAGGGGCTTACCAGCTCGCTTGTAACGATGTTGGTGTAGCTCTCTCCCGTATAGGTGTTGGAGCGTAGGTTCGCACGCTTCCAGTTAAGACCGTCGGTGGAGGTAAGGTAGCATACTCTTCTTCTGTTAGAGAAACCTGTATAATACATACGGTAGGTTCCGTCAGGCATATTAACGATGTTTGGGAACACGATACCGCCGCTCTCATAAGCCTTGTTAAAGGTGAATACGTTATTCTGCCTTGTATACTCACCGTTAACGATGCTATAGCTGCCGTCGCTTTCGTTGATGATAGTGTCATCCCAAAGCATCTGACGGTTAGAGCCTATCTCGATGCTGTCGGCAAAGGCATCCTCTACGGTGACAAGATAATAGTTGTAGCTGTCATCGTCATACTGCACCACAAAGCTGTAGAGTCCTGCGGGCAGACCCTTGATAACTATATTTCCGTTTTCGTCGATATCGCTTGCCTTTAAGGTTACGCTGCCCTCTGCATTCTTAATTTCAGAAGAGGTTGTATACTTACCCATAGCGTATCTGAGATTTACAAGTCCGTCAAGGTTGGTAAAGGTCAGCTTGCCTGCCGACTGAGCAAGAACAGGTTTTTTCTTTGTTACGTTATAATGATAAGCCTCAACGTAGCCGTTGTTATATTCAACGATAACCGTTACCATACCCTCTTCACGGTACTGAAGGGTATAGGGATCCTGTCCCTTGATAACAGACTTGTCAGAGAAGTTGCGGGCACCCTGGGCACGCTTGGTGTCACCGGGAGTATTGTATGTACCGTAGGCAGTACGGATGACCTTAAGATCGGGTATATTGGAAACAACTAACTGCAGGCCGTTGGGAGTAAATGCAGGCTTATCAACGGTAAGATCGATATAGAGATACTCGCTTGTGCCGTCGGTGTAACGGATAAGTACGGTATGAATACCCGGCTGTGAAACCGTATAGGTATAATCGTGCTTGCCCGCTATCTTGACCGAGGTAACGTTAACTATATAGTTTGCCTTGACCTCTGCATAGGTCTTATACTCGCCCTTGGCAATAAAGAAATCCTTGACGTCACCTCTTAAATCGTTAAGTGTTATCTTAACGCCGTAGGAGGTAAGGTAGGTTTTGATGTTGTCTACTGCAAAGTGAACGAAATACTCTTTGCCGTCCTTCATTCTTATCCAGACGGTATATTCGCCTTCTTTGGCAAGCTCGTAGCTGTAGATTCCGTCAACTGTTCCGTTTATAAGAGTCTTATTGTCTATAGCAACATTACCCTCTGCCGCCTTGATCTCGGCAGGGGTGTTATATGTACCCATAGCAAATCTGATATCCTTTATCTCGTCTGCAAGGGTGATATTCATAACATAATTGGATGTACTTACATAGGGTACTGCAAGTGCGGGGATGACCTCTTCCTCGGTATAATCACAGTTTGCACAGCTCTTGCGCTTAAGTCCGTTTGAGCTTTCAGTTGCCTCGGTGATTATAACCCAATCGCTCATAATGTGACCCTGTGCCTCTGCAATCTCCTCTGAGAGGACTGCATCACACTTGGTACAGTAGGTAATAACCGAGCCGTTCTCTGTACAGGTAACATCTGTTACAACAGGCTCGCCTGCGCTGTGTCCTGTGGGCATAATGGGAGAGGTCTGTATCTCGGTACAGTGGGAACAGTATTTAACCTTTGAGCCCATCATCGTACAGGTAGGCTCTTTGGTAACTACCCAGTCGCCCCAGCGGTGACCCACGTCTGCGTGGTTAAGGGTAAGACCATATGCCTTGGCGGAAATACCGTTGGTATGACAGCCGTTGTAACCGTCATAGGTGGACTCACATACGGTTATAAAACGCCCCCAGGTGTCGACCGTACCTGAAGAGGTAACATATCTGTCCATATACATACAGGCTGCACGGGATACAGAGCTTATAGTTGTAAGCTGTGCCTGCGTTACGGCAAGACCCAGCGACTTTACGTCTGCAACTATCACCGACCAGGGTATACAAACCTCAAAGCACCAGCCTGTTTCTGTTACCTTGCCCTTGGCAGTAACCGAGGAGGTAATATCCTTTTCGCTTACCTGTGAACGGTAAACCTTGACTGTGTTGTCAGACATAATACCAATATTATACCAGGGTGTGGTCTGCTTAGAGGTATTCTTTTCAAACACGCCCATAGGGTCAAGCATAAGGGTCATTACATCACCGTTCCAGCCATAGGGACGGCTTGATCCGGAATTATTTATATTATCATACCCCGTTGTTGCTACAAAAGAATTTGCTATGCTGTGGTCATAAATGTCGGCAGCAAAGTAAAGACCGGTTGTATCATAAGCAAAATATACCTTTGCGGTAGAGGTGGGAGCATTTAATCCCCAAAAGCGACCGAGAGTGGCATCGTTTACATCTGCCGCCTCCGACCACACCCCCGTGGCTTCTATATCGCCGTCAAGGGTAGGGGTACCCTTTGGCATATTGACAGCGGGATTCTGTGTTACATTGCCTGCATAACCAAAAACGCAAATAGGCATAAGCATACAGACACACAGGATTGCTGACATTATTCTTACAAAGTTTTTCATAACATTCTCCCTGTATAATTCGATAATCTAATTGTAACACCTATGCATTAATATGTCAACAATCAAAAAAACAGCCTTTCGGCTGTTTTTTTACTTAAGATATAATTCATCCAAGCCCAGAAATGCTTCGGCATTGACGGCGCTGGTCATAGGAATAGTCACCGAGCCTCCGCAGGTCTCGCAGATTATGCGTATATCCTCATAGTCGGGGGCGACAAACTCAAAGGTGTACTTCGGCAGCTCTCCTTCTCCGCACTTACAATGGATACTGCCCTCCTCCTTAAGCTCAGCAAGCATAAAGCGGATAACATCCTCCACAAAGGGATCGTCTGCATCGTCAAATCGGTCCTCCTTGTGAAGTGCATCAAGGCTTGTAACACCTGCCTCCTCGAACATACCCAGGAGCATTGATTCGTTTTCCTTCAACGCCTCAAGAACCGCATCCTTTGAGCCGATAAAGCAGATATCAAGTCCTGTATAGGTGCATCCCAGCCTGAAAAGCTCATTTGAGAAGAACACGCCTGTAGAAACGCTGTAGTTATGGGGCTTGGGGCATATGATACAGGGTGCGGTTATACGCACACTCTTGTCCTTTGAGTACTGAAGCATAAGCTCACTTTTGCCGCAGGAGCATTTAAGCTTGATCATATCACCCGACAGAGCAAAAATACCCACAACGCTCATTACTCCCGCACCGCAATGGGGACAGCGGTACGCAACTGTAGTTTCTTTAGAGTCTAAAATCATTTTGTTTTTCCTTTCAACAGCTCATCCCCCGAAGTAAAGCCCTCTGTGGGCTTCATGTCCTCGGGAAGCTCCTTTTTGAATTTATAATCCTTACGCTCAAATACAGAATAATAAAGAGGCAGCTTACCCACGGCTATTTTGGGAAGCTCTTCTCCCTCTATATCGGCTATACAGTATATCATTATCTGTATATCGTCGACCTTTTTTATATTGACGGAATCAAATACCAATCTGTAATAGGTATAGCGGCCCTTGGTCTCTTTCTTATATTCAAAATCGCGGTATACATTTCCCTTGTCATCCACAAGGGCAAAGGTAAAGTGGTCATCCTCCACCGCCATTTCCTCTCCCCTTTCCTCAGAAAGGTATCTGAGAGTGCTGTGGTTATACCTGATAGTAAACTGCCATTGGGAAAGTGCGGGGATATACCTTGACTTGCTTACCGAAAAATATCCGTCCTCGGTAAAGGTCCTTTCATCTTCATATGCCTTGATATATTCTACCCTGAATTCCTCGGGGTATTTCTCATATTCCTCGATCATTTCCTCAGTCCAGGTGAGCTTACTTATATCTCCGTCCCCGTCAAGGGCAAAGAGGACGGCGATAAGTATAACTATTGCAATTGCAATTCCGGTTACGGTCCAGCTGAGGATACTTCCTATTTTTTTCATTTTTATGCCTCGATATTATGGGTGTGGCGGGCGGATAATATCCGCCCCTATGACATATTTTTTGTATTGTACCTATTCTAACATAAAAAATGTTAAGTTTCAAGACAAAAATTTATACTATATTATTGAAATATTGTATCATTATATGTTATAATTGGTAATTAGGAAATACCAAGAGAGGAATTATCATGAATTACAATTTTTCCGACAAGCTGAAAAACATGCAGCCTTCAGCGATCCGTGAGATATTCAAGAGTCTCACAGATCCTTCTATAATAGCTTTTGCTGCGGGTAATCCCGCACCCGAATCCTTCCCTATAGATGCTATAGCGAAGATATCCGACAACATACTCAAGACAGATCCCGTAAAGGCTCTGCAGTACGGTATTACCGAAGGATACCCCAAGCTCCGTGAGCTTGTGGCAAAGCGCCTGGACCAAAAGTTCGGCATAGGACGTCCCGACGATATGACAATAATCGTATCCGGCGGTCAGCAGGGTATCGAGCTTACCTGCAAGACTCTCTGTAATGAGGGTGACACCGTTCTCTGCGAGAATCCCAGCTTTATTGGAAGCCTTAACTCCTTCCGTTCAAACGGTGCAGTTGTTAAGGGTATTCCCATGAACGATGACGGCATAGATACAGCCCTTCTTGAAGAGGCACTTAAAAACGACCCCAAGGTAAAGCTGCTTTACCTTATCCCCACATTCCAGAATCCCACCGGCAGAACAATGTCGCTTAAGACCAGATGCGAGGTCTATGAGCTGGCTGTGCGCTACGGTGTGGTTATCCTTGAGGACAACCCCTACGGTGAGCTTCGCTTTGACGGCAAGGAGCTGCCTACACTCAAGTCTATGGATACCGAGGGTATCGTTGTTTACTGCGGCTCCTTCTCCAAGGTACTTTCATCCGGTATGCGTATCGGTTTCCTTTGTGCCAATCAGCAGCTGATGCAGAAAATAGTTGTGGCAAAGCAGGGTGAGGATGTTCATACACCCATGCTGCCCCAGATGATCTGTGCCGACTATATTGAGCAGTACGATCTTGATGCCCACATCAAGTCTATACAGGATCTCTACAGACACAAGTGCGGTGTAATGCTTGAAGCCCTTGACAAGTATATGCCGGATTGTGTAAAATATACCCGTCCCGAGGGCGGCTTATTCCTGTGGTGCACTCTGCCCGAGGGAATAGAGCTTAACGAGTTTGTACAGGCTGCGCTGAAGCGCAAGGTGGCAGTAGTTCCCGGCACCGCATTCAATTGCGATACTGCGGCAGGCTCGGATGCCTTCCGCGTTACATATGCTACCCCCTCTGAGGAGCAGATAACAGAGGGTATAAAAATTCTTGGTGAGCTGGTCACCGAATTTATGAAAGGTTAAAAGACAATGGACGATAAGAAGAAGATCATTTTCTCGGGTGTACAGCCCAGCGGTATACTTACCATAGGAAACTACCTGGGAGCTATAAAAAACTGGGGTGCATTCCAGGAGGACAACGACTGTATTTTCTGTGTTGTTGATATGCACGCCATTACTGTAAGACAGGTACCCGCAGATCTGCGCAAGAGAACCTACGAGACTCTCGCCATCTACATGGCCTGCGGTATAGATCCCGAAAAGAGCACCCTCTTTGTACAGAGCCATGTTCCCGCACACGCTGAGCTTGCCTGGGCGCTTAACTGCTACACTATGTTCGGTGAGCTGTCCCGTATGACCCAGTTCAAGGATAAGAGTAAGAAGAATGCCGATAACATCAATGCAGGTCTCTTTACCTACCCCGTGCTTATGGCATCCGACATTCTGCTCTATCAGACAGATCTTGTTCCTGTAGGTCAGGATCAGATGCAGCATATAGAGCTGGCAAGAGATATTGCACAGCGCTTTAATCAGGTATATTCTCCCACATTTACAGTACCCGAGGGTTTTATCCCCAAGTCGGGCGCAAAGATAATGTCTCTGGGAGACCCTACAAAGAAGATGTCCAAGTCTGACGAAAACGTAAACGGCTTTGTTTCTCTTCTTGATGACCGTGATACCATCATCCGTAAGTTCAAGCGTGCTGTCACCGACTCTGATACAGTTGTTTGCAGAGGCGAGGATAAGCACGGTGTAAACAATCTTATGACGATCTACTCCTGCTTTACAGGCAAGAGTGATGATGAGATAGTAAAGGAATTTGAGGGCAAGGGCTACGGCGACTTTAAGCTTGCCGTTGGCGAGGCCGTTGCAGACGGTCTTGCACCCGTGCAGGAGGAATTTAACAAGCTTATGGCCGATAAGGGCTATCTTGAATCGGTTATGAAGGAAGGTGCCGACAGAGCTAACCGTATGGCATACAAAACCCTGGCAAAGGTATACCGCAAGTTAGGCTTTGTAGGCAGAATATAAGGAGTAATTTATGGGTAACACCCTTCTTGAAAAAATAATGGATAAGGTGGCCTCCATCAATCCCGATGTGGTGGCCTACGGACATTCGGAGGAATATCTGGACAACCTGACAACCATTATCAGAGCAACCTTTGAGGTTTCTGTAATAAGTATCCTCTTTGGTATAGCAGCAATGCTGTGCGCCTTTCTTATCGCATTTACCACAACACCTGTGGTCCGCGTGCTGGCGTACAAGCTCAAGGCGATCGATATTCCCATCGACAACCGCAGGATGCATAAGCAGCCTGTCCCCCGTCTGGGAGGTCTTGCCATCTTTTTGGGATTTGTGCTGACCACCCTGATATTTTCGGATATAACCCCCACACTTATCACTATATGGATAGGCGGCTCCGCCATAGTGCTTTTGGGTATGCTGGATGATATATTCAGACTCAGAGCTCTGGTAAAGCTGTTTGTACAGATAGGTGTTGCTTTTGTGGCTGTATGGCAGGGACTTATTATAGAAAACATCAATCTGTTCGGCCACACCATTGATTTCAAGCACCTTGCCATCCCCATCACAATACTGTGGATAGTAGGTCTTACCAATGCTATCAACCTCATAGACGGTCTTGACGGTCTTTCCTGCGGTGTTTCCGCAATATCCGCCATATCCCTTCTTATGGTTTCTATAGTGCTGGGCGGAGATTCCTCCACCACGGTGCTTATTGCTATCCTTGCAGGCTCCTGTCTTGGATTTTTGCCCTTTAATACCAACCCCGCAAAGATATTTATGGGCGATACGGGAGCTCTGTTCTTAGGCTACACCCTGTCGGTGGTTTCTATAAAGGGCGTACTTAAGACCCACACTCTGGTATCCTTTATCATACCTCTTCTCATATTCGCTTTCCCCATACTGGATACCGCATTTGCCTTTACAAGAAGAATACTTCACGGCAAATCCCCCTTCTCTCCCGACCGCGGCCACCTGCATCACAGACTCATTGATATGGGTCTTAACCAGAAGCAGGTAGTTGCAATACTCTATTCGCTCTGTGCAATACTCGGTCTTTCTGCAATTATGTTCACAGGCGAAAAGATATGGAGAGCCGCAGTTATAGTATTAATAGGTCTGGTGCTTTTGATAATAAACTTTGCATTATTAAAAAATCCCAAGACCCGCGAAAAAACAGGTATAGACCAAATGACAAGCAAGGAGGGTGACACCCCCAAAGCTGCCCCCGTAGAGGCTGTACCGAAAAAGAAAAAATCAAATAAAAAGAAATCTAAAAAGAAATAAGCTAAAGGCTGAACCTTGATTGGTTCAGCCTTTAATTGTTGCTCCTTCGATAAGAAGCTTATCATATAATTGATTATGATAATCGTCAAGATCGCAATGTGTTCTGTCGGGCACAGGATAAAAGGTAAGATCGTGCTCCTTTTTCATCAATTCAACAAAGGGTCTTGAATGCTTATCTATATTCACCGCCTCATCCTTTTCGCAATGGAATAGGTGGTATTTTGTACTTTTGGGCATCCTGTCAACAAGATGGACAGGGGATGCTGAGCGAAGTGCATCCTCCAGAGTTCCCTCATAGGAAGCAAAGGCTGTATACAGAGTACGGGGAAGATCGGGACGCTCGGTAAAATGATATGGCAGGTCACACACGGGACAGCTTGCAACACAGTAGTTGGGGATACGCTTGGAATAAGCGGTATAGACAAGAGCTCCCTGTCCGCCCATACTGCCGCCACAGGAAACTATGGGAGTATCCTCTGGCAGGTTATGCTTTTTAAATAAGACATCAATTATTTCATCGGTAAAGTCAACGGTCTGCCTGTTCATCCAAGCCCAAGGGTTATGGTAAGGAATAACAAAGAGTACATTATCCTTGGCAAAGCCTTCTCCCCAGTCGCTTCCGTTGTCATACATACTGCATCCGCCAAGTCCTACAAAGAATATTACTATTCCCTTGATGTCGCCCTTGATGGCATAGTCGTTACAGTAAGCAAATCTGCGGAGATTTGCCTCATTCATAATTTTTTCCATATCTGCTCCTTTATTTATATATCTTCTTCAAGAACTTAAGCCTGCACGGAAAAGAGCACCTCTTATCCATAAAATGACTGTACAAACCTATGAAGGTTCCGTTAAGCAAGGCACATACAAGAGTTCCGAAACCTATACTCTCCAACCCTCCGAAGAGGATAAAGCTCAGAATAAGAGACACAGCAAGACTGCTTAGATCATATACAGTTTTACATTTGCCCGCATTAAATCCAAATCGCTGACACAGCTCCTTGACAAATAGGTCATATGCCTCGGGAGCAAGATAGGTGTGAAACATAAACGCTACACCAAGGGTCACTATAAGCATACCGGGTATAAAAAGCCCTATTCTTGCAGCCCAAAGCTCTTCGCTTACAGTCGGTATCACAGCCATAAAGCCGTCAACCACGAAGCCGTATATAACAGCCGTACAAAACGAAAGTATGTACTTAAGCTTAAAGCGTCTCATTATGACCGTAAGTACAATAAGCAATATACCTTCTACCGCGTAGCTTGCCATACCGAAGCTCACAAAAGACCAGATCTGCGAAAGCTTAAGGTGTGCAAGATATGCAGGTGCTACCACCATTGACATACCAAGATCCGCCCTTGCAAGCAATGTGTTGCCAAAGGCTATGAATACTATACCCAGTATATATGCCGCCTCAGAGGGGATTGTTATCTTTTTCCCGGTCATTTACTTCTTCTCCGTTCTGTGGAATTTCTTGAGTTGAACTTGTCGGGCTCAGGCCCTTTGCAGTACCTTTCCCCTTTTTGATACATATCACCCCAACAGTCATACCTGTAAGCATCAGTACAGAAAGAGCTGCCGACACCCAAAGGGCGATCTTAATACCGGACTCTGCAACAGATGTCGCGGCCGGGCTAAGCTGATTTCCAAGCACTGTGAACACCTCACCCTCGTGATATATCTCGGTGGGCTCGGTATGGGAAAGTCGGTATATATGCGTGTTTTGAGGAAGAGAAAGAGTTACCGAAAAGCTGCAGTTATCTACCATAGATGCAATAAGATCAGCAGTTCCCTTGGATATGCCCGAGCTGTAGATGTTTTCAAAAACCTTGTTCAAATCCACCCTGCCCTTTATACGGTAGGCATACTGAGGGTCGGTGTCACTCAACTCACAGCTAAGCTCTGAAAAAGCTGTCAAGCTTTCGTCACAGAGCATTTCCTTAAGATTTTCAAAGGCTTGTTCAAAGCTGTCGGCAGGCACCGATCTGGTCAGCAGAATATAGGCATTGTCGGGATCCTCTGTGAAAATGTCATACTCATATTCAAAGCCCAGCTCATCACGGTAATATTCACCAAGCTGCTGCAACGGATACTCCAGGCTGTCCTTTTCATCATTGTCTGTGGTCTTTATATCCACACGGAGTCTGGTGTATGCGTTGTTGTCGGCATCTATGCCGTATTCCATATCGGCTGTGGCGGCACAGCCGCAGAACAAAAGACAGCCAAATATTATAAGTAAAAATATTATCCTTTTCATATTATCCTCAGAATGTATGGCTAAAGGGTGCGGAGGTGTACATTTTGCCGTCGGGGGTAATAACATTTACAATAAACACCTTTGTCCCCTTTGCCAAGCCGTCGTCATTATAGATCACTCTTGAGCCTAAATTACGCACTGCATTACCGATACGGCAAAGAGCCTTTTCATCCTTTGTTACGGTGCGTACAGGCTGTACGGTGCCGGCATAATCATCGGGATCGTAAACGGTAAGCACATATGTAGCATCCTCGCCGTATACCTTGTCAAACTCTATCTCATAGTATACAAATGTCCTGTAGCCGCCTACCAGATCAAATGTTTGGCTTCGCTTTTGGATACGGATATTCATATCCTTTTTTATATCGTATTCGGGTGCTTGCTCTCCTATAAAGCTGTAGAAATATTCGGCCAGACCCTGTACCTCGCATGCCATAGGCAGGGTAAGATTTTCCTGAACGGCGGCACTACGGGAAAATTCAACCACATAGTTATCCGAGTTATAGAGAGCCTCCATAATATCCATATGATCCGCAACCTCGCGGGAGGCAGGAGAGCCCATAAGGGTAACATAGTCCTCCGCGGCTATCTCAAGAATAAATTTATAGTGATTTTTGTAATAAAAATCCTCACTTACGCTCATGTCGGCATAGGAGTTTTCGGCATTTAATCCCCTGAGAACGGCATACCCGGTATTATAAAGAGCATCACCGTTGCTGTTAAGCATATAATATCTGGTATAATGATGACCGTACTCGTGGCTCAGAGCCTCCGCCATACCCGCAACGGTGGTGATATTGTCGCCGTTATACAAAGTAATATGTCCTCTTGTGTGGGTAAAGGTTATTTTCAGATCCTCGGGCACAAGGGTGTGGGATATGGGAACGGTACAATACTGCTTTGCATTCTTGTGGGTAGCCGCCGCTTTGTCATCCCTTTGAGGATAGACCGTCACGCTTGACAGTAAATAAAGCTCCTCGCCGTGCTTGTTTTGCAGAAGCTCCTTATAGAGAAGCTCAAGGTCATTTTTGTCCCACTGCTTACTCTTGCTTATAAACTCGATACCCTCGGGGGACACATATCTTTCCGACATGGTAAAATCGGTTCTTTCATTTATGTATACCCCCTCAGAAAGAAGGTCGTTTAAGGCTGTGTTTATAAAATGGTGCCGTGGCTCGGAAGCTAAAAAAGAATCCGCCCTTACACCCTGAGTCTGTATATTCAAAAAAACGGTCAGCGAAAGTATAAATACGGCAACACAGGAAATAAATCCGCCAAGAGAAAGAAATAATATTATTCTACCTGTTTTTCTCATATCATCACCCCAATGCTATAATAACAAAAAACCTTGCTTTTTGCAAGGTCCAGACTATCAAAAAAGTCGGTCGATCGTGTAAAATAATTCTTTTTCAGTTTATTTTTCCAACTTTCAGATAAAATAAAATATGTTTATCTCTTCCAATACAGTCATATAGGTATTCAAGGACGGCACAACATCGAGTTTGTGCCGTCCTTTCACACTTTTTCGTGAAAAGGATCACTACCTTACTAAGTAAGCCTACGGACCCTTTTCACAAAAATCTACCTTCCTTTTTTGAAGTCTGCTTTTTACTTAATTTCCGGTATCTCTGATACCGTCAAGAAAATCATCCACCGCATCGGTGGCACCTCTTACCACATCACTTACCGCATCGCCTGCTCCGTCAAGGATACGTTGGCTTCTGCTCTTGGTATCTGTATCGGTGGTTGTTTTGTCGGTGCTTTTGTCGGTAGTGGTGTTGTCGGTATTTCTATTTGTGGTGTCGGTCATTTTGGTTGTACCGTCGGTTACAATACCGTTATCCTCGGCACGGTCGGTACGCGCTCTGCAGGCAACAAAAATTGCCGTAGCAAGGCAAAGGACCAAAAGTACGGTTATTAACTTTTTCATTGTTTGTCTCCTTTGTATTTAATACAAGGATAGTATTTACCGTAAGACAGAAAAAATCCGCCGAAGCGGATTTTTATTTTAAAAAATTATATAAGCTTACCAAAGCTCCTTTTTGAGGGATCTGTTAAAGAGGCCGAAAAGGCTTTCCTTTACATCCACACCGTCATAAAGGGTTTTGTAGACCGCCTCGCAGATAGGCATCTCCACATCATATTTTTTGCAAAGATTATGAAGTGCCGCCGCGGTATAATAGCCCTCGGCAAGCTTGTCATACTTTTCGCCCTTGGCATAAAGCTCACCAAACATACGGTTATGGCTGAACTGTGAGAAAACGGTCGCCTCATAGTCACCAAGGTGACAGAGACCGTAGGCGGAGAGCTCGTTGCCACCCATAGCCTTGATAAGTCGGGAGACCTCACGGGTTCCTCTTGACATAAGAGCACCCTTAAGGGATGAAACACCCATACCGTCAAGTATACCTGCCGCAATACCGATAACATTCTTTGCCGCTGCTCCTACCTCATTACCCAAAAGATCCTCGCCGTAGTAGAAGCGGATAAGGTCACTACTAAACTCTTCAACAAGCTTACCCTTGAGATCCTCGTCCTTTGAGTCTATTATCATACAGTTGGGAATACCGCGGTAAAACTCCTGTACATGACCGGGGCCTATCCATACCGCGACCTTACAGGGGAACCTTGCCTGAGACTCCACAACCTCGGTGAGTCTCATACCGCTTTCTATCTCTATACCCTTCATACAAAGGATAAATGTGCGTTCTTTGTTATCCTCTAAAGCATTTATTTCGTCAATAAGAGAACGAAGTCCCTGTGAACCGATGGAGATAACCACCGCGTCGACATCTGCGATCGCTTCCTTGAGATCATAAGAAAGTCCGATCGACTCGGGGATGGTTATAAGACCGTTGGTACGGGTGGTGGAAAATGCGATCATATCGGGGGTATCCTTGGGACCGTAGATAGTGATATCGTGACCTGTACGGTCAAGATACCAGGCTATACAGCTACCCCATCTGCCTGCGCCTATTACTGTAATTTTCATATTTATCTCCTTATATATAGGGTCTTACCCCTCAAAAAACATTTCGTCTACATATAACTGATTAAATTTTTTATGGCCCGAAAGCTCGATATATTCAAGCCTTTTTGCAAAAGCCTCGGTGCGTTTGCGCTCTGCTTCACTTAATGCGCAGTTTACCGCACCGTGTCCTGCACAGTTGCCCATAAACTCTATCCTGCCGCGAAGCTTCTGTGGGATAAGTCCTATATCACAGGCCGAGTCAGGATCGATATGCGTACCAAAGCCTCCTGCTATTATTACCTTTTTAATTGCGGTAATCGGCTTTTTCATTTCTGCCGCAAGGGTCTTTATTCCTGCGGCTATCGCCGCCTTTGCAGTCTGGAGCGAGCGGATATCCTTTTGAGATATATATACATCACCTAAGTAATATCTGTCCTCGTCAAGTCTGCCTGTTTCGTCAAGCTCACCGCCTGCAAGCAAGGCTGAGACACAGTCTATAAGTCCCGAGCCGCAAATACCTGTGGCGGGAGCATTACCTATAGTCTTATACTTTAATCCGCCGTCATACCATACCTTTTCTACGGCTCCGGTATGGGCTATACAGCCACATTCTATATTTGCGCCCTCAAAGGCAGGACCTGCAGCCGCCGCACAGCATAAAGCTCTGTCCTTGTCGGCCAACACTATCTCGCCGTTGGTGCCTATATCTATGTATAGGGTAAGCTCCTCTGCCCTGTCAATACCGGAGGCCACGGCACCGCAGGTAATATCACCGCCCACATACGCCGCAACACAGGGCGCGATATATGTCTTCTTTGCAAAGGGCATCTGATATTCGCATCCGAAAAGGGATGCGGGTGTAAAGGGCAGCTTTGCAATACCCGAGGCGTCCTCACCGGTAACAAAATGCTCTATTGCGGTGTTGCCGCAGATAACACAGTAATCGGTATCAGCCCCATAGGGCTTGATAGCCTCGACAAGCTCGTTTTTAAGAGTCTCTGCTCCTGTCTGTCCGGCAAATACCAAACGGGAAATAACATCTGCACCGTGAGCAGTCTGAGGATTGACAAAGGATATCTTATCCTTGACCTTGCCGTTTATTATACTGTAAATAGCAACTGTGGTAGTGCCTATATCCACCGCCAAAAGCTTGCCCTCTGTTGCCTTGTTAAGGGTAATGTCCCCTGCAAAGTCTGTCTGAATGTCAGCCTCTGTTTGCTCTGTCAGCTGATAAGAAAAATCTCCCTCACAGCGGGCAAGACAGGCAAGGCGAAAGCCCTTTTTATCACCCAACAGCTTTATTTCGTTTTCATCGGGAGCGCTTAGTGCTCCCTCACAGCGGACAAGGCATTTTCCGCATCTGCCCTTGCCTCCGCAGGGAGTTTCGGGCTGACATAGTCCCTCTGCACAAAATATTTCAAGCAGAGTTTTGCCTATATCACTTTCTTTACATTTGTAATCTGTCATTATATTTCCTCATATAATGCATTATGAAAAAGATTTTGTTTTTATTTTTATTATCAACGCTTTTGCTCTGCTCCTGTGGGTCTGAATACCAAAACGCAGGAGAGGTGATGCAGCGGCTTTATACACCTGTGGGCATCATCTACAAAAACGACACCGATATTTCACAGGCCGAATATATATCTCCTGAGGAATTAAGCTATCTCTATTACGGAGAAAGTGTCCCCCTAGCCGAGCTTGATTATACCGTAAGCTACTGTATATATATGTCCCGTAGCAAAGCCATATCCGAGATACATATCTTTGAAGCAAAATACCAATCGGATGTGGAGGCAATAAAACGAATGCTCCAAAGCCGTGCCGATTTTCTCACAAAGCTCAGGATAAACCCCAACCCCTCAGATTTTTTCTGTGACACAAGGGCGGAATATGAAATATTCTCAAAGGGAAGGTTTGTGTTTTTGGTAGTTGGAAATACTGAAAAAACAACCTTTCAAATCAACAGTCTGTTTTAATTGAGAATTAAGAATTGAGAATTGAGAATTATGCTTCGCCTTCATCCTTTTCAATTTCTTCAAGAGTCATCTTCTGTCCCTTTTTGAAGATGATAAGTTTGCTGAATATATAGTTAACTATGGTGGTTATTACAAGAGCTCCGAACTTAACGATATAAAATTCTCTTACATCGATACCAAAGCCGCCGCCTGATGCACCGTCTACCACACGGGTAAAGTCAAAGCGGATGATATGGTCAAAGTTAAGCATATCGCAGAAAACAAAGAATATAAGCGCGGTCAGACCCCAGGTGAAAAGTCTTGCACCCACAAAGCTTACAAACTCCTTGCAAAGCACACCCGCCCTCATAGACCTTGAACGGAACACAAAGAACTTGTACATCCAGAACGCAAAGCATACCGTAGATACGGCCCAGGCTATGGTGGTTATGATGGAATTACCGATGTCGTATTGATCAAGGGGGGTCAATTCCTTAAGGACTGCGGAGATTCCCCAGTCGATAAAGGTGGTGGAAAAGCCGATAATGAGATAACGGATAAACTCGGTTATTTCCTTCTTGTTCTTCATTAGGTTTGAAAGCTTGCTCATTTCAATAACTCCTTGTATTCATCATAGCTGCACATCATATTAAGTGCATCAAGAAAGGCATTAGACGAAAGCTCCTTGGGAAGCGATAGCTTTTTTGCTACCTCATAGCGTTTTGCTTTGCTGTCTACGCTGCCAAGCAGTCCGTCCTCGTAGAGATGGGCCTTTGTAATACCTCCTCTGTCTGTGCTTTGCTCTGCTCCTCTTTGATAGGGAGCAAAAAGCTCACGCAGCAGCTGAGGCTTCATTCCCTCGACACCCAAGGTTCCTGCCTTGGAGGGGGATTTTTTTCTTTTTTCCTTGCCCTCTATATCGGGGATATAGAGATTTATCATAGACTCGGGAGGCAGAAAGGACTTAAGATGATTTCTTATCACCCTGCCCGCTCCGTCGCTGTCGGTAAGAACTATTATTTTTGTTTTTTTAGAAAGCTTTATGAGAAAATCTCTCATATCGGGAGATGTAAACACTCCAAAGCCTCTTGTGGGAATAATGCGTGCCTGGATAACCGAATCTAATTTTATCTGATCGTATTTTCCCTCTACGATCACAGGCATATCTATTATAAGCTTTTCGGTCATCTTGCTGCCTCTATTATCAGTCTGGAGAGCAGCGCATAGCCGTTGGTGCTGCCGCTTTTGAGAAGTCGGTCTGTCTCGGCACACAGCTCTAATATGCGCTCTATATCTGCGGTACTGCGTCTGCCAAGAGCCTTACGGTAGAGCGAGCAGCGGTATTCGTTTATTTTAAGTGCCTTTGCTATATCCCTGTCCTGCATTCCCGTTTCGGCAAGAACGGATATACGGCAGAGGGTACGGAATATGGATATAAGCGAGCCCAAGGTAAGGTTGACCTCCTTGCCGCTTTTGTCCTCGGCCTCATAGCTTGAAAGAATATAAAATGCCTTGTCGGTGTCCCTTGCCAGTATGGCGTTGGAAAAATCAAAGGCACCTATCTCCTTGGTCTTGGTGGCTAACAGCTCTATATCCTCTATGGTAAGGGTATCTCTTCCCTTGGAAAGAACATAAGCCGAGAGCTTATCCGTCTCTGTAACAAGATTGAACATATCGCTTCCGCATCTGTCCATAAGAGCATAGCTCATATCAAGATTGCACACTATCTTGTTGTGGGCAAAATGTCTTGACACCCACTTGGCTAACATATCACGGCTCTGCTTTTCAAAATGTACGGTATTCAATACCTCGGACAAGGCCTTAAACTGCTTTGAGGGTTTCTTTATATCTCCGGGATCAAGCTCCGCGGGTACGGTATAGAGTATAAGCACCGTGTCATTTGAATCCTCAAGCAGAGAAAGTATGGCGCAAAGCCCCTCGATCTCCTTATCCTTCATTGCGGAAAGGGCAAGGCTGTGTATCTCAATAAGCTTTTTTTCCGCAAACACGGGAAGTGCCATTATTGCGTTTTCAAGAGCCTCTACAGAATAATTATCCGCATCCAGCCTTATATGGTTAAAGCTGTCGGGGCCGTCGGGAAATACCGACTTGCGGGCTTCGGCAAGAGCATTGCGCTTAAGGTACTCCTCCTCACCGTAAAAAAGGTATCCGCCAAAAAGCTCACCCTTGGCACGGGTACGGAATTTTTTTGAATCAAGTGCTTCCATTATATTCTGCGCTCGTCCACACGCACCGAAAAGCGGTTGCGCTGGGTCTTTATACCCTGAACCTCGATAACATAATCAAGGTCAAGTGTACCTCCCGCCATAGTAACACGGTTATCTATCGAACGGGTGCATACGCAAAGCTCCATAGGGAATCCCGCCACATTGTAGGCACATCTCTGCCTCTTTTGTGTATCGCTGAAAACAAAGCCTGCGGTGTTCTCACCTGTACGAACCATATTGAGCTGATTGGGCTCGTTTTTTGGGAATATAAGGCTTGTGGTGGTATTGGGCATACCCATTTCCTCGGATTCCTTGTAGCGAAGCTCTATATTCTTTCCGTCGTCGCGGATGGTGGCGTCGGTTGACATCTCTATAACCTCATCCTCGGCAACCTCAACTGCCTGCTCTTCGCCTATGACCTTAGCACACATATCAAAGGCCGCAAGGTCTGAAATTATTGATTTTATCTTGATTCTGACATTTTTCTCGGTCATAGCTAACCTCTTGACATAGTAATAGATAATACTATAATACCACAAATCAACCTATGTGTCAAATAACAGTCCGTAAACAAATATTGACATCAAGAAGTGATTTTGATATAATTTTTATATACCTTTTGGGAGGCAGAGATGAACACCGTAACCAAAGACAATTACAGAACCTTTACATACACAAACGAAGAGCTGTTAAAGGACAGACCCATAGCCATTATCCACGAGTTCCACGGACTTAACGGCGGACTGAGTCTTGTAAAGGAGCATTATCCCTTGGCTCACTTTTTTGCCGAGCATAATATAATCTACACCATGCCCTGCTACGGACCCTGGAGCTGGATGAACAGAGCAAGCGTTAACCTTATTGACGAGATAACTGAAGCCCTGTGGGACAAATACGGCTATGAGATTCCCACCATATCCACAGGTTTAAGTATGGGTGGACTTGCGGGACTTATATACTGCCTGAAATCAAAACACACACCTATCGCCTGTGCGGTCATATCCCCCGTATGCGACCTTGAGTATCACTTTAGCGAGCGCGAGGATACTCCCCGCAGCATCTATACCGCATTCGGCGGCTATGACATCCCCTTAATGGATGCGGTAAGAGAGAACTCTCCCTTCCATCAGGCAGAGCATATGCCCAAGATCCCTTACAAAATATTCAGCGGTACTGCCGACGATGAGGTGAATTATCAAAACCACTCGGTCAAGTTTGCAAACCACATGAATGCCTGGGGACATAACATCGAGCTTATGCTCATCCCCGATCACCCGCACTGTGATATCGGCGGAGAAGGGGTGGAGAAATATAAGGAATTCTTAATTCTCAATTCTCAATTCTCAATTTAATGTAAAAATGTGCAGGCTTTTGTCTGCACATTTTATCCTTAATTCCGCACTCCGCATTAAAAAAACACCCTTTCGGGTGTTTTTTATTAGATTCTGTTGGAGAGGAAGAGCTCCATCTTGGACTTAGCAAGTGCGGAACCGGACTCTCTGCCTTCCTTGAAGAGAGAGAGAACATTGTACTTGAAGCCCTCGGTGTTCTGACCGTTGTAGCCCTTACCGTATGCAGCGATGAACTCGGTGCAGATGTTAACCTTAGCAATACCGTTAGCACAAGCCTCGGCAACCTTATCCTCGGGAGTGCCGGAGCCGCCGTGGAGTACAAGGGGAATATCAACTACTGCTGCGATCTCCTTGAGTCTTGCGATGTTGATTACGGGAGGACGGGTGTAGAAGCCGTGAGCTGTACCGATAGCAACTGCGAGACAGTCAACGCCTGTCTGACGAACGAACTCTGCTGCCATTGCGGGATCGGTCTGCTCGTCCTCGTCGTTTGTGATGTTACCTTCGTTACCTGCCAGCTTACCGATCTCAGCCTCAACAGATGCACCGTATTCCTTAGCCTTCTCAACTACCTTGCAGGTGAGCTCTACATTCTTGTCGAACTCATACTTGGAAGCGTCGATCATAACGGATGTGAAGCCTGCTTCAAGAGCCTCAACTACTTCGTCATACTCTTCAGCATGGTCAAGGTGAATAGCGATGGGAAGATCGTGATATTCTGCTGCCATCTTTGCCATAGCAACTGCGTTCTTGTAGCCATCCATAAATTCCTTTTCGTAAGGACCAACCTGAAGGATAGCAGGAACGTTAAGGGACTTTGCCGCCTTTGCAACTGCATAAGCGGAATCGTAGGACCAGAACTCAAATGCGCCTACTGCGTACTTGTGAGCTCTTGCCTCTTTGAGCATTTCTCTCATTGTAACAAGTGACATGTTTATTTCCTCCGAAATATTATTTATTGACACCATTATGTCATAAAACGACATTAAAATCAAGAATATTATGTAAACAATAAGATATTATCAAAAACAGATTTCCTGTTCATCACGTAACCACGGTGATATCTGTTCTTCGGTGGCGGTAACATGATGTTCTCCGTCACTGCATTTAACGGTAACATCCGAGGTGACATTAAGCTCATAAAAGAACTCTTCTCCCATTACCGGTTTTGTATTCATCTCTATCCACTCTGCCAGTGTACCGTCGTAGGTTATCTCGGTCAGGTTATCCATTGATTTAAACGCCGCATTTGACAGAAATTCCATACTGCTTGGTATATGTATGCTTTCTACGTATCTGAACTCATAGGGACAGAGGTGATTTATCTGAGTTATACCCTGTTCAAAGGTGATCTTAGTGAAATGATTGGGCTCCGCAAGCTCGCTTGGATGTGTAATATCCAAGGAAACACCGTTATCCTCGGCGACCCTGCGTATATTTTCAAGATCCGCAAGACAGGAGTTTATATCATATCCCATCATATCTAAATAGAGAGACATTTCCTCCACTGTATCGTTACCTGCATCAGGATTGAAAACATATATGGGTACAAACTCCGCAATGGGGTATTTACTTAATATATCCTCCTTTTTCTCCGTTGAGAGCTGCGGATCGGAGAGATCTATTTTTGCAAAAAAGAAATCTATTCTGAACTTGCTTGTTATTCCGCTGCCCAGACCTGACGCGTCCACCAGGGTCAGTATGTGATTTTCATAATCATCTGCGGTGATGATCTTTGGGAGATTGCAGAAGCCGTCGTTATATATACAAGCGTGTTGATCGGTACAGGAATCGGGAAATATACCATTCTCCGGACAGGGTATTACCAGCTCAGCTGCTTCCATATCATTAACATTAACAGTTAAATATCCGTCAATATACCCGGCAGTATATGCAGGAAGCTCCTCACTCTGAGCCTCGGCTTCGGGTACGGAGGTTTTTGGGGTGCAGCTGCCCAAAAGCGATATTATAAGCAGCATTGCCGCACATAATATAAAAGCTCTTTTCATAACACACTACCTCCGAAACAATATATAAATCGGTTTTAGTTGGGCTTGTTCTTTTCTCCGTCAGGATTTGCCGCCATAGCTCTGTCATAGGCACGCTGTATTATTTTGGCATCCCTGTAGTCGGGTATCCACAAAATAACCATTGTAAGAAACAGTGGGATACATATAAACAACGCCATCCAAATACCGATTAGAACATCACAGCACATCATACAGGACAGTGCGGTAAAGATGATAGCAAGCACCAGTCTTACGGTCTTTCTCTTTAAGCCTATATCCTTGACTGTATAAGAGGTATCCATAAATTCCCTGTCCAAGGTCTTGGTGGAATAAATCTTTCTCTGTGCCTTCAAAAATTTCATATATTCCTTGCGTTTTATCCTTGTTTGGGTAAATTCATCACCGTCGGTCATATGATATATATAATATTCCTGTCTGTAGGGAATCAGGAAAGCACCGCAATGACCTAAGGTTAACATAGATATAACGAATGAAAACAAGAAAAAATTGGCATAGTATCTTTTTCTGACAAGGACATTTTTAGTACCGTTAATAACATAGCTTGGCAAGGTAGCCTCTGCAGGAAATGAAACAAAAAGAATCACGCCTATAAACATAATTATAATAAAAGGCAGAAAGCCGGTAAGTGCGCCCGAAACTCCTCCTATTATAATAAGCAGTACCCCCAACAGATTTGACCATCCCCAAAACTTTTTCATATGTACTGCACTCCTTAATCTCTTAAACTGATCAAATATATTTTATTATCAAAATACGCATTTGTCAACGATTATTGTTGCTTTTTCCGCCCCAAAGCCTTATAATGTAAAAAGTGAGGTGTATTATGGCTGAAGTTTCTGTTGTAAGATGTAACGATTATAAAGAAAATAATGTAAGAGCGGCTCTGTGTGAAGCACTTGATGCAATAGGCGGTCTTGATATGATAAGGCCGGGTATAAAGGTGGGTATAAAGGTAAATCTTGTTACCGGTGCCAAGCCCGAAAAGGCGGTAACCACCCATCCCGCAATGGTCTGTGAGCTTACAAAAATGCTCTGCGAAAAGGGAGCCGAGGTAGTGGTAGGCGACAGCCCGGGGGGACTTTATACTGCGGCTGTGCTTAACGGCGTTTACTCGGTATCAGGACTGAAGCCTGTGGAAAAATGCGGAGGTAAGCTCAACCAGGATTTTTCGGAAAAGAAGGCGGAGTTCCCCGAGGCAAAGGTATTGAAGGACTTTGAGTACACCGCCTGGCTTGATAATGTTGATGTTATAATCAACTTTGCAAAGCTAAAGACCCACGGAATGATGGGTATGTCTGCGGCCGCTAAAAATATGTTCGGAGCTATCCCCGGTATAGTCAAGCCGGAATATCATTTCCGCTTTCCCGACTATGATAAGTTTGCGGCTATGATAGTTGACCTTGATGAATATTTCAAGCCTGATCTCAATATAGTTGATGCGGTGGTAGGTATGGAGGGCAACGGCCCTACAATGGGTACTCCCAGACAGATAGGCTGTGTTATCGCTTCAAAAAATCCCCACAAGGCGGATCTTGTGTGCGCAAGAATACTTGGAGTAGAGCCTGACAGGCTGCCTATCTTAACAGATGCAATAAGCCGCGGACTCTGTCCCCCTTCCCTTTCTCAGCTTGATATTTATGGGGATGCAGAGGAGTTCCATATCCCTGACTATAACAATATAGCTCACAAAAAGAGCATCGTCTTTAACGGTGACGGCTTTATAAGGGGTACTGCCTTCCGCGTTATCCAATGGGCGGTGCGCTCCCGTCCCGCGCTTAAAAAGGACGAGTGTGTAGGCTGCCGTGTCTGCGAAAACATCTGCCCCGCAAAGGCAATAAAAATGGTCAAGGGCAAGGCAAAAATAGACAGAAGCACCTGTATCTCCTGCTTTTGCTGTCAGGAGTTCTGCCCCAAGGGGGCAATGAAGGTAAGGCGGCCGTTTGTGGCGAAAATACTTGACAAAAAGACCTGATCACTCAGGTCTTTTTATAATGCGGAATTCGGAGTGCGGAATGCGGAGTTCAGGAGATTTTTGTTGCATAAATGCAACAAAAAGTCCATTTAATTTTATAAGTTTGCTATACCTGTCATTTAATCAAATAAATATAACAAACAATAACTAAAAGCAATAAAATTCAAATTACAGTTAACCTAAATAAGATGAAAATTTTCGACCTTAAAGGAGAAAATTCTCCATAATTCCGCATTCCGCACTCCGTATTCCGCATTAAAATAGGAGGCTTCCGCCTCCTATTTCAGTATCGGTTGTATCTGTCTGCCCTTAAGTGCCAGCTCAAGGGTGTCTGCTATCAATGAAAAATCGGCTATCATAGAATCGGGCTTCTTTACGGGGTCATCCTGTGAAAAGGGGACAAAGTAGACATTCTTCTTTTCAAGAAGCTTGCCGATGTTTTTAAGATTGGCAGACAGCGCATCGTTTGTGGCAAGGGCTATTACAAGGGGTCTGTGGTTGCGCAGATGCGCCTTTGCCGCCATAGTCACCGCCGAGTCGGTCACGCCTGCGGCAAGCTTTGCAAGGGTATTGCCTGTGCAGGGCGCAATAACAAGAACATCAAGAAGTGCCTTTGGCCCTATAGGCTCGGCATCAAATACTGTATGTATTACAGTATTCTGGCATAGCTCCTCTGCCCGTCTTACCCTGTCGGCGGCCCTGCCGAAGCGGGTATCGGTGCTGTAGCATATCTCACTCATTACAGGCAGAACATCATATCCCGAAAGACAAAGCAGCTCCAGCTCATCCATACATCTTTCAAGGGTACAAAAGGAACCGCACATAGCATATCCTATCATAAGACACCCTCTTCCTTTAATATATCACAGACCGAGCCTGCAATTATCTCACCTGCTGTTTTTGGGGCAATCTTGCCCGGCAGGGAAAGCGCGTGAATGACCCTTGTACAGCTATTCTCTGCCGCATCGGTATCCACACCGCCCGGAGCAGATGCAAGATCTATTATCAGAGCATCGGTTTTGTACAAAAGCTCCATAGTAAAAATCACCGATGGTACGGTATTGAATATGACATCATATTCATCTATATGACCGTAAAGCTCCTCAAGAGGACAAAAGCTGTAGCCGTAGACCCTGCACCAGGCAGATTCGCTTTTACGGCGGCAGCAAATACAGACCTCACAGCCAAGCCCCTTAAGGGTGTGCGCCAGAACCTTTGCCACCCTGCCAAAGCCTGTTATGAGTATACGGGCATCCCTAAGGGTAAAGTCAAGCTCCTTCATTGCTATCTCCACGGCACCCTGTGCTGTGGGTATTGCGTTTAATACCGTAAGCTCCTCCGAGGTGAAGTAATCTATGGCTTTGATGCAATATTTCCGAGCATTTTCGTACAGGGTGTCGTCAAATCTGCCGCCAAGCAAAAGCTGACCCGGAGTCATAGTATCAAGCAGAGCCTTTACACTTACCGCATATTCCCCGGGAGGGCAGTTGAGCCACTTTCCGTCGGGAGAATATGGTACTCCCAGCAGCACCGCATCGCAGCCTGCTACTGCATCCTCAAGATTATTACATATCTTAAAGCCCTTGTACCGTCCTTGGGTTTTAGGAACGCCGAAGCAACTGACCCGGAAGCCGTCACAGGCGAGAGCATGTGCTGCCGCCAGCTGTCTTGCATCTCCCCCGACGATCCCAATCTTTATATTCTCTTTCATTTCTTTGGCTTCCTTCCTGCCGATATCCATCGGCTAATATTAATATATGAAGCCAAAGAAAAATGGGTACGCTTGGTACCCATTAAAATTCTATATTTACTTTACCCAGCTCTTTACGATATCAGCAAATATATCCTGACCTACAGAATGGTTCTTTACCTCCCAAAGGCGGTGGAACTCGCCCATAACTCTATCGTGGTCCTCTTTGGTCGCTCTGCCTAAGAGAAGATCACAGCAGAGGATAAGGATATCACAGTTTGCCTTACATTCCTCAAGCATAACAGCATCAGCTCTCACCCGGTCAAGCTCGGCTCTCATCTCGCGGCCGAATTTGGCAATTCGTTCAAAGCCTTCCAGTCTTTCGGGGGTCAACTCATAGCGGCGGGTGATACACTGAACCAGCTGTGTTCCGTTAAACATAAGCTCCTCAAGGATATATGCGTTACCCATACGGTAGACCACATCGCCTAAGGACTTTTCGCTTGTACAGTTATAGATGAACTTATCAAGATACTTCTTGACTGTGGTAAGAAGCTCGCGTCTCTCCTGATAGTTCACCTCTGTTGCGTGGTCACCGCAGTTCCAGGAAGCATAACCGCCCACACAGAGAGGAAGATATGTGATCGCAGGGAACTGGGGATGTCCGTCATCACCCCACTCGGTTAAGAGAAAGCCCTCTGCACCGTAGTAGTTTGCAGATTCTGCCGCCTGTGTTATGTTAAGAATAGCATTGTTCATTCTGCCAACAAGGCTGCCCCACATGGATGTACCGGGACAAACGTAGAACTTAAGACCGTGGCTCTTTAAGAGTGCCATATTGCGGTCAAAGTGCTGCTCACCCTCATAGCCCCACTGCATAACAACTGCGTCCTTGGGAATGTTGGCAAGCTCTTCGGGATGCTTGAATACGATGTCGTCAAAGAACATTACCTTCTTACCGTACTTATCCCTTGCAAGGTCGATGACCTTATTGAGATGCTCGGTGTAAACACGGCCTACACCCTTTTCCTCGCAGACCTCCTTGGTCTCATTAAGACCAAGCTCGTGAGGCTCGTCCATACCGATATTGAGTATATCAGAGGAGAATGCATCAAGCATGCCAGCATAGATCTTGTCGATAAGCTCAAGAGACTCGGGAAGCAGAGGGTTAAGGGTCTGGGAGGGCTTACCCTTGGCATCGGTAATGGCAAGGGGTGCGATCTCAGGCTTTGCGGTCCAGGCACCCATATGACCAAAGGAGTTCTGTATGGGAACAAGCTCAATAAATCTCTCCTTACAGAATGCATCAAGCTCCTTTATCTCCGCCTTGGTGAGAGGCTGAGTATCCTTCCAGTATTCTTCAAATCCCTCGTATTCATACACAAAGGAATCCATATAGAGCTGGAGCTGATTGTACTTAAGATCTGCAAGGATCTCTGCAAGCTCCTTTAAATATTCGATAGAGGGGATCTTGCCGCGACTGATGTCGATCATATATCCTCTGTTGGCAAGGTCGGGGTAATCCTCAATAGTAAGGTAGGGAACCTCCTCGCTTGCAAGTATCTGCATAAGAGTGGTGTATGCTCTGTAGGCAGCGGCGATGTCGCCGTAAACAACGGTAATACCCTCGGCATCAATGGTAATGCCGTACTTTTCGGCATCGTCATACTCTGCCTTCTTTATGTTAAGAGGCATTTCGCCTCCGCTGAATACATCAAAGAACTTTATTGCTTCGTTATCACATGTCACCCTGAATTCTCTTGCTTCAAGTATGCCTTCCTTGGTTTCAAGCTTATGAGGCTTTGGTACTAAGATCATGTTTGTGTCTCCTTACAGTACTATTGTATTAAATGATTTAGGCTTTAAAATATAATTTTTGTCCTCTATTGTAACTGTCTTTTCAAACTCAAAGGGGTTCATAATGACCGCCACGCGGCTGCCGTCGGTGTTACGGAAAACGCAGGTATTACTGGACATACCGCCCCGGGTCTTGAGCATCACCGCACCCTTGTGTACTTTGTTGGCAAAGTGCTTGACCATATAGTAATCGGGGTTATATGTGACATTATCTCCGTCTATGGTCATAAGGCTGTTCTGTCCCCAGCCCCAAGTGCTTTCCTGTCTACGGTCAAGGGCAATATTCCAATAAACACAGGCACGGCTGCCGTGAGCAAAGTAATGGCGCCACATTTCAAAGCCGTACATTGCGTAATCCCAGGTATTTTTACCCTCGCCGCATTCCCATTCGCTGTTTATGGTATCGAGCTGTGGATAGTCCTCCTCACAGTTGAGAAGACCTATCTTGCCTCCCCACTGGTAGGAAACGCCCTTGATATTATTTCTTATAACCTCGTTCTGCATAGCAAGATTGAGGAATTTGTTATGTCTTACCTTAAGGTGAGGACCGTCGCTTGGTCCGTTGACGGTGCCGTACCAGATATCAACCATATCACCAAGCTCGGGGATGAGATAATCGGCAATAAACCGTGCAAAGTCCTCGCCCGACCAAACACAGGAGGGGAACTTCTGATCTGCGTGTATCTCGTTTTGGGGATGAAGCTGTGCAATGTTTATTCCCTCATTGCGGTATGCCTCGATGAACTTTTTAAAATAAAGTGCATATGCACGGAGGTTTTCGTCGGTCATTACCATTTTTCCGTAGTTATATACCGGCGGGAGCTTCATCCAGGTGGGCGGACTCCAGGGAGAAGCAAAGAAGCGAAGCTCGTGGGAACGCTCCATTGCCTTTTTTACGGCAGGGATAATATACCTTTTGTCACGGTCTATGGAGAAATGCTCCATAGCATAGTCACCCTCGGTCTCGTTGTAGCTGTACCAGCCAAGGGCAAAATCGTTTGCACCCACAGACAGTCTGCAGTAATCAAAGCCGAAGCCTTCTCCGAAAAGATCGTCATAAACGGCATTTTTCTTTTCTTCAGACAGCTCATTTATCACCTTACAGCCTACCTCGCTCATACAGGTGCCAAAGCCGAAGAGAGGCTTTCCCCGCTCTTCACCGATGATTATTTCTTCACCTTTGGATTCGGAGTAGTTATCACACTCTGTCCATCTTTTATCTTCTGTCGAAACTATCCAGCTCATATTATTCTACCCGTCCGAGGTACTCCTCAAGGGTTATCTGCTTTTCGGTGATCTCCGTTGCGACCTCAACGCCCACATAGCGGTAATGCCAGGGCTCATAATAGATACCTGTTATATCTGTTTTTCCGTCAGGGTATCTGAGGATAAAGCCGTATTTATAACAGTTTGCCATAAGCCATTTCTGCTCGGGAGTGTTTGCCTGAGAATGGTCAAGCGCCTGATAGCTTGCAGACACGATATCAAAGGCAAAGCCTGTATGATGCTCACTTGTGCCGGGAACTGCCACCCACTTTGCTGCTTCTATCTCTGCGGTCGCTCTGTCATAGCCTGAGCTGAGATATTTGTTGATCTGGTTGTTATAGTTAGCGGTCTGATGAGATAAGGTGCGGTAGGATGAACATATGTAGGGATTGTAGCCCGCCTTGCGGCAGTCTGCAAGCATAGCCTCAAGGGCATCCTTGACTCTGCGGTCCGCCTGCTGTCCGTTGCTTACCGACACAAGATCGGGGGTAAAGTCATCCGGCAGATAGTTCCAGGGATTAACAAGCAGCAGATACCACTCGGTGCTTTCTTCGGGTACGGTAAGTGTTACCTCGCTCGATTCATCTGCAATATTTTCTATAGACTCTTCCTCTGATGTGCTGTCCTCTTCGGTAACAACGATCTCATTTATGACTGTGGTCATAACAGGCTTACCTGTATTGGGAGCCTTTGTAACCACCTCAAAGCCTGTCTCTACCGAATTATTCAAATTGTCTCCCGCCTCTGCGCTCTGCATAGCCTCATCCGAGGGATCCTTGCCCATCTGTGAGCATCCAAAGAACACAGCCAACGCGCAGCAAGCCAAAAAGACTGCCACAGTTATCGACCATACCGCCTTGTTTCTCTGCTTAGCTTTCGCTTTTCTGCTTTTTCTCATTTTCTGCCACCTCTGCTGTTTTTGATAGATATTTTACCGCCTCTACGGGGTATTTGCCTACGGCGGATTCTGCTGTTATCATAACCCCCCATGCTCCGTGATAGACCGCGTGATATATGTCCGAAACCTCGGCGCGGGTAGGAACCGGAGAGTGCTCCATAGATTGAAGCATCTGTGTCACAACTATATAGGGCTTGTCTGCCTTATGACATGCTCTTTCGATCTGCTTTTGTACTGCGGGAAGCTCCCACAGGGGCATATCGTTGCCAAGATCCCCTCTTGCAATGACCAGTACATCGCAATAAGGAAGAATATCGCATATATTTTCAACACCCGTGCGGTTTTCTATCTTGGCATATATCTTTATATGCTCACCGCCGTTACGGTCAAGAATTTCTCTGACCCTTTTAAGATCATCACCGCTCCTTACAAAGGGCTGCATTACTGCACTGACCGAGTAATCACGCGCTAATCTTATATTCTCGATATCGTGATCTGTAAGGACAGGCATATCTATATTTTTGTTTTTTATCTTAACGCTTTTACGGCTTTTTAAAAATCCGCCTCTTAAGACCTCGGCATTATGCGTATCGGTCATTTTTAAAAGAAGCTTGCCGTCGTCAAGGAGAAGCTCGTCCCCTGCCTCAAGGGCATTTATAACCACGGTGGGCAGCCCTATCCTGTTAATATCCACCGTACCCTCAAGGGTGATATCTGCCTTGCCGACTCTCAGCTCGGGGCCCTGCATATCGATAAGGATCTTGGGGGAGTCAGTTACATTTTTATATACATTTATGTAGTCGGCTGCCTCGGGCAGGGTCATATGAGAAAGATTAAGCCTCATACCCGTTAATCCCACGGCAACCATATTTCTCAACACCGCCTCGTCCCTGCAGGCAGGACCGAAGGTGGCAAAGATCTCTGTACTCATAAAAGCTCCCTTTATTGTGATAAATCATTATACCACATAACAAAAATAAAAGCAAGGTTTTGAAACCTTGCTTTCACTTATTATTTGTAATTATTAAATCCGAACTCGGCAATGTTCGCATCGCCAAGCTCCTTTAAGAGGATATTTATCGATTTCAGTGCAAGATGTATTTCAAAGCCTGCATTTTTACGGGCTGTGGTAACATTGTTTGAGCCGCCCTCATAGCTGGAAAATCCGGGAAGAGTGTCCTCGTTAAAGGTCTTTGCATCAATATAACCGGTACCGTAGAATACAGGATCATCTGTACTGCTATAATACATATACTCATACTTACAGGTGGTGCCTGTCTTGGGGAGCACAACCGCAGTTACATCATAAGCACCGCTTTCATATAATCCGCCATAGAAGAATCCAAGCTCACCGGTGGTAGCGTCATAGACGATACCTATAACACCGTACTCATCAGTTGTATAATATGTGTATGTATTCTCGACAACATCAAATGAACCCTTACGCTTCATGTTATATACCACTCTGGTGTAAGGAAGATCTATACCGCAACGACTGCAGGAATTGCCCGAATAGCTATGACCGAGAGCATTACCCTGTGTCATACCGCAGCTTGTGCAGGTCTTGGGAGCAGTACAGGTCGCTGCCTTAAAGCTGTGACCCTTTGCCTCGCCGCGGGTAACACCGCAAAGCTTGCAGGTACGGGGAGCACTGCAGGTAGCCTCTTTAAAATCGTGTAGTCTGCCTGAGGGAGCAACCGCCGCTCCGCATTCAAGACAGGTAGCAGAAGTCACACAGTTGTATTCATTGGGCAACACATGACCCTCGGGCAAACCGATCACCATACCGCACTTTGTGCAGGCCTCGGCATTGGTACAGTCAGGCCCTGCATAGCTATGCTCACAGTCGGCATAGAAATACTTTGTCATAAAGTTCATAAAGATTACCGCAGCCTGTGCACGGGTAACGTTGCCTGTAGCGGCAAGAGTTCCGTTACTGTTACCTGACAGAAGTTCCGCAGATACTGCATAGACCATTGCATCATAGTACCAGTATTCAGTCTTGGGTTTGTCGGTAAAGCTGTCAAGTACGGTCTCGTTTATCTCGACAGTATATTTACCCTGCATATAGTTACGCATTACCGTAGCAAGCTGTGCACGGGTAAGTACACCGTTAGGCTGGAAGGCAGTCTCGGTCATACCGCTTACAATACCCTTGTTATACGCCCAAGCAACCGCACCGTAGAACCAATGTCCCGACTTAACATCGGTAAATCTGTCAACTGTATAAGCAGATGTGTCAACGCCCTCAAGATTTGCGAGCATAGTTACGAACTGCGCACGGGTAAGATTGCCGTTCCAGCCAAAGGTATATTCGTTCATACCATTGATGATCCCGTTTGCATAGCAGAAGGTAACCTGATCTACAAACCAATGGTCGCCCTTGACATCCTCAAAGGGAATCACTCCCTCGTCAGAGGCCCTGACAGCAAATGATGTAACAGCCGTCACGGCAAAGCAGGACACAACAGTTGCTAAAACAAGTAATAAGCTGATTATCTTTTTCATTGTTTGTCTCCTTTGTTGTATTATTTAACTTTATGTTAGCATACATCACAAGAAAAATCAAGCATCAATACACCAAAAATCCAAGGTCGCGCACACTTCCGCCGTAGAGAAGGTCAAGAATATAGTCTGCATCATCTACAATATCCGGAAGTATGATGTTGATGTTCTCGGTAAACGCAGGGTCAAGCACACCCTCATAGCTTGAAAAGCCCTCCACGGTATCTGCAGTATAGGTCTTTTTGTCAATATATCCCTTACCTATGAAATAGCAATCGTCACCCTCAAAGTAACGGTATTCATACTCGTTTACGGTATCGCCTCTGAAGAGTATTCTTATCCTTGACATATGGAGAACATTGCCGTAGGTGATATAGTTCTCGATATATATGGAATCATCGGGATAATAGGTAAGATAAGTAGTAGTGTCACTACCCTCGTAGCTTATACCGTAGTAATATATTTTGCCCATTCCGTGCTGTCCGGGTTGGCTTTGACCCTTACTCATAATATAGTATGCAGCCTTATCAAGAGCTCTTTCAAAGAATTCCTTGCCGCAGCGCTCGCATATAGTTTCTGTATTGGTATGAGCTCTGGGCGGGATATCCTCATTACAGTTAAGACATATACCCCCTATACCGCAGTCGTATGAATCAAATCTGTGACCGGTGGCGAGTCCCTTTACCATACCGCATTTTGTACATTTTACCCGAGAGCTGCAGTCAACAGGAAGCTCATGCTCACAGTCGCCGTAGAAGTAGACCTCCATAAAATTCTTGAAGATTACCGCAGCCTGTGCGCGGGTAACATTACCTGTAGCAGCAAGAGTTCCGTTACTGTTACCGGACAAAAGTCCTGCGGATACCGCATATACCATTGCATCATAGTACCAGTATTCAGTCTTGGGTTTGTCGGTAAAGCTGTCAAGAGCAGCTTCGTTTATTTCAACGGTATACTCCTTCTTTGCCATATAATTCTTCATAACGGTAGCGAGCTGAGCACGGGTAAGCACCCCTGCGGGCTGGAAGGCAGTCTCGGTCATACCGCTGACGATACCCTCGCTGTAAGCCCAGGCAACCGCACCGTAGTACCAATGACTTGATTTGACATCGGTAAACCGATCAACACTGTAGGTGCTTGTATCCACGCCCTCAAGATTGGCAAGCATAGTAACAAACTGTGCTCTTGTAAGCTGTCCCGAAAAGCCAAAGGTATATTCGGTCATACCCTTGATAATATTGTTGACATAGCAAAATTCAACTGCATCTGAAAACCAATGGCTGTCCTTGACATCCTCAAAGGGGAGATACTCTTTGTCGGATACGATCTGTTCGTCTGCCGACACCGTCAGCATAAAGCAGGACAGGACCGTTGTTAAAATAAGTAAAAAGCTGATAATTTTTTTCATTTTATTACTCCTATATATCCGACATTACGTCATTTATTTCCAAGAAAATCAAATCCCAGTTCCTCGGCACCGCCGCCGTATACCATTTCCAGAATGTAGTCGGTATAATATGCGGCATTGGTTACAACTGCAACACTTACACCCTCAACAAAGGAAACGTATGATTTTGATGAATTGGTGAAATCTCCAACCTCGATATTTTTGCCCTCGTAAAAGTTAGCATCTCTGTAAAAATGTACCTTTGCAGAGGTCAAAAGTTTGCCGTCTTCGTTATATAATTCTATCACACTGACAGAAAGTGAGCTGTTGGGAGTGATAGGTATATTAATACGAACTGTTTTCCCGCTCTGCGCCCAATAATATGTATATTCAACATAGAACCTCACCTTGTTTGCATCATACCATACAACGGCATAGTCCTCATCTCCGTTTTGATAGGTGCTGTATGCGGATGCTTCATAGGTGCCGTCACCGTTTGCGTGTGCATTTTTCAGCATATAATAACCTGCACGGTGCACAGAAGTTCTGAATACCTCTTCGTTACATCTTTGGCATATACCGTTTTGGGTGGTATGACCAAGGCTACTCGCGCCGAATATGTTACACACAGGACAATAGGCAACCTCCTCACAGGTGGGACCAATCCATTTATGTCCCGCAGGCTCACCGCGCTTTTCATTACACACCCTGCAGGTTCTTGGCTCCGTACAGGTTGCGGGATTGAAGGCATGAACTATCCTGCTGCTATCGCACTTCTCACCGCAAACACTACAACTGCCGCCGGTTCTGCAATTGTATCTTAACACGCGGTGACCGTTTGCAAGTCCCTTTACCATGCCGCATTTTTCACAGGCAGGAGGGTTAGAGCAGTCAGGCTCAGAAAACGTGTGTTCACATCCGCCGTAGAAATATCTCTCCATAAAACTCTTGAATATAACTCCTGCCTGCGCGCGGGTTACTGTAGCGGTAGATGCAATAGTGCCGTCACTGTTACCCGAGAGAAGTTCTGCGGATACCGCGAACTTCATTGCGTCATAGTACCAGTATTCTGCCTTGGGCTTGTCACTGAATTTGTCAAGTGCATCTTCCCTGGGCTCTACCTCATACTCATTCTGCATATAGTTGCGCATAATCACCGCAAGTTGGGCACGGGTAAGAATAGCGTTTGGCGCAAACGTGGTCTCGGTCATACCGTTTACTATTCCTTCTTCATATGCCCATGCAACCGCACCGCAATACCAATGGTCAGACTTGACATCGGTAAAACGGTCGGTCATAAACAGACCTACGTCGATTCCTTCAAGGTTGGCAAGCATAGTCACAAACTGAGCTCGTGTGAGGTTGTTGCTTGCACCGAAGGTATATTCGTTCATACCGCTGATTATCTTATTGACATAACAGAATTCAACGGCATCGTAAAACCAATAATTCTCTTTTATATCCTCAAAGGGCAATCTGCCCTCATCGGTGACGATACCCTCGTTGGCCGACACTGTCAAAACGAAACAGGACAGCACCGAGGTTAAAACGAGCAGAAGGCTTATAAACTTTTTCATGTTTTTCTCCTATACATTACGGATAATTGAATCCCGGGGTCTGTCCGGGACCCGGAAATATCACTATCGTACCCTCTAAGGGCTTACCGTAGGGATTATACGCAGTGGTTTCGGTGGTAGGATGGTCCTCGCGCCATTGCTCCATATCCTTACGTATTGATTCTTCCATTTGATCCTGTAACTCCTTTGAGCTCTGGTCAAATGATGCCTGCATACTGTCATCCACTACAGGCACTGTTTCCGGCACTATCATCATTCCGATAGGATTGTTACGACCTGTATCAGCGGTGGGCTCGGGAGCTTTAGTGGTTACGGGAGCCTTTGTGGTCTGTGCCGCGGTAGTCTCGGGCGCTGTGGTTTCCGCCGCCGTAGTATCTGACGTCGTTGTATCTGTTGTTGTAGTATCCGCTGTAGTTGTATCTGCCGTCGTAGTATCGGCAGAGCTCTCTGCCGTATCCGCACCAACGCTTTCGGTCTTTGGCTCGGTTGCCTTGGGCTTCTCTGCTTTAACAGGGTCGCAGGCACAGACGATGAATACCGTAACACACAAAGCCACAGATACCAGCGTTATAAGCAATGCGGGCTTTTTCCACTTTAATATATTCCTGATCCTTCTTTTAACGCTGACCTCACCGAAGCAAAGCGGTCCGGGTGAGGGAAAACGCTTATTTTGTGCAAAAGACAAAAGTGCCGTACTGTAGTCGGTGGATATATTACCCGTACCAAGCACTCTTTCGTCACAGCTCATCTCCATATCACGGCTCATGAATATAAAGGCAACCCACACGAAGGGATTAAACCAATGAACGCACAGAAGCCCGAAGGCAAAAAGCTTGACAAGATGGTCGCCACGCTTAAGATGTGTATGCTCGTGCATAAGCACATAGCTCTCGGTCTCACGGTCAAGCCCCAGAGGGATGTATATTTTAGGATTTAAAAATCCCATAACGAAGGGAGAGGAAAGTCCCTCTACTCCGTAAACAGAGTCTCCCATGGGGAAGCTGATCCTTAGCTTATGCTGTAATCTGTAATATGTAAAGATACCGTATATGATAAGTGCAAGCGTTCCCACAAGCCATATAACACCTATAAGCTTATATGGGTCGGCAGATGCCTTGGCTGCCGTATCCGTTACAGGTACACTTACGGCTGTCTGCATATCGGTCTCTACTTTATTAAACAGATTGAATATGCTCAAACGGCTCTCAAAGCTGAAGGGGATACAAAGACGGATGCCCACGATACTCCAAAGAAAATATGAGTATATCTTGGGACAGCCTCTCATAAACAGCCTTACTAAAAGCACCGCTGATATGACCACCGAGGCGGTCATTGACATTTCAAATAAAGTATCAAGTATTAGCTTCATTTTCTTTTATACTCGTCTATGAGTTTTTTCAGTTCCTCGGCTTCCTTCTCGGATATGCTCTTACCGTCAAAAAATGCGGCAAGGAATCCGGGAAGCGACCCCTTGAAGGTATGCTCAACAAAGTGCTTTGTTGCGTGACGCTCCACATCTTCTCTGGGAACGAGGGAGGTAACGGTGGAATCAATATTTTGTGCAAAGCCCTTCTCCGTCATCTTCTTAAGCATGGTATAGGTGGTGGACTTTTTCCACTCGAACTTTTCGGCGCAGAGCTTTACCAGCTCTCCCGATGCTACCGGCTCGTTGTCCCATATTACCGTCATAAAATTATAATCGCTTTCGCATAATTTAAGTTCCATATTTCCTCCTCGGTCTATTTTTGTAGACTATATATTGAGTTTACACTATATTCATCATTTTGTCAATACTTTTCTGCACCTAAAAGATACAAAAATGCCCCAAGCAACGCTTGGAGCATTTCGTTATATTTCGTAAAAATGCGCTTCCACCTTGGCGCAGAGGTAGTGGTATACGGGAAGATGAAGCTCCTGTACCTTAAAGGTCTCGGTCTCGGGAACTGCTATTGTGATATCTGCGATATCCTTTAATGCTCCGCCCTTCTTGCCTGTAAGCGCAAGTACGGTCATACCCTTTGCCTTTGCTACCTTTGCGGCAGCGACAACATTCTTTGAGTTGCCCGAGGTGCTTATTGCTATAAGCATATCACCCTTGTTACCCAGCACCCAAAGGGGCTGAGCGAACACAAGCTCGGGCTCAACATCATTACAGAAGGCTGTGTTGAGTGCAGAAAATGATGTCAGGGGAATACAGGGCAGACCGTTCTGCAGCTTTGCTGCGATCCCGGGCTCAAGCCCTTTGGTTTCTTCTGAGGAAAGGGGTCTTTTTTTCATAAAGCCCTTCATAAGCTCACCTGCAATATGCTCACTGTCGGCACAGCTTCCGCCGTTACCGCAGATAAGGAGCTTACCTGCGTTTTGGTATAATTCTATAATTGCCTTCTCGGCATTTATAATATCGTTTTTACATTCCCACAGAGCGGGATATCTCTTTAAAAGCTCGTTTAACATAATATTTCACGCAGATCCTTTCCGGTATAATCGGAGATTATCATATTGGTTCCAAGCTCACAGTGAAGCTCGCGGAGTCGCTTTGCGTTTTCGGGAAGAACGCTGACCGTTACAGCACCCAGACCCACACCTGCAAAGATCTCACTTCTGCCGTCGCCTACTACAAGGATGTTTTCACCCTTGACACCAAGCTCACGGGCAAGACGGCGCATTACCTCGTCCTTGGGGATCTTTTCTTCCCAGGTGGAGCCGAGGATATCCTCAATCTGCTTGCCTTCGCCTACATCAAAGCCTAAGCCTAACACTTCCTCGTACATACCCATAGGGGGGACAATGGACTTGTCCACAACCGCACCTGTGACAAAATAGTTTTTAACACCGTTGCGGTGCAGATAATTTATAAACTCCATAGAGCCCTTTATAAGAAAGCTCTCGGGGTTCTTTTTTGCCGCGGCTAAGTTCTTGTCACGGCAGAAGCGGTTTAATACCTGCTCGTATACCCAAAAGAGCTTGGGGGTCTTTTCCTTAAGATATATAAGGTATTCTTTTGGCTCCTCAAAGCTTTCAAAGCGCTCCTCGCCCTGCCATATTTTCTTTATTATCTCGGAGTTTACGGGGGAATCAAACTCACCCTTTGTCATTTCCTGATTTCGGCGGATAGCCCACTCCATCTGTGTGAGGGCAGAAAGTCCCGCACTCTCTATGCAGAAGTTGTCTGTTTCCTCTAAAATCTCCACACCGCAAAGCGAAACCAGTCTGTCTATGTTTTCATCTGTTGTCAGATTGTCGGGAATACCGTTTACCGCGGTATCATAAAGCACACGGCTCATAACAGGCTGCCAGTTGCGGATAAGGGAGTGTGTTCCGTCTATATCGTGGAAGGCAACCTCTATCTCTCTGTTCTGTACGGCATTTATAATAAGTGTATCTGTTGCCATATTTGTATTTATCTTCATTTCAATCACCTCTGAAAAGTATTATACCACATAGAAACAAAAAAAGATAGTGTTTTGGAATATATATTTTGTTATGTTAATATATTGCAATTGTATATTGTTTGTGCTATGATTATATTATATTATTTTCCCAAGGAAGAATTGCCCGATGAAACGATTTACCGCTGTATTTTTTGCAATACTGTTTATTTCATATAGCTTTGTATCTACCGTGACCATAGTGTCTGCCGAAGACAGGTATACCCCCTTTGTCGATATTAAAGAGGGCAGCTGGTACGAGAACTCTCTTCTGTACTGCTACGAGCACGGATATATGAAGGGCACTTCTGCCGAAAGATTCAGTCCCAATGCCAAGCTGACACGGGCAATGACGGTTCAGCTTCTCTATTCCATCAACTCTATCGAGCCGGAAAGCAGCTCTGATACCTTCAGCGATGTTACCGAAAAGCACTGGGCATACACAGCGGTGGAATGGGCATACGAAAATTCTATTGTCAACGGTACGGGAAACGGAAAATTCTCTCCTTCTCTTGATGTGACCCGTCAGGATTTCTATGTTATGCTGTATAACTATTCCCTTATATATTCCCATTATGACGACAAGTCCGTAGATGACAACTATATGTACTTCGAGGACAACGAGACTATCGCAGACTATGCGGTAAACGCAATGAACTGGGCCGCCTTTAACGGATTTCTAAGCGGATACGCAGACAACACCGTGCGCCCTACAGCCACAATGACCAGAGCCGAGATCACCTCTGTAATGATGCGCTATGACGATACCCTGGGGCACAAATGGACTGTCAAATCAAGTCAGCCCAGATCCTGTACTGAGGACGGCTTTACCCTATATATCTGCATGGACTGCCCCTCATACAAGGAGGTGGATTTCCCCAAGGGACATGTGCGTTACATATACACAGAAAGTAAGCCCACCTGCATAACCAAGGGGTATATAGAATACAGATGCCGTTACTGTGACAACATCAAGGGCGAGACCACGAAATACGGAGATCACAGCTTCAGCTATACCTCCACGGTCAAGGCGACCCGTCTGAAGTCGGGATATGATCTGTATACCTGTGAGTATTGTAACGGCACAAATCACCGCAATTATACCGCCGCTCTCGGCCGTACCGAGGGTTGGGACTCAAACTACGACGGTAAGCTTACCATAGACGAATATTTTGGTGCCTACGGCATAGTTGATTTCCTTACAGAGCATAAATATGACTATGTGGGAACACCTTATGTGGGTCTCTCCACCTACCTCAACTCTCCCTGGATGCTTATCCGCGACAAGGGTCTTTATCCCAACAGCGCAGGTATGAACTGCACAGGCTTTGTGGCATCTGTTATCAACCGCTGCGGCGGAAATCTGGACAGAGTAGCAAGGGTAAGCAACGGAGCCTATGCCAACGCATATAACTGGCATGTTACCGTCAACAGAAACAATATATATCACTACACCTTCCCCACCGCAGCCGCAGCTCTCAAAAGCGGACTTTTAAAGAAGGGCGATATATTCATCTTTATGCCCGAGGCATATGACAGCAACCCCAATGACGGACTTGATCCTGACTATCATCTCGGAATCTTTTGGGGTGATTCCCCCTCGGACGATAAGTACTGGCATTCAACCGGTGCTACACGCTACAATTATGCTTACGGCGTTAGAGGATTACAGAATCAGATAACCCGAATAAGCTCGGGTACACCATATTCGAGTATATGGGTGTTCCCGCTGTCGGATGAGAATTAGGAGTTAGGAGTTAAGGTAGCTTTTCGTTATAAAACGAAAAGCTTCATAGAAATCAATATAATAAATCAAAAGAAAACCGTCTGAAAAGACGGTTTTTGTTATTTTTTATTGTTTCTGTCGTATATAAGCATTCCGATGACTGCAAACACAAGCTGTATTCCGTGGGTAAAAAGAACACTGAATGAGCCTGAAAGCACATCATAAAGGCACCAAAGACACATATTGACCAGGGTCCAGAAGCGATACTTGGAGCCCACCTTCTGCCCGATACAAAGAATAAAGGTCAAGGACGCTGCAATTGCAAGCAGGCAAAGCCAGTTGAAGCCTGTAATAAAGCTTGGAATAAGATTAAGTACCACAAATGCTATCGCATATGTTGCTATCAGCCACTTGGGCAGAGGCTTTTTCTTTCTGTCAAAGAAATAGTTGATAATGGTCTGTGCCGCTCCGATATAGCAGGATATTGCACCGTTGATTCCATCCGGTGTGATAAGATAGCTTGTAGCAACAAGCATACTGCCCGTAAATACCAAGAGCAATATAGTTTTCATATTTTTGCCCTTGACAAGAGAGGCAATAAGCATTGCGGCAAGACCCGCATAGCTGAGTATACCCGCAGGACTGAATATATAAGATAAGATCTGCATAATAACTCCTTTAATAATGATAAAGAGATATTACCACACAATTATTACAAGGATAAGAAATACCGTCCCAAATTTTTGAGTCTTTGGGACGGTTTTAATATGTAATATTACTATATCAGTTAAAGGTTACGGAGGAATATACTCCGCTGTCTGCTATATTTATCACGGTCTTACCCTGATTTACGATAATGGGGTTGCCCTCCATATCGCTTATGGTCATTGCATCGCTCTGGGATACCTTTGACCATCTGATGGGTATACGCTTACCGCCCGTGATATACCAGCCCTCGCCGTCACCTACGGTGCTTACCGCAAGATGTCCGTAGGAGTCACCGGTATTACGGTGATCCAGCTTGAGGATGATTATATTTTCAAAAGCAAGCTGTTCATCGGTAGTGCCGTCTATATGAGGCTGATGGTTATACTGATATCTCAGATATCTGCCTGTTGCGGCATCATATTCATACTCGGATACTGTATTTGAACGGTAGGGGACCTTTATATGGGTTGCGTTTTCACCGTTAAGCGAAACACCCCAGCCCCAGTCTATAGGCTTGATAGGCTCGTTAAAGCCTGCACTTACAGTGGTGGTATAGCCCATTTCCGCAACACCGTTGGCAATGCGCTCACCTGTAGTAACCAGAGTATGCTCATAGGACATAGTCTTAAGTCTGTCGGGATCGCGGTAGAAAACCGTACCGCTGACATTTCTGCCTGTACGGGCATCCGCTCTTACACCGTCAAGGTGGTCGATCTCTCTCCTGAGGATCTGTGAGTACGCCTCATCACTTCCGCCTGCGTGAACATATATGGCATCGTGATTCATTGCAAAATCGATATAATACTCTCTTGAGCTTCTTACCGAGCCTATGGTTCCAAGAGACGCATAATCTCTGGTTACCATAAGAAGTCGGGTGATACCGCCCTCTGCAAGACATTCGTAGAGCACATCTGCACCCGATATGCCTATCTGAGGCATAGCCTGAGAAATATTGTTGATCATTATGGCAACGGGTCTGGTGTTGGTCAGGTCTGTCTGGGAAGCGTTACCTGTCAGGGGATTGATATATTGGGGTCTTGTACCCATTGACTTTTTAACAAAGCTGAAGGCAGAGCCATGGGCATAAGAGGGCTCGGGATATTCTACCTCGGGCTCTGCGGTTTCGACCACAAGCTCTGTTGTCACCGCATCAAAGGAATTTGCTCCGCTTTCCTCTCCATCCGTGGTGGCCTTCTTTTTACAGGAAGCAAGGGGAAGTGTCATAGCCGCCGCAAGCAGCAGTGCTGTAGCCGCGATAATAACCTTTTTATTGTTTGCAGATCTTCTGATTGTCATATTTATACCTCCATAACGCCAAAAAGGGCAAAAACGCCCTTTTTGTTAAGATGTTATTTTTTATTAAGCTTATCAAGCCATATAAGGCCTATATCCATAGCCTCATAAAGTCCGCTTTTGTTAAACTGCTTTGCCACACGGTCGCTGGGCTTCTTGGACATATCGGTGGAAAGGATCTGAACCAAAATCTGGTCGGGGATCTCCACCTTTTTGCCGCCTGCGCCCTCAACGGTCTTGTTGGTCAGTATAAACATAAATAATACATAATCGTCTGTCATGTCGCCATAGCAGATCGTGTTGTTTTCGCGTACAAAGGGCTTGTCGCAGTACATAAGGTACTCGCCGTTTACGGTTGCCGCTGCATCTCTCATACTATATCTCCCTTTCTGTAATAATTTTCTATCGACATATATGATACCACAAAATCGGGATACTGTCAACCGATATAGACTATTTCTTGTGACAAAACTCCTTCATAGCGCACTCACCGCATCCGCAGCCGCAGCCGCCCTTGCCGCTTTTTTTGTCTTTTATCAGTTTTACAACAATAAGTGCCACCATCAGCACAAGAGCCGAAATGATGCCTATATTTGCTAAATTTTCAATTATCCAGTTCATATTTTTTTACCTTTTCTGAATATCATAACGAGCATAAATGCCATAACCGCAAGGGCTGCTATAAAGCCGGGAATATTCATAGCTCCTGTAGCTGCCAGACCTATCTGATATATTATAAGAGATATCGTATAAGCAAAGGCACACTGATAGCCTATGGCAAATGCAGTCCATTTTGCGCTGTTCATCTCACGGGCAATAGCTCCCATAGCCGCAAAGCAGGGGGCACAAAGAAGATTGAATATAAGGAACGAATAACCTGCAAGATGGTTATTGGTAAAGCCTTCGTACCCAAGCACATCAAGTACAGCTACTACCTCTTCCTTTGCCATAAGACCCATAAGGGTTGCCACAACGGTTTCGAGATCACCGAAGCCAAGAGGAGCAAATATCCATGCAACACCCTTGCCTATCATTCCCAAAATGCTGTTTTCCAGAGCCTTATCAGCCATATCAACATCAAAGCCGAATCCGTTTGCTGTCACGCCAAAGCGTGAAAGTGTCCAGATAACGATGGTAGAAAGCAAAATTACTGTTCCCGCCTTCTTTATAAATGACCAGCCGCGTTCCCAGGTAGCTCTCATAACATTGCCAAAGGTAGGCATATGGTATGCGGGAAGCTCCATAACAAAGGGAGTGGTCTCGCTGGCAAAGAGCTTGGTTTTTTTAAGCATAATACCCGACACAACGATTGCCGCAATTCCTGCAAAATACGCACTGGGTGCTACCCACCACGCACCGCCGAAAACATTGGCTGCGATCATTGCGATTATAGGCAGCTTTGCACTGCAGGGTATAAATGTGGTGGTAATGACCGTCATACGGCGATCCTTTTCGTTCTCAATGGTACGGGATGCCATAATGCCGGGAACACCGCAGCCTGTGCCTACAAGGATCGGGATAAATGATTTACCCGAAAGACCGAACTTACGGAATATCTTATCCATAAGAAAGGCTATACGTGACATATAACCGCAGGCCTCAAGGAAGGAAAGCATCAAAAACAGCACCAGTATCTGGGGCACAAAGCTCAGTACTCCGCCCACACCCGCAACTATACCGTTAAGAATAAGGCTTGAAAGCCATGGGGGACAGTTGCCCGGGAGAGCATTGGTTATCAGCTGAGGTATACCGGGTAAGCTAAGACCGAAGAAATTCCAATTTCCATCACCGAATATACCCTCGCCTACCCACGCGGTAGCCCAGGAGCCTACTGTAGAAACAGATATGTAATACACAAGGAACATTATAACCGCAAAGATGGGCAGAGCAAGTATACGGTTTGTAAGGATACGGTCTATACGGTCGGATACAGAAAGCTTACCCTTGTTTTTTCTGGTATAACAGCGACTGAGAACGCTCTCAACATACAAATATCTTTCGTTAATGATGATGCTCTCTGCATCATCATCAAGATTTTTTTCAACGGCTGTGATATCCGCCTCTATATGATCAAGTATTTTCTTGTCAAGCTTAAGCTCCTCAAGGACCTTTTGGTCTCTTTCAAAGATCTTAAGCGAATACCATCTCTGCTGAGCCTGAGGTCTTTCGTGAACTGCCGCCTCCTCGATATGAGCAAGGGCATGCTCTACGATACCGCTGAAAAAGGGCTGATATCCCGTAGCTCCCTCGCTTGCAGCGGCAATAGCCACATCCGCCGCCTCTGCGATACCGGTTTCCTTAAGGGCCGATATCTCTACTATCTTACAGCCAAGCTCCTTTGACAGACGCTCTATGTCTATCTTATCACCTGCTTTATTGACCACATCCATCATATTGATGGCTATAACAACGGGAATACCCAGCTCTATAAGCTGAGTGGTAAGGTACAGATTTCTTTCAAGATTGGTACCGTCAACTATATTGAGTATAACATCGGGACGCTCGCCCACAAGAAAGCTTCTTGCCACTATCTCCTCGGGAGTATAGGGAGAAAGAGAGTATATACCGGGAAGATCGACCACGGTAACACCGTCAGACTTTTTCAGTCTGCCTTCCTTTTTTTCCACCGTAACACCCGGCCAGTTTCCAACGAACTGATTTGAGCCCGTAAGAGCATTGAACAGGGTAGTCTTACCGCTGTTGGGGTTGCCCGCCAGAGCTATCTTTATTTCTGCCATTGTATTTCTCCTTTAAGTTAGCGCAGGCTAACTTGATGATAAAATAAAATTATTCTGCCGATACTTCTATTTTTTCGGCCTCTGATTTACGGATAGAAAGCTCATACCCTCTTACCGAAAGCTCTAAAGGGTCACCTAAGGGTGCAACCTTGCGCACATAGATCTCAACGCCCTTTGTAATACCCATATCCATAATACGGCGGCGAAGAGCTCCCTCACCGTGGACCTTTAAAACCTTACAGCTCTTGCCCACCTTGACATCCTTTAATGTGTTCATTGGAATCCTCCATACATTCTCTGAAAGTTAGCATACGCTAACTACGGCATATATAGTAACCTAAAAGGAGGAATTTGTCAAGAGTTTTTTTGAAAAAAAAAGAAGCTTTTGATCCTTTTGGGATCAAAAGCCTCCATAATTCCGCATTCCGCATTCCGCATTCCGCATTCAAACAGCGAAGCTGTTTGTTACGTCCTCTTCAAAGTGCGCTGCGGTCTCGGCGCCCGAGCCTCCGTCAAAGCGAGAGTTTTTGAGATAGATTCCGATTATCTTGTTTTCAGGGTCAATCCAGAAGTGGGTTCCGTATGCACCGCTCCAGCCGTAGCTGCCTGTGGGCAGACGCTTGTAATCGTCATTTACTATAACACGCACACCAAGACCCCATCTTTCGCTGTAGGGCATTATCTCGTGGGGAACATGGGGTGTAGACATCTTTTCGACTATCTCTTCAGACAGGATACGAACACCGTTATACTCACCCTTGTTTAAAAGCATTGTGGCAAACTTGATATAATCACGGTGGCTACTGCAAAGTGCGGCACCGCCCATATAATAGGTAAGGGGCAGACCCTCAAACATACCGCCGTAGGGGAAGTCAACGGCAATAGCCTTGCCGCCTGTATAATCGTGCATAGGTGTTACCCTTGCTCTCTGCTCCTCGGTGGGGGTAAAGGTGGTCTCATACATACCGAGGGGCTGACAGATCTCTTTATCTATAAATTCGTTGTAGGGCATACCCGACACTATCTCTACCAGTCTTGCAAGCACATCAAAGCCGAAAAGTGCGGAGTAGAACTGAGTCGAAAAGGGCTCAAAGTCAAGAGCGCTGTGTGAATAATGCTCCACCGCCTCCTTAAGGCAGGAATGCTCTACTTCCCTTCTCATCTTTGAAAGGGCGTAGTTGCCCACGTCACCGCTGCCAAGACCGCTGGTATGTGTAAGAAGATGAAGAACTGTGATCTCCTTTTCGGCATCACCGACAATTTCAAGATTGCCGTCAACCATCTTGCCTATCTTCATATTTGCAAAGCCGGGAACATACTCGGACACCTTGGTGTCAAGGCTGAGAAGTCCTCTATCCACACAAATAAGGGTAGCCACTGCGGTAATAGGCTTGGTCATAGAGGCAAGACGGAATATGGTCTTTTCGTCAACGTCGATGCCTATCTCCTTGTTACCGAAGAAGCCCTCGTACATTACTTCACCGTCCTGCACTACAACGCAGGAGCAGCCGCCAACTCTGCCCGAGGTGATATCATCGTTTATTCTCTTCTCTATATTTTCTTTAAGTAAATTCTTATCTAATCTTTTCATAGCAGTCTCCTGTCAGCATTTAATGCCTGTATTGATAAATCCGATCTTTTCAAAATCCTTTGGATTGTGACGGATAATATAGTCTATATATGAGTCGATCATCTTTCCTACAAGGAGGTATCCCATAGGATTCATATGTCCGTGCATATGAAAATGACTGTAAAAACGCTCATCAAACACGGGAGCATATTTATACAGATCCACCATATAGCAGTTGTTGTAATACTCTGCAAGGGAATAGAGTGCCGCCGCGTGAGCCTCGGCTATCTCGTTATGCCAGTCAAGGTGGATCTTCGGCAGTGTCACAAAGAAGAACTTGGCATCGGGGCTGAGCTCCTTGTAACGTGCCACCATAGCGGCATAGTATCCCAAAAATGTAGGCTTGTTCTTTGTACAGTCGCTTGGGTCGATGTCCTCTACCGAGCCTATCTCCATCTTGGCGCTGACAAGGTCGTTTGCACCCATGGCTATGATATATGCCTGAGCCGCCTTTTCCTTATCCCACCAGCCGTGCTTGTTACCCTCACGCTCGATAAATGCCTTGGCGGTCATACCTCCCGCCGAAAAGTTGTAGCCTGTAAGCCCGTTCTGACGGGCAATATGCTGACCCCATGAATACTCGTACATATCGTACCAGCCGTGCTGTCCGTTTTCGTCGCAGGTCTCAAACTCGCCCGAGGACATACTGTCTCCCACAAAGGCGACCTTGCGGAATATGGAGGTGTTGCTGTAGCCCTCTACCAGACGGTCAAGAGGCTTTTCGTTCTCAGGATAAAGATAGCTTTCCCAGTTCATGATGACTCTCCTTTAGTTGATGATATCACATTTTTGCATTTAATTCAAGCCTTGGATTGCCTTTTTTGCATCCTCTGCCAGTTATAAAAACCGTAAAGGTCGTTGATGAGGAACACAATAAAGCATATTATCATAGCAAGGTTGCCTGCAAGCACCCACAGGGCTATAAGCACTATGTCATTTGCCGCATAGCCCAAGGCATAAAAGGGACTGCGAAGATATGTAAGAGTCGCCGCAATAATGCTTGTGGCAATAGAAAGAGTACTTAAATAAATCTGAGCCGTACCGAGTGCCGAAAGTATAAAATAGAACGCAAAAGTTACGGCTATGGCAAAGAGAGCGGTGAATATTATATTCCTCGGTGTCAGTCTCTTCACCTCCACCTCGGACTTGTTTTCCTTTGACGGATGTCTAATCCATGCAATCAGTGCAACAACCGCCATAGGTGCGGACATACCGAGATAGGTTATCATCTCGCCGTAATACTGCCGCGAAAATGACACAACACCGTAAAACACCGCAAAGATTATAATAAGTATCTGTCCCCATATATCACCCTTTGCGGTGAATATAAGGGCGGTAACTCCTATAAGCGAGCCTATTGTGCTGAAAAGATCTCTCTGCGGTGAAAAAATATAGCAAAGTATCACCACGACCATAGAACAAAGCCATAGACAAAACTCAAATTTTGATAATTTTTTAAAAGGATTGTGCATATCAGAATACTCCTGCAGACTTCAACAAAAATGATGCAACAAATGTAGTCAATGCCGATATCAGCGTTGTCCATATTACAAGCTGACCTGCCAGCTTAACATCTCCGTCCATTTCCTGTGCCATAGCAACGCTTGACACCGCAAGAGGTGTGGTGAAAACTGCGGTAAGGGCTGCAAATTCCGCCCCTGTAAACTCCCCTTTAAAAAGAAGATATGCCGTCCCCAGTCCGAGGATGGGTACCATAAGGCAACGCATAGCTATACCCCATATTATCTCACGGCGAAGAGCCTTGATGGTAGAAAACTCAAACTGAGCTCCCAATACCAGAAGTGCCATGGGGGTTGCAAGAGAGGATATATTAGCCAAAACCTTATATATGGGTGTAATACCGCTTATTCTGAAATCGGTATAAGGTCTTATAAGCAGTACAACTATACCGAGAGCTATACTTATAATAAGGGGATTTTTTAGTATATCAAGCAGTATTTTTTTAATACTTGGCTTTCCCTTACGGTATACCGACAGGCATATTACCGCAAGGATATTGAACATCACTATAACAACGGCAGACAGTACCGATGCCGCCGCTACTCCCGCCTCTCCGAATAGGGATTCGGCAAGTGGAATACCTATAAGGGCATAGTTTGAACGGAATGCCGCCTGACAGAGTACACCCCTGCATTCTCTTTTCTTCGTTACAAGAGTAACAATGGGAAAAGCGGCAATAAACAGCACCAATACCGCAACAACGGTATATATGATATAACCCGGCTCTATACTGCCGATATTATCTATCTTATAAACATTGAGAAAGAGCATCACGGGCAGAAAAACTCTGAAACAAAGCTTATTTGCCTGCTTTGCAAAATCGGCAGACATAAATCTGATTTTTTTAAGTATATAGCCCAGCCCTACCGTAATAACGATAGGCAAAACCGCATTAATTGCAAAAATAAAAGAATCCATTATCTCTCCGTATTGCCCAACGGTAATAAACCACTTGAATTATTTTACAGTATTTGAAAATTAACGCCAACCAAACATTGACAATTTACCCTGTTGAAGTATATAATGTAATTAATACAACAACAAAGGAGATCACCGATATGTATTGTTCACAGTGCGGTACCCGTCTTGACCAACGCACAGGCATCTGTCCCAACTGCGGCTTGGAACACGAAATACCTAATAATATTCCCCATATCAAAGAAAACCCTACCCCTGATAACACCTACCAAAGTCATAATCAGCAGTATTATTATCAAAGCTCCGGGGAATGGTCTTCTCCCGAATATACATACCCAAATCACCGTGCCGCGATAACCGAGGAGGAGCTCCCTGCGCAATATAAGCCTCTGGGTACCTTTAGTTATGTTTTGCTGATGCTGCTTTACTCTCTACCCTTGGTAGGATTTATATTCCTTATCATACACAGTCTGGATGAAAGCAACATCAACCGCCGTAACTATGCACGGGCGACATTTTGTTGGATGGCTATCGGAATCGCAATTTGTTTAATATTTATTCTGCTATTCTTTGTGTTAGAATTTTTTCTTATCGGTTCTATACTGGGAAGCACACCCGCACCGATGCCGATTCGTTAACACTATTGATAACTATATCCCTGAAGCATCCTCGGATGCCTCGGGGATCTTTATTTATATTTCCGTATAGGTAAAGTCATCCCAGGGAATATTTACCGCTTTTTTGGATGATACTATATCGTCTACATGTAAGAGCAGGGGGAAGTCCTCTGCCTTTAATATTCCTTTGCCGATGTTTACGCGGATAGCTCTTGCCACTCTTTCGGACACCACGAGGGATTCAAGAGTAACACCGTTAAGCTCAGCCTTGGCTTGGTCTATATCCATACCCTTTCCGAGTAGAATACCAACCAAACGGGTTCGTCCGCCATATACTGTAACATAGAGGTCGCCTACGCCTACGCAAAGGTTTTCAAGGCTGTATGCGTTCTGGAAGCGAAGGAGCTTGTCCATCTCCTTTGTTGCCTGACCGAACACCGCCGCCTGGGAGTTAAAGTGGAGGGTATCGTCCTCGTATACACGCTGATTTACGCCGATGGTAAGGGCAACCGCCAAGGCATAGCCGTTTTTGAGGGCAACTGCCGATTCTATACCCACAACATCGGTTGTTATGCTGACATGATAATAGTCGGTCTGCATATATGAGCGGAGCTTTTCAAGTACCTCTATATCGTCACCGCAGAAGGAAACATGAGTCTGGTCGTGAGCCACAAGCTCATAGCTTGTGCAGGGGCCGCCTACCGCATTCATAGAAAGGGTCTTGCCCATCTCGACAAGCTTTTCCTTCCAGAGGTCGGGATAGGTAAGGAGTCTTCCGTCCTCGGTATCCATAAGACCCTTGGTTACGGTTAATACAGGTGTACCCTCTGCTATATGGGGCAGCACATAGTCACCAAACCACTCTACACCAAAGCTGGATACACCGCCGATGACCATATCGGCACCCAAAAGTGCCTCTTCAAGCTCCTCTATCTGATAGAATTTTACTCCATCGGGAAAATCACGGGTAAACTTGGTATGTCTGTTATGTTTTCTGCAATTTTCGATTATATCAACGTCAAGGTGAGTACCAACCAGTCTTACCTCGTGTCCGTTTTCTCTTGCGGGGAAAGCAAGAGCAGAGCCCATCATACCCGAGCCTACTATTGTAATGATAGCCATATTATTCTCCTGACTGCATTTGTTATAATATAATGATTATAGAGTATATGATATATATTGTCAATAAGTTGGTGTATTATATTGACATATGTAGCACTTTTATATATAATATAAGGGAATACTAATTGATAACTCAACGGAGATCAAAATCATGGAAAAAATAAGAATTGGTGTTATCGGTATCGGTAGCATGGGTTCATCCCATGTTATTCAGCTCGATGAGGGCAAGGTACCCAACGCAGAAATGACCGCTGTATGCGACATCGACCCCACAAGACTTGAATGGGCTAAGGAGTTCAATCCCAACATCCTTCGCTACGACGACCACAAGAAGCTGCTCGCAGACAAGGTAGTTGACATGGTTATCATCGCTACTCCTCACTATCTGCATCCCGTTATCGGTATTGATGCTCTTGAGGCAGGCGTTCATGTACTCAGCGAGAAGCCCCTTGGCGTTTACACCAAGCAGGCAAAGGAATTTGTTGAAAAGGCTGAGGAGACCGGCAATAAGTTAGTAGTTATGCTTAACTGCCGTCCCGAGCCCTACTATAGAAAGATAAGAGAGATGGTTCAGGGAGGTATGCTTGGCGAGCTTAAGCGTACCGTATGGATCATCACAAACTGGTACCGTACTCAGGACTACTATGACAACGGCGGCTGGAGAGCTACCTACTCCGGCGAGGGCGGCGGTGTACTGATCAATCAGTGTCCTCACCAGCTCGACCTCTGGCAGTGGATCTACGGTATGCCTACCCGTGTTCGTGCGTTTGCTAAGTTCGGCAGATACCACGATATCGAGGTTGAGGACGAGGTTACCGCATATACCGAATATGCTGACGGCTCTACAGGTGTGTTCATCACCTCTACCGGTGAGTTCCCCGGCACAAACCGTCTTGAGATCACAGGCTCCAAGGGTAAGCTTGTTTACGAGAACGGCAAGCTCCTCTTCTACAAGCTCTCTATGGACGAAAGAGAATACTGCTTCTCTGCTACCGACGGCTTCGGCTCTATCGAGTACGAGGTTGAGGAGATATTCCCCGAGGGCGTAGGTAAGGGTCACCGTCAGATCATCCAGAACTTCTGCAACCACCTCCAGTTCGGTGAGGAGCTCATCTCCCCCGGCCGCGACGGTCTTAACAGCTTGGCTCTCTCCAACGCTATGGTGCTTTCCCAGTGGAAGAACGACTGGGTAGAGATCCCCAACGACGGCGAGGAATACTGGGAGCTTCTTCAGGAGCATATCAAGACATCTAAGCCCAAGAAGAGAGTTATCTCCAAGGTTGCAGACCTCTCTAATACATTTAACTCTAAATAATATTATACGCCCGTTCCCCGACGGGCGTATTTCTGTAAAAGGAAGTATAATGGATATTAATTATAAAAATATCAAGCCCTATAATACCGCAAAGAAGCCCCTCAGACAGAGCTGTATCTTTACCGGGCTTATGTATGGCTTAAGCCGCTTTACCATCCCCACAAAATTTGAAATTGAAAAGATAGGTATGAAGGGCATCAAGCCTCCCTATATACTGCTTTCTAACCATATGCATTTTGTGGACTTTAAGCTCAATGCAGTTGCCACCTTCCCCCATAAGACCTATAATGTAGCGACCATTGACGGTTACTACCGCCGTCCCCTTATCATGGAGCTTATCGGCTGTATCTGCAAGCGTAAGTTTACAAACGATATGTACCTCTTAGAGTCGATAGATACCGTTCTTAAAAAGTATAAGGGGGTTCTGTCTATGTATCCCGAGGCAAGATACTCCCCTGTGGGAACAACGGCAATTCTTCCCGATTCTCTGGGTATGCTTGTTAAAAAGCAGGGTGTGCCTGTGGTGACCCTTATCCACCACGGCAACTATCTGCATACCCCATTCTGGAACTACCGTGCTCCCCGTAAGGTCAAGCTCCATACCACTATGAAGCTTATTCTGACCCCCGAGCAGCTTGAAAAAATGAGCTACCAGGAGATAAATGAGGTCCTTTGCCGTGAGATGGGCTATAACGAGTATGATTATCAGCTCCAAACACAGCAGCATATCACCGATGCCGACAGAGCCGAGGGCTTACATAAGGTACTTTATCAGTGTCCCCATTGCAACACCGAGTCAAAAATGTCAACCAAGGGCTCAACCCTTAGATGTGAGGCCTGCGGCAAGGAATGGGAGCTTACCACCCTTGGAAGATTAGAGGCCAAGGACGGTAATACAGAGTTTGCTACCCCGCCCGAATGGTACGAATGGCAAAGAGCAAATGTCAGAGCGCAGATAGAGGCGGGAGAATATTCATTTGAAGATGAGGTTGATGTTTATTCCCTTCCCCATCCCAAAGAATTTGAGGATCTCGGCAAGGCAAGGCTGACCCATGACCCAAAGAACGGCTTTGTGCTGACAGGCACTTACAACGGCGAGGAATATACCATTCAACGAAAGCCCCTTGGTATGTACGGTGTTCATATCGAATATGACTACTGTTACATAAGACAGGCAGACTGTATAGATATTTCAACAGATAACGATTCCTTCTACTGCTACCCGACAAAGGAAAATGTGGTAACAAAGCTATCCCTTGCTACCGAAGAAATATACAAATTCCATCAGGAAGCGAGAATGGCACGCAAGCGCGAGAAAATGCGGAGTGCGGAATGCGGAATGCGGAATTGAGGTGATTTTTGACACAAGGGTGTCAAAAATTCCATTCAGTTCTCGGTTTGTTTTTCATGTATATTCAGCTTATATATATTCAGTTGGATATAAATTGAACTTTGGATTTAATTAAACTAAACGATAAAACGTAAAAAACAGTTGCGATTTAATCGCAACTGTTTTTCTCATTAATTCCGCATTCCGCACTCCGCATTCCGAATTATTTTTCTAAGCTCTCCCACCATATGCTCAGCTAAAATCTTATGTCCCTCTCTCGTGGGATGTGTAGTCATTCCCTCGTTCCAGCCTGTGGTGTCGATGTAGTGAACGTGTCTGCCTGTTTCACGGTTATAGTCCTCTACAACACAGGGGAAGGAGTCCTCGTGATATCTGCCAAAGGGCTTCATACAGATTATCTCTGCCTCGGGATGATGAGAGAGGATGATGTCGATAAGTCTCTTGTACTCTCTCTCGTATGTAGGCTTGTCCGAAAAATGATCGTTTGTGCCGTGGTTGATGAACACATAGTCGGGGTGGTGGGATATGGGCGCACCGTCAAAGCAATAGGGATATGCCTCGGTGGCCTTTGGCACAGAGCCGCAGCCGGAGACATTTACACCCACAGCACCATAGCCCATAATGACAGGCTCAAGACCCAGCGCCTGTGCCGAGCGCCATGCATAGGTTGCGGTAGAGTCGTCCTCAAAGGCTCTGTTGGGCTGGGGATCCTCGTCGGTTATCTTGTTTTCGTGATCCACCTGAACACCCTCGGTGATAGAGTCACCGACGAACTCGATGACCTTTTTTGTTCCCCTGGGAGCAGTAAGCGCCTCGTCTGCCTCGTAGCCCGTAAGAGCTACCTTGCCCTCAAGGGGAGCATACCAGCGGTGGTGCATCTCAACCGCACCCTTGTATATTACGGTGAGCTTATGCTCGCCCTCAACCGTGTTGACACGGAGAAAAGGTGCGATAACAGCCTCGGTCATAGCTCCGTCGTCAAGACAGATATAGAGGTGAGGTGCGGGCTCACGGTTATACTTGCAGTCAAAGTGGAGCTTTATGTAATCTCCCTTAAAATATATCTCAAAAAATGATCCGCAGGCGGTAGCAGTACCCTCGTACCAACGTCCAACGTATCTTATACTCTTGTCTTCCTTAGTAAAAAACATTTTTATAACTCTCCTTTATCTATAAGGTCAAGAACTGCTTTGCAGCCTTCTACAATATCTCTGTAAACTCCGGCAAAATCTCCGGTATACCAAGGGTCGGAAACATCTCCGCCTCGGTTAGTAAAGGACATAAGCTTTTTTACCTTGTCCTTGGGATCTCCGTTAAGTATGCGCTTTGCGTTACGGTAGTTTGCAGAGTCCATCACCGCAAAGAGATCGTACTTGTCATAGTCATCGGCACGCAGCTGCACCGCACGCTTGCCCTCGCAGCTTATACCGTGGGCGGCAAGCTCACGCTTTGCAGGGGGATAAACGGGATTGCCGCGTCCTCCCCATATCTCCTCGGTGCTGGTAGCAGAGGACTGTATAGTAAAGCAGTCGGCATCAGCACGGTCCTTTATCATATCCTTAAGTATAAACTCCGCCATAGGACTTCGGCATATATTGCCGTGGCAGACGAACATAATTCTGTACATTGTTTATCTTCCTTTGTTTGATAGTTTAATTGTACAATATTTTTGAGGGTAAGTCAACATATTGAAAAAATTACTTATAGATGCTATAATAAACTTGGAGATAAGTTTGAATTTAATAAAGGAGTGTGATTGTATGAAAAAAGCATTGATTGCAGTAATCATTACAATTATCGTTGGTTTATTTGTAATGGGTATATTTACCGAAACATTAGAGTTTGGTCTTCTTGCTGCAATAGCTGTAATGGGTGGCTTTATTATCTACTTCAACGACAAGAAGAAGTAAGCCAATTCCAATTTGACAAATGAGAGTGATTGCATGAAAAAAGTAAAGCCATTAGGCGACTGCCGAATGGCTTCCTTTAATTCCGAATTCGAGTAAAACAAAAGTCCATCCCGAAGGATGGACTTTATTATTTTATTGTAAGTCAGACTCTATCCTCGTGTGATATTGAACGGCATCAGCCGAACTTCACGCGATTATAGCCGCACCGCAGGTGCTTACTCGTAAAGTGCAGCAAGCTTGGTAAGTCTGTTGTACTTTTCCTTAGCCTTAGCCTCAGCCTTTGCGAAGAGCTCTTCTGCTCTGTCGGGGAACTGAGCAGCCAGACGGCTGTAACGTGTCTCGGACTTGATGAAGTCGATGTAGCTTGCGGTAGGCTCCTTGGAGTCAAGGGTGAAGGGAGTCTTGCCCTCTGCCTTGAGTGCGGGATTGTATCTGAACATCTGCCAGTAGCCTGCCTCAACTGCCTTCTTCATCTCAACCTGACAGTTGGTCATACCGCCCTTAAGACCGTGCATTTCGCAGGGTGCGTAAGCGATAACGATGGAAGGACCGTTGTAAGCCTCAGCTTCCTTAAGTGCCTTGAGAGTCTGGTTCATATCAGCGCCCATAGCGATCTGTGCAACGTAAACGTAGCCGTAGGACATAGCGATAGCTGCAAGATCCTTCTTGCCCATTGCCTTACCAGCGGCTGCGAACTGTGCAACCTGACCGGTCTGAGAAGCCTTGGAAGCCTGACCGCCTGTGTTGGAGTAAACCTCGGTATCGAATACCATGATGTTTACATCCTCGCCGGAAGCGATAACATGGTCGAGACCGCCGAAACCGATATCGTATGCCCAGCCGTCACCACCGAAGATCCATGTGGACTTCTTAGCGAGGTAATCCTTTTCTGCAAGAACCTCGGGAGCTACAGGACAGCCTGCCTCTGCAGCCTTCTCGAGCTCAACGATAAGAGCCTTGGTAGCAGCATCGTTTGCAGCGCCGTCTTCCTTGGTTGCCATAAATGCATCAGCTGCAGCCTTGAACTCATCGGAAGCCTTATCGGAAGCTGCCATATCAGCTACCTTAGCGATAAGTCTGTTACGGATGGTCTTCTGACCCAGGTGGATACCGAGACCGTGCTCAGCATTGTCCTCGAAGAGGGAGTTAGCCCATGCGGGACCCTTCTTGGTCTCGCGGTTAACGGTGTAAGGTGTAGCGGGAGCGGAGCCACCCCAGATGGAGGAACAACCGGTCGCATTGGAGATGTACATTCTTTCACCGAAGAGCTGTGTGATAAGTCTTGCATAAGAGGTTTCAGCACAGCCTGCGCAGGAGCCTGAGAACTCAAGCAGGGGCTGCTTGAACTGGCTGCCCTTAATGGTAGCGTTGATAAGCTCGGACTTCTCGGAAACGTTTGCTACGCAGTAGTCAAATGCTGCCTGCTGCTCAAGCTGAGTTGCCTGAGGAACCATCTCGAGAGCCTTCTTGCCTGTGCCGTCCTTTTCGCCCTTAGCGTTAACGGGACAAGCCTTAACACAAAGAGTACAGCCCATACAGTCAAGGGGACTGATAGCCATTGTGAACTTGTAGTCTGTCTTGATAACAGGCTTTTCTGTATACTTGGTAACTGCGGGAGCATTAGCTACCTCGTCAGCATTCATTGCAAAGGGTCTGATGGTTGCGTGAGGACATACAAATGCACAGCTGTTACACTGGATACAGTTCTCTGCATACCATACGGGAACGTCAACTGCAACACCGCGCTTCTCGTAAGCAGAGGAGCCCTGAGGGAATGTACCGTCAGCATACTCTACGAACTTGGAAACGGGGAGCTTGTCGCCGCCCATCTTGTTTACGGGAAGAACAACTTCCTTTACGAAACGAACCAGCTCTTCACGGTCGCCTTCAACTGCAGCCTCAGAAGCACAGTCACAAGCATCCTTCCAGGAAGCGGGAACCTCAACCTTTACAAGTGCCTCTGCACCTGCATCGATTGCCTTGTAGTTCATTTCAACAACTGCCTCACCCTTCTTGAGGTAAGACTTCTTAGCATAAGCCTTCATGTACTCGATAGCCTTGTCGATGGGAAGGATCTTAGCAAGTACGAAGAATGCAGACTGGAGAATGGTGTTGGTTCTCTTACCCATACCGATCTCACGAGCCTTGTCGATTGCGTTTACGATATAGAACTGAATGTCGTTCTCAGCGATATACTTCTTAGCCTTTGCGGGAAGGTTAGCCTCAACCTCCTCGGGTGTCCACTGGCAGTTAAGAAGGAATGTACCGCCGGGCTTAACGTCCTGAACGATGTCATAGCCCTTAACCATGTAGGAGGGGTTGTGACATGCTACGAAGTTAGCCTTGGTGATATAGTAAGGAGACTTGATGGGGTTGTCACCGAAACGAAGGTGAGAAATGGTAACACCACCGGTCTTCTTGGAGTCATACTGGAAGTAAGCCTGAGCATACTTGTCGGTCTTGTCACCGATGATCTTGATGGAGTTCTTGTTAGCACCAACGGTACCGTCACCGCCGAGACCCCAGAACTTGCAGCTGATTGTGCTTGCATTAGCTGTATCGGGACAGTCGTGCTCATCAAGAGAAAGACCTGTAACATCGTCTACGATACCGATTGTAAAGTTGTTCTTGGGAGCATCTGCGTCAAGATTTTCGTATACTGCGAAGATGCTGGAGGGAGGAGTATCCTTGGAGCCGAGACCGTAACGGCCGCCAACGACCTTGATACCGCAAACACCCTCGGTAGCGAGAGCTGTTACAACATCGAGGTAAAGGGGCTCACCGAGAGAGCCGGGCTCCTTGGTTCTGTCAAGAACCGCGATCTTCTTACAGGTAGCGGGGATAGCTTCTACGAGCTTCTTAGCAACAAAGGGTCTGTAAAGTCTTACCTTGATAAGACCAACCTTTTCGCCCTTTGCAAGCATATAGTCGATAACCTCTTCTGCAACGTCGCAGATAGAGCCCATAGCAACGATAACCTTCTCTGCGTCAGCTGCACCGTAGTAGTTAAAGAGCTTGTAATCGGTACCGATCTTAGCATTAACCTTGTCCATGTATTCCTCAACGATTGCGGGGAACTCATCATAGAACTTGTTACAAGCCTCTCTGTGCTGGAAGAAGATATCGCCGTTCTCTGCGGAGCCGCGAAGAACAGGATGCTCGGGGTTGAGAGATCTCTTACGGAATGCAGCGATCGCATCCTTGTCAACCATCTCTGCAAGGTCATCGTAGTCCCAAGCCTCGATCTTCTGGATCTCGTGGGAGGTACGGAATCCGTCAAAGAAGTTGAGTACGGGCACACGACCCTTGATGGTAGCAAGGTGAGCTACAGCACCGATGTCCATAACCTCCTGAGGGTTAGAGCAAGCTGTCATAGCAAAACCTGTCTGACGGCAAGCGTAAACGTCGGAGTGGTCACCGAAGATGTTGAGTGCGTGGGATGCTACACAACGAGCGGAAACGTGGATAACACAGGGGAGAAGCTCACCTGCGATCTTGTACATATTGGGGATCATCAGGAGAAGACCCTGAGAAGCGGTGAAGGTGGTGGTCAGAGCACCTGCTGCCAGAGAGCCGTGTACGGTACCTGCCGCACCTGCCTCGGACTGCATCTCCATAACCTTAACTTCATCACCGAAGATATTCTTGAGACCTGTAGCGGACCAAGAATCGGTCAGCTCCGCCATAACGCTGGACGGAGTGATAGGGTAAATACTTGCAACCTCAGTAAACGCGTAGCTTACGTGAGCGGCAGCGGTATTACCGTCCATGGAAATCATTTTTCTTGCCATGTTTATGCCTCCTAAAATTTATGTTAATATAAATTGAATACCATCTTTCATTATATCACCAAATATTCTCTTTGTAAATGGGTAATTGTAAACAAATCTGCCAAAAATCGTTCAATGTTTACATATTCTTAATATAAATATGTTATTATACTGTTATCAAACAAAAATAAGGATGTTTTTATGGATATCATATCAAACAACCCCCGTTTTAAAGCCTTGACTCTGCTTATCTGGAGCACAGCTCTGGTTTTCCTGCATATCACATTTACTCTTTTGTCGGTTTATAATGCCTATATCAGCGGCGATATAATGAAAGAGAGTATTAGCTCTGCCCTTGCGGTGATACTGCCCATAATTGCACTTCTGATCATCTATATCCGTTTTGGTGTGCTTGTCTCGGCTTATCACAGCTATCAAAAGGGCACTCTTCCCTTTACCTGTGTGGCTGTTGTGTCGTTTATACTCACAAGAGTGTGCGAGCTCATTATATACAAGGCAACCTACACCACAATGCCCGAGGATATCTTGTCATATATTTTAAGTGCCGTTACCTCGTTTTTAATAGATCTTGCCATAGTAATACTTCTCCTTCTCTTTTCAAGAGGTGCAAAGGAAAGAAAGCGCAAGACCTTGCGTCTCATACTTATCGCCTGCGCCTTCCCCCTTGCCATCGGTTTTGCCGAGGAGATATGGTATATGGTGCTTTCGCTTATGGATATAAAGGCAGAATACGGAAGCATGGCACTTACTGCCACAGATGTTTTTGCGGCTCTTTTGTACTTTGTAAGACCCGTGATGAATGCAGCTGTTGGATTTGCAATAATGTTTATAACCCATAAAATCTTAAAAGCCTTCAGCAAAAGCTGAAGGCTTCAGACTGTCGAAAAAGTCGGTCGGCCGTGTTGAAAAAATATTTTTTCAGATCATCACACCGTCTAACGAACAATTGTTATATAATGACTATATCTCCCAATATAGTCTGATAAGTATTCAAAAGTGGTGTATACATCGAGTACACACCACTTTTTCACACTTTTCCGCCAAGCCGTCTCTACCGTACTTAGTACGCCGACGAGTCGGCTTGACGAAAACCGACACTTCCTTTTTCAAAGTCTGCCAGCGTGTCGATAGGTTTATCGACACGCTGAGGCTTTTGCTTACGCAAAAGCCTTTTACTCATTCTCAAATAAAGGTGTGCTGAAATATCTTTCGGCTGTGTCGGGTAGGATGGTTACTACCGTCTTTCCGGGACCCAGCTTCTTTGCAAGCTTTATTGCCGCCGCTACATTTGTACCGCTACTGATACCGCACATAATTCCTTCAAGGCGGGCAAGATCCTTTGCGGTCTTTAACGCCTCCTCGTCGGTGACTATATATATTTCATCATATATATTACAGTTAAGGTTCTCGGGGATAAGTCCGTCGCCTATACCCATCTGTATATGTGTGCCTATAGTACCGCCTGCAAGAATTGCGGCGTTCTCCGGCTCTACCGCCCATATCTCGATATCCGGGTTAAGTGCCTTTAAGGTCTCGCCGATACCGCTTATGGTGCCGCCTGTTCCTATACCCGAGCAGAAGCCGTGGATAGGGCCTGCCACCTGCTCAAGCAGCTCAAGACCTGTATGGTGCTTATGTACCATCGGATTTGCGGGGTTGGTAAACTGCTGGGGAACAAATACGCGGGGATCTTCCTTTTCCATACGCAGGGCTGTATTAAGACATTCCTCGATACATGCACCTATATCTCCCGCATCGTGGATAAGAATGACCTCTGCTCCGTAATGGCGGACCAGCTTTCTTCTCTCCTCGCTTACCGAGTCGGGCATAATGATAATAGTCTTAAAGCCCATTACCGCGCCCACAAGTGCAAGACCGATGCCCTGGTTTCCGCTGGTAGGCTCAACTATTACGGTATCCTTGTTTATAACACCGCGCTCAAGAGCATCAAGTATCATATTATAGGCGGTTCGGGTCTTTATAGAGCCGCCCACATTAAGGCCCTCGTATTTTACAAGAATTTGAGCAGAATCAGGCTCTGCCATATGGTTTAGTCTGATGACAGGGGTATGACCCAATGCCTCCAGAACATTGTTGTATATCATATTACTCCTCAAAAGGTACGACCTGGCCAAGCTCGTCAGACTTAAATGCCGCTTCCATAACCTTCATAACACGCATAACCTCATCGTGCTTAACAATAAGCTCTGCCTTGCCGTCGATCACATCACAGAAGTTGCGGTAGTAGTCGTATACATCTGATGCGGGTCTCTCTATCTCATATTCGTCAACAGTGATGGAATCGCGGGGTGCCATGGTCTTGGTAAGACCTGCGCCTGTCTGCACGGGAACAACATCACTTTCGTGCCAATGCTTGCAAACGGTAACCTTAGCCTTCTCTCTCCAGTCGGTGATAAGAGTGGTACCCTTGTCACCCTGCATATACATTCTGGGAAGAGCGATAAAGTTAAAGGTGCCTGTTTCGATATAAGCCTGTGCTCCGTCCTCAAAATAGATATAGAGCTTGTAGCCGTCGTCTACCTCGAAATTGGTGGTATGGATGAACTTGCAGTAGATACCCACTATCTTCTGCTTAAAGAGCTGAAGCGCCTGGTCGATAAGATGTACACCCCAGTCAAGCAGCATACCGCCGCCATGCTCCTTTTCGCCTCTCCAGTCGCTGGGAATACCTCTGGAGCCGTGGATACGGGACTCGTAGTTAAAGATCTTACCGATCTCGCCCGACTCGTAGATCTGCTTCATTGCAAGATAGTCAACATCCCAGCGTCTGTTCTGATGAACTGAGAACACGCAGTTGTTATTTTCTGCTGCTTCTACCATCTGAGCAAACTCGTCGCTTGACATAGCAACAGGCTTTTCGCAGATAACATGCTTTCCGGCGTTAAGTGCCTTTACAACGGTGCCCAGGTGGTCATCGTTGGGGATAGCAACGGTAATTATATCAACTCTGTCGTCAGCTAAAACATCCTCAAGAGTATCATATGCAAATATACCCCTTGAGCGTGCAAGCTCAGCCTTTGCGGGATCGATATCATAAATACCAAGCAGGTTTACAACACCCTTTTCAATAGCCTTGGCAACATGATAACCGCCGCCCATTCCGCCATAACCGACAACAACTAAATTCTTCTTTTCCATAATAATAAACCTTTCGTAAAAAACATTTTTACAATTAAGGTTATTATATCATAATGAAATTTAATGTCAACTGTTTTAGCAAAATTAATGAGCCCATCGGTTTCCCGATGGGCTCAAATTATTGCTTTGTATTAGCCAACAGTTACGGTGTAGTAAGCGTAGTCACCGCCTGTAGTCTGAAGAACGAATGTGTATGTACCGTCAGCAAGTTCGCCGGTCCATGTGCCATCAACAGTCTGTGCAGGCTTGATGTTTACACAGTCGGGAGCTCTCTTGATCTGACCGGAGGTCTCATACTCGCCCTTAGCGTAACGGAGTACGTAGAAATCAGTAAGACCTGTGAAGGATACTGTGTTACCAACAGCTTCGATCTCAACCTTAAGACCGAGGTCGCAGTTAACAACTTCACGTACAACGGTACCGTCGTTAAGTCTGATGTATACGGTGTAGATACCGTCTGCTGCAGGTCTGTAGGTCCACTTGCCGTCTACGATCTTTGCAGATGTGGAGTAGAGGTGGTAAACCATATTAGCCTTAACGTCTTTGTACTCGGAAACGTCGCCGGAAGCAACGAAGATATCCTTAACGAGATCAGCGTCGATAGCGTCAACGGTGATAACGTTCTTGTTAACGGAAGCTGCAACGGAGGTTACAACGTACTCGATAACTGTTTCGTCGGAGAATCTTACGAGAACTGTGTATGTGCCGGTAACGTTTACATCGTAGGAGAATACGCCGTTTTCGTCGATTCTGTTAGAACCGGCCTTTGCACGGAAGATGTAGTCAGCCTTAACCTCTGCATAAGAGGTCTTTTCACCAGCGGAGATCCAAGCATCAACGAAGCCTTCACCAACAAGACCTGTGATAGTGATAACTGTACCCTTAGCAGTTACTGTTACGCCTGTTTCAGGATCAGGATCAGGTTCGGGATCAGGTGTAGGATCGGGATCCACGGGAGGAACGTAGTTGGGATCTTCTTCCCAGAGAGCTACGAGTACGCAGTCCTCAGCGATTGCATAGTAACCGGACTCATAGTCACCTACGGTGAATGTGAAGTTGTACTTCTCGAGGTACCAACCGGAGAGGATGTAACCTTCAAGAGTAGCGGTGGGATAACCGGGCATGATGTCCTTATAGTTATCACCGGTATCGATAGCGTATACGGTCTCGAAGCCTTCGTCCATAACACCGCCATCGGGATCGAATGTCATTGTCCAAGCCTTGGTGGGTTCGGGATCGGGTTCGGGTTCGGGATCGGGTGTAGGATCTACGGGAGCCTCTTCCCAAAGTGCTACGAAGTAGCTGTCTTCAGCAACTGCATAGTAGCCGCCGCCGTTAACGTCACCGTCGGTAAGTGTGAAGTTGTACTTCTCAAGGTACCAACCAACGAGCTTGTAGCCTTCGAGGGTTGCCTGAGGAATGGTTTCACCAAAGATGTCAGCGTAGAAGTCGCCAACGTTTACACCGTACTCGGTTGCCCAGCCTTCAGCCATTTCGCCGCCGTCGGGATCGAAGTACATTGTGAATTCCTTCTCGGAAGGATCGGGAGTGGGTTCATCGGGAACTACGGGAGCTTCTTCCCAAAGTGCTACCATGTATGCATCTTCTGCAAGTGCATAGTAACCGGACTCATAGTCACCTACTGTAAAGGTGTAGTTCCAAGCTTCGAGGTACCAACCAACGAGGTTGTAGCCTTCGAGAGTAGCGGTGGGGTAACCGGGCATAATGTCCTTATACTCGTCACCGGTGTTGAAGTAGTAGTGATACTCAAAACCTGCGTCAAGAACGCCGCCGTCGGGATCGAATGTGAGAACCCAAGACTTATCTGCGGGCTTGTCGGGATCAGGAATAGGAGTAGGATCGGGATCGGGAGTAGGATCGGGATCTACGGGAGCCTCGGGAGCCTCTTCCCAAAGTGCTACGAAGTAGCTGTCTTCAGCAACTGCATAGTAGCCGCCGCCGGTAACGTCACCGTCGGTAAGTGTGAAGTTCCACTTTTCAAGGTACCAACCAACGAGTACATAACCCTCGAGAGTTGCCTGAGGAATGGTTTCACCAAAGATGTCAGCGTAGAAGTCGCCAACGTTTACACCGTACTCGGTAGGACCAACCATCTCACCGCCATCGGGATCGAAATACATTGTGAAGTCCTTGGTGTTGTCAACGGGAGGAGCTACGGGAGCTTCTTCCCAAAGAGCGATCATGTATGCATCTTCTGCAAGTGCATAGTAGCCGGACTCATAGTCGCCTTCGGTGAAGGTGTAGTTCCAAGCCTCGAGGTACCAACCAACGAGGTTCCAACCTTCCATAGTAGCGGTGGGGTAACCGGGCATAATGTCCTTATACTCATCGCCTGTATTGAAGTAGTAGTGATATTCAAAGCCTTCATCAAGGATACCGCCATCGGGATCGAAGGTGAGGATCCAAGACTTGTCGTCGGGCTTGTTGGGCTCAGGGATAGGTGTGGGTTCAGGCTTGGGAGTGGGTTCGGGCTCTACGGGAGCTTCTTCCCAGAGTGCTACGAAGTAGCTGTCTTCTGCTACTGCATAGTAGCCGCCGCCGGTAACGTCACCGTCGGTAAGTGTGAAGTTCCACTTTTCAAGGTACCAACCAACGAGTACATAACCCTCGAGAGTTGCCTGAGGAATGGTTTCGCCAAAGATGTCAGCATAGAAGTCGCCAACGTTTACACCGTATTCGGTAGGACCAACCATTTCGCCGCCATCGGGATCGAAGTACATTGTGAAGTCCTTATCGGTGTCAACGGGAGGAGCTACGGGAGCCTCTTCCCAAAGAGCTACCATGTAAGCGTCCTCTGCAAGTGCATAGTAACCGGACTCATAGTCGCCTTCGGTGAAGGTGTAGTTCCAAGCCTCGAGGTACCAACCAACGAGGTTCCAACCTTCCATAGTAGCGGTGGGGTAACCGGGCATAATGTCCTTATACTCGTCACCGGTATTGAAGTAGTAGTGATATTCAAAGCCTGCGTCAAGCTCGCCACCGTCGGGATCGAAGGTGAGGATCCAAGACTTGTCATCGGGCTTGTCGGGATCGGGGATAGGCTTAGGATCGGGCTTGGGAGTGGGTTCGGGCTCTACGGGAGCTTCTTCCCAAAGTGCTACGAAGTAGCTGTCTTCTGCTACTGCATAGTAACCGCCGCCTGTAACGTCGCCATCGGTAAGTGTGAAGTTCCACTTTTCAAGGTACCAACCAACGAGTACATAACCCTCGAGAGTTGCCTGAGGAATGGTTTCACCAAAGATGTCAGCGTAGAAATCGCCAACGTTTACACCGTACTCGGTAGGACCAACCATTTCGCCGCCATCGGGATCGAAGTACATTGTGAAGTCCTTGTCGGTGTCAACGGGAGGAGCAACAGGAGCCTCTTCCCAAAGAGCTACCATGTAAGCGTCTTC
>JAFYLH010000005.1 GCA_017537175.1 Clostridia bacterium | reverse complement strand
TGACTATATCTCCCAATATAGTCTGATAAGTATTCAAAAGTGGTGTATACATCGAGTATACACCACTTTTTCACACTTTTCCGCCAAGCCGTCTCTACCGTACTTAGTACGCCGACGAGTCGGCTTGACGAAAACCTACCTGCCTTTTTCGAAGTCTGCCAGCGTGTCGATAGGTTTATCGACACGCTGAAGCCTTCAGCAAAAGCTGAAGGCTTTTTCTTATTTAACTACAAGATACACAAAGTATGCCGCGTAAGAGGCAAGCATTATGATTCCGTCTATAAGCTTAAGCTTTTTCTTGCGGAAAACGCAGAGCCACAAAAGGATACCCGCAAAGGCGGCAATACCGCAGTCGATGAGAAAGCTTGACTCAAAGGGAACATCGATTATCACTCCGGTGATACCAAGTATCATAAGTATATTAAAGATATTGCTTCCCACTATGTTACCGATGGCAATATCCGCCTTGCCCTTTTTTGCCGCCACAACAGAGGTAAAGAGCTCGGGCAGGGATGTACCGAGGGCTACTACGGTAAGACCGATAAATTTTTCGGGTACATTAAACCTGTTTGCAAGTGCGGTTGCAGAATCTACGGTAAAGCGGCTTCCCAAAACGATCAGCGCAAGACCGACCACACCCATAACCATCAGCAGCCAAAGTCTTTTGTTACCCGTCTCTGTTTTCTCTGCCTGCATCTCGCCTCTCTTGACCATAACAAACATATAAAACAGATAGAGAGCAAAGCAGACAAGAAGAATGAGCGCTTCCCACCAAACTATCTCTCCGCCTGTCATACCGAACAGGACCAAAAGTGCGGTAGCTATAAGCATAATAGGTATCTCGTACCGAATTGTGGTCTTTGCAACCGCAACGGGGGTAATAACAGCACAAAGTCCGAGTATGATAAGTATATTCAGGATGTTGCTTCCCACAACATTTCCTACCGAAAGCTCTGCGCTTTTCTCCAGAGCAGCGGTGATGCTTACCGCCGCCTCGGGAGCGCTGGTTCCCATAGCAACTATGGTAAGGCCTATAACCAGCTGGGGTATGTGCATTTTATCCGCAATACCCGAGGCGCCCTCTACAAACCAATCGGCACCCTTGACCAGCATTGCAAAGCCAAGCACCAACAAAAGTATATCAACTATCAAAACAACCTCTCCTTACTCCTGTGAGCCCACAGGGTCAACAATACTGTAGCCTACATTTACAAGGTGGTCGGCAACTCTTTCAAGTCCAAGCACCGCAGAGGAATAATAGGGACTTACCGCTAAATTGCAGTTGCCCTCGGCAAGACGGGCAAAGTGGCTTGCGGTAAGCTCCTTTTTGATCTCGTCAACCTGTTGTTCAAGCGCGGAAAGCTCAGCAAGTCCGTTTGCATTGAGATTTTCAAAGGCATCCTTTGCAATAACGGTCATACGGCTTATAAGGGTATGCATCTTTTGGATATCATCCTTTGCGATATCAGAGAATATAAGACCCTTGCCCTTCATCTCCGCGCCTATCTCGTGGAAGTTCTCTGCGTGGTCGCCAATTCGCTCAAGGTCATTGAGTACATGGAAATATCCGCCTATGATCTTTTCATCCTTTGGCTCAACGAATGCAGAAAGCTTGATAAGATAGTTTGTAAGTCCGCTGTTTATAAAGTCGATCTCAGACTCGTTTGATGCCACCTTTTCTGCATTTTTGGGGTCTGTATTCTCCATAGAGTCAAAGGAATAGATGATGTTTTCCTCAACCAGAGAGAACATACGGTCTATCTCCTTCTTTACCTGCATAAGCGCAACTGCGGGAGTTGTGAAAAGTCTCTCGTCCACATAGTGGAGTGTATGGCTCTCGGTATTCTCTTTTTTATCCTTAATGACGGTCTGAGAGTATTTCACAAGCTGCTTGACAAAGGGCAGAAGAAGGATAGTGGTGGTAACATTGAATATAACATGGAATACCGACACCCTCATCTGAAGCGACATAGGATCCTCCCCCGGGAAGAAGGATGTAAGCATATTGACAAAGGGAGCCTTGAATATCCACACTATAGCCGTAAACACAACCGTACCTATACAGTTAAAGGTAAAGTGTATAAGAGCCACTCGCTTGGAGTTAGCGTTTGCGCCCACAGAGGCAAGCAGGGCTGTAACACAGGTACCGATGTTGGCACCAAGCACAATAAAGAGCGCAAGGTCAAGGTCAAGAACACCCGTACCCACCATAGTAATAACAACACCGGTTGCAGCCGAGGAGCTCTGGATAAGAGCGGTAAATACAACACCGATGAGTATCATAAGCAGAGGGAAGTTCACCACCTCAAATATAGCCGTGAACATATCCATTACCTGCTGATTTTTAAAGGCCTGCTCGCTGCTCATAATATCAAGACCGACGAATATAAGACCGAGTCCCGACATAAGACTGCCCGCCAGCTTGATCTTCTGACTCTTTGCAAAACCCATCATAACCCCCGCAAAGGCAAAGAGGTACATCAGCATATTAAAATAATCGTTTTTAAGGGCAACAAGCACACCCGTGATGGTAGTACCGATATTTGCGCCCATAATAATGGGGGTAGCCTGAAGAAGGGTCATAACTCCTGCGTTAACAAGACCGATGACCATAACCGAGGTAGCCGAGGAGCTCTGGATTATTGCGGTAACTCCCGCGCCTATACCCACTCCCGAAAAACGGTTATTGCTTATCTTACCTAAAAGCCTCTTCATTCCGTCTCCGGCAGAGCGCTCAAGGGCATCACCGAGGAAGTTCATACCCACGATGAAAACGCCCACACCTGCAAGAAGCCATATAAGACTCTGAATAAGCTGCATTACATCCATAATTTTTTCTCCTTATGCGTTTTATATATTATGCGCAAAAAAATAAAAAGAGACTCATACGCAAAAAAGCGTATAAGTCTCGTTCTTTACGAATACACCGAGGAAAGCTGCGCTGTACTGCTTTTGCCTTCCTGTACTGACGATGCATCCCGTGTTGCCACGGAACTACTCCCCTATATCGAGGGTATTCTAACATAAGCCGGTTGATTTGTCAAGACGGAAATATATATTAGTTAGGAGCTAGGAGGGAGGAGTTAGGAGTTATGGAGGATTTTCTCCCTTTAGGTCGAAAATCTGCATTTTATTTTTGGTTATATGTATTCTATAATTTGTTACTTTTATTTTTAGCTTATTGTATTTGTTTAACTAAATAACAGCCACAGCAAACTCGTATATAATTAAATGGAATTTTTGTTGCATTGTTGCAATAAAAATCACCTTAACTCCTAACTCCTCTCTCCTAACTCCTAACTATAAAAAAATATTGCCGAGGCTTTCACCTCGGCAATTATTTTTATTTATCCAAGCCATCCATTGATCTTTTCTGCAAAATCTGTACCCGAAACGGTGTTACAGTGGAACAGCATAAGACCACCGATATTGTATTCGTTAATGAGTCTGCACTTTTCTTCAAGAGACCAGTACTCGTCACAGCTTCTGAACTCCTTACTGTCGGGGTTGTACCAGCTGACGGTGTGTGTTCCCTCGTCAAAGTAGGTATAGTAGCCGCTGATAGGCTTGTTGTCCTCGTAGTTGATGAGAGCAAGATCTGATGCGATAGGTGTGCTGACATCACCTGCCCATTTACCTGTACCGTAGAGACCGATCCAGATGCCAAGCTCCTCGTCATATCGACCCTGTACATTTCTCCAAGCCTGAACATATGTACCCGAGCCGATAACGATCTTATCGCGCTGAACACCCATTTCGATGCTGCGGATAATATCATCATAAGTAGCATGACCGTAACCGGTGCTGTATACTGCAGAGTGTGCGTATGCAACGGTTCTTGCGTCACCTATCATAAGGTCATAGTCCATAAAGTTGAAGTAATCAACATAATGCTGAAGCTCGCTGAGATCATCGTAGAGAGAGAATGCATAAAGACCGCCGGGGATCGCTAAGGTAACAAGGTACTCGTAATCCTCAGGCTTATTCATTTCTACCTTAAGATCGTCAAGCTTTTCGCGAAGAACCTTAAGGAAATATTCAAGGTTGGTCTGGGATATAGCACCTGTGGGGAACTCGTAGTCAAAGTCAACACCGTCAAGGTCATATTCCTTTACAAGAGCTACAGTCTTGTTTGCAAAATCCTCACAGTTGGAGTAGGGATAGAGCCACTTTTCGATATCGGCACCCGAATCAACAGTAAGGGTAAGGATAAACTTAATGTCGGGGTTCTGCTCCAAAGCCATAGCTTTGATCTGCTTAACACGCTTAAGACCGCTGTCGCTGATGGTCTGGGAAGAACCGCTTGCCTTTACGGGAAGCAGATTAAGGATATCGTAGCTTGCAAAGTCAATGTTACCGAAAGGTGTGTTGAGGTCAAGGTAGCCTATAAATCTGCGCTCGTGCTGAACCTCGGTACGCTCGATAGCATTGTTGAGAGAGTAAATGATAACAGCTGCCTCTGCTCTTGTTACCTTGTCCTTGGGGTTAAAACGGTTACCCTCGTCAAGCTGCATATAGTCGGTCTTATATGCATAGTCAACAGCTTCCTTAGCCCAGGAGGAAGCGCGCTTTGTGCCGCGGTCAAGAAGTCTTACCTCGGGGGTTACCTTTTCAAGGTAGATACCCTTAAAGCCAACATAGTTCTTGACAAGCAGAGCGATCTGCTCACGGGTGATGACCGTGTTGGGGGAGAACTTGTTGTTGCCTGTGCCGGACATTATCTTATTTTCGGACGCCCAGGCAGCAGTTGTTGCATACCAAGCATTTGTCTTTACATCATCAAAGATCTGCTTACCCTTGTAGGCATTAAGATCAGCACCCTCAAAGCCTGCCATAAGTGTGGCAAACTGTGCTCTTGTAAGTGTGGTATTGGGGGAGAACACCTTGTCGGACATACCGCTCATATAGCCGTTGTCAACTGCCCACTTTACCGCTTCGTAATAATCGGCATTTTTATTAAGATCCTTGAAGTCCTCTACAGAGGCCGCGCCTGTGGTGAATACCATACAGGAAATAAGGGTACAAGCCACTAAAGCAAGCGAAACCAGAGTTTTAATATTCTTCATTTCGGGATCCTCCTTAAAGTAGTGATAGATATAGTAATTTTACAAAAAATATATTAACAAAAATAAAACGAATTGTTACCTTGCAGTTAATACTCTTCCCTGAACTGATATTTATACAACCTTGCATATATTCCGTCAAGGGCGAGAAGCTCGTCGTGGCATCCCCGCTCGGCTATACCCTCGCCTGTGAGGACTATTATATCATCCGCATTCTTAATGGTAGAGAGCCTGTGGGCAACGATGATGGATGTTCTGCCCACAAGAAGCTCGTCAAGGGCCGACTGAATAAGCATCTCGGTCTCGTTGTCAAGGGCACTTGTAGCCTCGTCAAGTATAAGTATGGAGGGATTTTTGAGAAAAACTCTGGCAATAGATATTCTCTGCTTCTGACCGCCCGAGAGCTTTACGCCTCTCTCGCCCACATCGGTGTCATAGCCATTTTCAAGGCTCATAATAAAGTCGTGTATATTAGCCTTCTTTGCGGCTTCTGTTATTTCCTCATCGGTAGCACCAAGCCTGCCGTATTCGATATTGTCACGGATGGTACCGCCAAAGAGGAACACATCCTGAGCTACCATACCTATATTTTCGCGAAGAGATCTGCGCTTAAGGCCGGTTATATCCTTGCCGTCTATACTGATAGTACCCTCATCCAGCTCATAAAAACGGGGGATAAGGTGGCAGAGAGTAGTTTTTCCGCCTCCGCTGGGCCCTACAAGTGCAACCTTTGTTCCCTTTTTGATATTAAGGGAGAGTCCGCTCAGTACAAGGGTGTCCTCTTCTCTGTCCTCGTTATGGTAGGAGAAGGTGACATTGTCAAAGGTAATATCCCCCTTGACATCGGTAAGCTCAACGGCATCGGGGGAGTCCTCCTCAGGCTTTTCGTCCATAACCTCAAGGAATCTGTCTATTCCGGTAAGACCCTCCTGCAGCTGCTCAAAGAACTGCACCAGCTTGTTTACAGGCTTTAAGAACATGGTTACATAGAGCAAAAATGCCACAAATTCACCCGGCTCTATCCAGCCGTTACAGAAGAACACACCGCCTGCGCCAAGCACAAGAATGTACAAAAAGTCGGTCAAAAATCCCATACCCGAAAAGAACTGACCCATATAGCGGTAGCTCTTTCTTCTTGAATGCTTGAAGTCATTGTTTGACACCTCAAAGCGCTCTACCTCGTGCGCCTCAGAGGTGTAGGACTTTGCCACACGGATGCCGGTAAGGGACACCTCGGCATTGGCATTGATATCCCCTGTCTTTACCTTGGATTCGGCAAAGGCATCCTTCATACGCTTACGCATAAGCACCGCATATATGATAATAACAGGCAGCACCGCAAACACTATAAGTGTAAGTATGATATTTATGCGGGCAAGCATAATAAAGGAGCCAACCAGCATTATGGTAGATATGAAAATATCCTCGGGACAATGGTGAGCAAGCTCGGAGATGCTGAAAAGGTCATTGACTATCCTTGACATTATCTCACCGGTCTTGTTTTCATCAAAATATGAGAAGGGCAGATTTTGCAGATGGCTGAACATATCCCTGCGCATATCACCCTGAATATTGACACCCACCAGATGTCCCCAGTACTGGATAATAAAATTAAGCACCATTTTTAAAAGATAAAGCCCCAACACCACAGCACAGCCTATGATGATAAGGTCTATCTTCTTTTCGGGAACATAGACATCCACTATCTCCTGGGTTATTAAAGGAAACACCAGGTCACACCCCGCCACCAGCAGAGCACAGAGCATATCCACGGCAAACATACCGCGGTATGGCTTATAATACCGTATTATCCGTAAGATCTTCTTCATTTTTTCTCCCTTTTGCTTATTTATATGCTATAAATTTAGGACACTCGTCCACAGAGCCAACCTGTATAACAAGAAGCCCCTCACTTTCAAAAATATACATTTCCCCGTACTCTCCGTCAAGGGTGTAGAAAACTGCGTTGCTCTCCCCCTCATCGGTGTACCGTGTATTGCCAACCACCGCTGTCTTGCCCTCAATGAGCTTTGCAAGATCTATATTTGCTTCGTTATCGGTTATCTCGGCATTTTTCAGCCAATTGTCTATATACTCCTCGGGTAGAGTAAACATACTCTCTCTCATATCCCCCTCCTCGTATTCAAAGCTGAGAAGATAGAAAAAGAGAAAGTTCTTTACATCAAAGGTCTTAAGGGAAACATCCTGCTTTTCGTAATAAAAATACAGCTCGTTGTAGGAGGCATTTTCTTCAAACTCGCCAAAATCTCCGCTATAGCGGCAGGCATAAAGAACCCCGTCCTTTTTAAACTCAATGTTGGGGTATATTATCACCGCCAAAGCCGACAGCAATAATACCACCGATAAAACGATAATTATGATCTTTACCGATTTTTTCATAATATGCTCCTGCCGTTATAACATTATGTCAAAAAAATTATAGCATTTACAAGGTGAAATGTCAACTGAAGCCGTCGCTATGCGACGGCTTCTCATGATTTATCTGATTCCAAAATTCTCAAGCACGTAATCCATGTCCTTATCGCCTCTGCCGGACAGATTGATAAGAATAGAACCGTGATCCATAGTTTTTGCTAACTTCATACCGAATGCCACCGCGTGGGAGGATTCGATTGCGGGGATTATACCCTCCATTCTTGCGAGCTTGAAGAATGCATCGATGGTCTCCTCGTCGTCGATAACATCATACTTAACTCTGCCGATCTCCTGTAAGAATGCGTGCTCGGGACCTGAGGAGGGGTAGTCAAGACCGCTGGCTACAGAGTAAACGGGAGCGGGCTCGCCGTTTTCGTCCTTTAACATAATAGAGTTAAAGCCGTGCATAATACCCTCTGTACCGTACTTAAGGCTTGCCGCGTGGTCGCCTAACTTCGGACCCTTACCCAGAGGCTCGATACCGTAGATATCAACGGGATCGTTCAAAAAGCCTGCAAAGAGACCTGCCGCATTTGAGCCGCCGCCCACGCAGGCAACGATAGAGGTGGGAAGATGACCTGTCATCTCAATAAACTGCTCTCTTGCCTCGATACCCACAACGCTCTGGAAATCACGCACCATCATGGGGAAGGGATGGGGGCCAAGCACCGAGCCGATACAGTAGATAGAGTCCTTATACTCCTTGGAATATGCATCAAATGCCGCATCGACCGCTTCCTTAAGGGTCTTAAGACCGTGGGTAACCTCAACTACATTTGCGCCAAGGATCTTCATGCGTGCAACATTGGGTGCCTGCTTCTTGATATCAACAGAGCCCATATAGATATCACACTCAAGACCGAAATATGCTGCTGCGGTAGCAAGGGCAACACCGTGCTGGCCTGCACCTGTCTCGGCAATGATCTTCTTTTTGCCCATATACTTTGCAAGAAGTGCCTCACCCATACAGTGATTGAGCTTATGTGCGCCGGAATGGTTTAAGTCCTCACGCTTTGCATAAAGCTGAACCTTGCCGCCAAGGTAATCGGACAGTCTTTCAAGATGGGAAACAGGGGTAGGTCTGCCCTGAAATTCCTTTCTTATACGGCGAAGCTCGGCAATGAACTTTCTTGACTGGCAGATAGAGAAATATGCCTCTGTGATCTCTGCCATAGCATCCTTTAATTTGTCCTCGATGAACACACCGCCGTATCTGCCAAAGTAACCGTCCTTATCGGGATAGTTGTTAAAATATGTATCAAAATTTACTCCGTTAAGTTCCATTTTTATATACTCCTTAATTATTTTCCTTTAAATATTCGGTAAGCACCCTGTGCTCTTCTATTATAATTCCTCTGCCCGCGTTGTGGTAATATGTTACCTTGTCAAGGGCATCGTCACCTCTGATTATTATTTCTCTCATTTTATTCTCCGCCATCGGAAAACAAATATCTCATTCATAATATACTCCTAAAACAAAAAGCCTCATCCCACTTGGGACAAGACCAAAGCTTGCGTGCCACCCAAATCGCACAAATTCGCATACCGTCATATGCTCACCGCTGTAACGCGCGGACCGCGTCTTGCCTACTCAAATTTTCAGCTTGCCCTCGTAAGTCCATTCACATAGGCTGTGCCGCTCCGCTTCCACCATCCGGAGCTCTCTATGGACACTACACCAATGCTACTACTCTTACTCATCGGTTTACATATATGTATCATAACACTTTATTAACAGTTTGTCAATAGTTTTATTTATGTTTGTGAGGCAATCTTATGTTAAGCATAACCACCGAACCGATGACCAGTACTATACCGATAATACCAAATATACCCGGGTTCTCGCCAAAGGCCGTAAATCCTATAATCGTTGCAGCAACCAGCTCTACCGTTGACATAATGGAGGCATTGGAGGCATCGGTATATTTAAGACCCATGGTATAAAGCACATAGGGTGCAAGACAGCTTACAACTGCCTGAGCAAGGGAAATAAGAACTATAGTCGGCTCTGCCTTAATCTTATCCACCAAACCGATAATATTGCCAAAGGGGATCATAGCCGCCGTAGCAAAGCCAAAGGCATATACTGTAATGGATAGGGGCTTTGCGCCTCTTGAGAGGGCAAGAGATGAAAAAATACTGTACAGTGCATATGAAAAGCCTGCCGCACATCCGAAAATAAGTCCGGGAATACTCAAATCTCCCACTCCTCCGACAATACCGGATACAAGAGCCGCACCCGCAACCGAGGCTATACAGCAAATGCTCTTAAGGAAGGTAAGATGCTCACGGAAGATAAATATGGACAGGATAACCACAATGATGGGGGAGGTATACATAAGCACCGCCGCCACCGCCATAGAGGTCATATCGATGGCATAAAAATAGAACAGGGTGCTTCCCACCATACCCAGGGCTCCCGCGCCCAAAAAATATTTATAGCAGCGTCTGGGTGCCTTTAGACTTTTTCTCTTGAAAATAAGTGTCCAGATAAGCATCAGTAAAAAGGTAAAGCCCAGTCGCATAACTCCTATTTGAGGAGAGCTGACACCAAGAGGAGTAAGCTTGTTGACAAAAAAGCCGGAAAATCCCCAAAGTATGCCTGCGGCAAGCACCAATATTATTCCAAGCGCAGGGTTCTTCTTTTTCATGTCATCACCTCCTGTAAAAATGCGTAATCATTTTAACAGAAATGATCGGATATTGCAATACAATATTGAAATAAATTATTTTTTCTGTTATAATATAACCGAGGTGATAAAAAATGACCTTTGAGGATATCAAAAAAAACGAAGCGATAAACACATATATACAAAAGGCGGACGAGTCGCTTATTGCCCTTGGCTACACAGAGCACTCCTTTGCCCATGTTACAAAGGTAGCCGAAACTGCGGCATATATCCTGCGTGCTCTGGGCTATGAGGACAGGGATATAGAGCTTGCCCGCATTGCAGGCTATCTCCACGATATCGGAAACCTTGTCAATCGAAGCGACCACGCTCAGAGCGGTGCGGTAATGGCGTTCCGTATTCTTGACAACTTAGGCTTTGCGGCAGATGAGATCGCCACCATAACCACAGCCATCGGTAATCACGACGAGGGCACAGCCGAGCCTGTAAACCATATTGCGGCGGCACTTATTCTTGCCGACAAGACGGATGTGCGCCGTTCAAGAGTCCGCAACAACGATAAAACAGGCTTTGACATCCACGACCGCGTAAACTACTCGGTCAAGTCCTCCAATGTCTACATAGATACCGACAAGGGTAGTGTAGAGTTAGATATGATAATCGAGGATGAATACAGCTCGGTAATGAGCTACTTTGAGATATTCCTTGGCAGAATGCTCCTTTGCAAAAAAGCTGCAGAGAGACTGGGACTTAAATTTAAACTTATAATAAACGGACAGAGGTTAGGCTGATGAGTAAGATAGTAACAATAGGCGGAGGAGAATTTACCCGCCGCGAGATAGACCGTATAGACAAATATGCCCTTGATCTTACAGGTAAATACGACCCACGGGTACTCTATATCCCCACCGCCTCAAAGGATGAGGAAAGAGACCTGATGACAGATTACTTTAAGGGCTTTGGTATTTCAAAATACGAGATACTATGCCTTATATCCGACAACCCCTCGGATACCGAAATACAGGAAAAGATCTTTTCTGCCGACTATATCTTTGCGGGCGGCGGAGATGCGCTTCTCTTAATGGATATATGGAAAAAATACAATGTTGACCACTATATGCGTCAGGCCTATTATAAGGACATTGTTCTCTCGGGCATTTCGGCAGGCTCTATCTGCTGGTATGAGATAGGACATACAGACAGCCTGTCCTACCACGAGGAGAACTGGGACTACTGCCGTATGCACGGCACGGGTATAATCCCCGCCATCCATTCCCCCCATTTCAACCCCCATCGCGATGCCTCCCTTTCCCGCTGGATGCAGACAGAGGCTCTGTACGGTATTGGTCTTGAGGACTGCTGTGCTCTTGTGGGAATAGACGGAAAATTCTCTGTCCTCACAAGCGACCCTAAGGCAAAGGCGCATATCTTCAGAAACCAAAACGGCAATGTGACAAAGCAGCTTCTCTATGACGGAGAAGAGGTAGAAATATAGTACTTGACATTTTCTTCAAAATGTGGGAAAATAATATATATACTTTTATATAAGGAAAGACTGTTATGAATTCAAAAACCAAACATATCTTTTACATCGTAGGTCTGGTGATCTCCGTTATCTCGGTGATGCCCTTTATGCCTACAGTACTTAAGTATCTTATAGCCATCTTCCCCGTGCTCCTGTTCGGAGCAGATCTGACCCTCAAGTATATGCAGGGATTTTTCAACAAGAGATTTATCAACCGAAATCTCGCAGGTATACTTGCAGGCCTGGGTCTTATAGTAACAGGTAAGATCGGATATGCGGCAATAACAATGCTGCTCTTTTCCGCAAGTGATTTTTACCTTGATATGCTTATCGATATTTCCCGCCGCCGTATAGAGGACAGCTCAAGAGTTACTGCTCCCTATGCAACGGTTCTTGCCAACGGCAAGGCTCTGCGTGTGTCTCCCGCATCGGTCGTCGTGGGTCAGACTCTTGTACTCAGAGAGGGTGATATCATCCCCTGTGACTGTGTTGCAGTAAGCGGTGAGGGTCTTATAGACTACACAAACATCTTTGGCAACGGTGAGCCCCGCAATGCCAAGGCAGGCTCAAATTGCTTTTCGGGCGGTATAGTTCAGCAGGGTGCTCTCAGTGTAAGAGCCGTAAAGTCCGCAAAGGACTCCCTCAATGCGGTGGTCAACGCATACACCAAGAAGGCATCCAAGCCCTCAAAGAGTCAAAAGACCATAGAAATCATATCAGCTGTCTATGAAGCAGCCGTATATCCCTTCTCGTTTTTCATCTTCCTTATCTTCTGGTTATTCACAAAGGACTTTGCCCTTGCGGTACATCAGTCTGCCGCTTTGCTTGTCCTGTCCTCTATGATAAGCATAACAAAGCTTCTGCCCCTGCTTTCCCGTAATGCTCTTCTCTGCGGCAGAAGAAAAGGCGTTATATTTACCGATATTGCTTCTCTTGAACGGTGCGGCAATATAAAGACAGTCTCCGCAAACGAAGAGGTATCCGAGGATGTCCTTGCGATGATAGAAGAGGCAGGCGCCGTACCCGCAAAGGGAGGATATACAAAGGACGATGCTGTCCTCTACCGCAACAGAGGAATACTTGAATCGGATGAAAATCCCTGCTTTAAGTTAGCTCTCGGATTCTTCTCTCCCAAGGCTCAGGCAACTGCCCTTGATTCAAAGCCCCAGCGATCTGCCGGTGCTGTCAGCACGGGCCGTAGCTACAAGCAGGCTCTGCGTATAAATCTTGCCTGCATCATAGCACAGAAGTTAGCTATGGTCGCTCTGATATTCCTCTTCAATATCAGTCCCGTCACCGCTGTGATCATAGACTTTGCGGCGTGTCTGTTCTGTCTGTACAATTCCACAAAGGAAATTTAAAAGGGGCTTGTAGCCCCTTTTTTTGACCGTAAAGGAGGTCTTATTATGAAAAAAACCGCTTTATTTTTGACTCTGATCATTATATGCCTTATGCTTACGGGCTGTTATGGAGACAGCTACAAGGGAGAGCTTATTTTAGAGTACCCCGAGGACACCCTGCCCAAGCTGATTACGGCAAGCGATACACATTGGTTCTATATGCTTTCCGAGTACGGCTCCTCCGACTACACCCTGACGGTGGGAAGCTCTTATGACAGTCTTAAGAGAGTCCACAGCTTTACCGATGCCAGAGTATGGCATATGGATGCCGAGGGGGACTGTGTTGTATGGAGCGAGGACAGAGACGGTCAAACCGTATATAACCTATATTCCGAAAAAAGCTCTCAGGTAAAGACTATCTTCACAGCCGACAAGACCGCCGACCATCAGTTAGCCAATATGGGCATATCTGACGGCATTGCTTATTATGCATATACCGATTATGAAAATGAAGCCTGCGGCATATACGGTTATGATATCGAAGCAGGGGAAAGCTATACCGTATACAACATCGAGTATACACCCGACCCCTGTATTATGGCATTGGGCTTTGACGATAACTATATAAGCGTTGCCTCGGGCAACAAGGTGTTTACGGTGGATGTAAACAGCTCGGATACCGTATTTTCATACACCTTAGGTGACGATATAAGCTATGTATACGGCCTGTCCTATGATGCAGAAAATGATGTAATGGGCATCTATTACCACGACAGCGAGGCAGAGCAGATAGGTATAATAGACAAGGGAGAGCTGATATCCGTTTTTACCCTGAACGAAAACCACTATGCATATAACGAAAACATTGTCTGCCGTGACGGTCATCTATACTGGGTAACGATAGCCAATGTCAGCGGAAACATAAGAGATCATTATACCTACATTGACTATGACTATATATCCCATAAGCCCACCGAGGTAAATGCAACCTTTGGCTTTGTCTTTAAGGACGGAGAAACATATCTTTTGAGAATGGGCGAGACACAAAAGGAAATGAAGCTGTATAAAGACAGCAAAGACTCGTAAGCATTTGCTTACGAGTCTTTTTAATATGCAAACATTTACTACTTATAACATTTTAAAGGAATCCTTGAGATCGGAGTAGAGCTTATTATAAAGTGTGTAGTACTTCTTATAAACCTCGGTATTGGCCGCATTGGGAGCAGTAGAGTCCTTTTCGCGGATAAGAGATGCACAGGCATCGGGAACACTCTTATAAAGGCCTGCGGCTACACCTGCAAGGATAGCAACACCAAGAGCGCCGCCCTCCTTGGAGTTATTGCGAGAGATAGGCATATCAAAGCTGTCTGCCATCATACCGCGCCAAAGAGCCGAATTTCCGCCGCCGCCCGAAGCATAAACGGTTTCGGGTGTGGTGCCTGTCATATCCTTGATTATATCCATACAGTTGGTAAGAGAGAAGATAACACCCTCCATTACCGCACGCATCATATCAGACTTGGTGTGCATAGCGGAAAGCCCGAAGAACACACCGCGGCAGTCGGGGTCGAGGTGGGGGGTTCTTTCGCCCATAAGGTAGGGCAGATAAACAAGTCCGTTTGCACCTGCAGGAACCTTTTCTGCAATCATATCCATAATATAGTTGGGATCCTTGCCAAGGAGCGCTGCAGTAGACTTTTCTGCCTCAAAGAAGTTGTCGCGCATCCACTTAAATGAAAGTCCCGCGCCCTGGGTAACACCCATAATATGCCAACAGCCGGGAACTGCGTGACAGAGAGTATGTACTCTTCCCTTGGGGTCGATGGATATCTTATCTGTATGTGCAAATACAACACCGGAGGTACCGATGGTAGCGGAGATAACACCCTCGCGGACTATACCGTTACCTACACCGCCTGCAGCCTGGTCGCCTGCACCGCCTGCAACTATAGTACCCTCACAAAGACCTGTAAGCTCAGCCGCCTTCTTTGTTACATGGCCTGTGTCCTCGCAGGACTCGTACATCTTACCGAGCAAGGAACGGTCAATGCCTAACTTATCAAGTACATAGGGAGACCAATCGCGCTTGGGTACATCAAGCAGCTGCATACCCGAGGCGTCCGAAACCTCTGTTGCAAACTCACCTGTAAGCATATAGCGGATATAGTCCTTGGGGAGCATTATCTTTGCGCACTTTTCGTAATTTTCGGGCTCGTTGTTCTTGACCCACATTATCTTGGATGCGGTAAAGCCTGTCATTGCGGGATTGGCTGTAATCTCGATGAGCTTGTCAGCACCCACCTTTTCGGTCATCTCCACACATTCCTTACCTGTACGCTGGTCACACCAGATTATAGAGGGGCGGATAACATTATCATCCTTGTCAAGCATTACAAGACCGTGCATCTGTCCCGAGAGACCTACACCCTTGATGTCACGAGGGTCAACTCCCGACTTTGTAATAACCGCCTTTATGGTCTCGCAAACTGCGTTCCACCAGTCGCGGGGATCCTGCTCAGCCCAGCCGTTTTTGGGCTGATAGAGCGGATATTCGCTAAGTGCAGAGGCAACCGTATTGCCCTCAAGGTCAAAAAGTACAGTCTTTGTACCGCTGGTACCGATATCACTACCTATAAGATACATTATTTTTCCTCCAATACAAATTGTTTTATAGATTTTATAGCTAAGCCCTCGTCATATTCACGCACCTCGCCGAGAGCAAAAAAGCCTGATTCATCATAGACCCTTACCCTTTGTCCTACGGGGTAAGAGGTCCTTATTTTTTTCTGATATATCTCCTGTCCCGAGCGGAACAGCTTTAAAAAGAAGCCGTTTAAGGTCACTACGGGTAATTCTTCAAACAGAGCCTCGGTAGGTAACAGGAGCTTTACTCTATCCTCGTATTCCATATTGCGAAGCTCGTCTATTGTATAACCCTTTGTCAGATCAAAGTTACCCGAGGCAAAACGCCGAAGTGAGCTCATTGTGGCAGGACAGCCGAGCTTTTCTCCGATATCCTCACAGAGGGTACGCATATATGTACCCTTAGAGCAATGGACCTTTAAGGTATACTCCCTGCCCTCGCCTGTGGCATCAATAGAATATATCTCGATATCCCTTGGCTTTCGCTCCACCGTTTTTCCCTTGCGGGCAAGGTTGACTAATTTTTGTCCGTCTACCTTTAAGGCAGAATACATAGGGGGTATCTGCTGACCCTTTCCCACAAAGGAATTTATTGCTTCATAAACCTTTTCTTTTTCGGGGATATCGCTTGATTCTTCTATAACCGTACCGGTTACATCCCCTGTGTCATATTTTACACCGAGAAAAAGTCCCGCCTCGTATTTTTTCTCGTCGGATACAAGATACTCGGCGGCCTTTGCGGCTCTGCCGATAAGTATAACAAGCAGTCCCGTCGCCATAGGGTCAAGGGTGCCTGTATGCCCCACCTTTTTGGTATTATAGAGCTTTCGCATTATGTTCACCGCATCGTGGGAGGTCATATCTGTTGGCTTATCAACTATAAGAACACCTGACGGTTCGATCATTTCATTATCTCCCTTACTGCGTTCATTGTAAGCTCCACCGCTTCATCAACGCTGTCTGCCATAACAGAGCCGCCCGAGGCGCGCATATGACCGCCGCCGCCCAGAAGTGCGCAGATCTCACAGCAATCCACCTTTTCGGTGCTGCGCATCGAAACCTTATATACTCCCGGCTTATCTGTCTTTTCCTTAACTACAATACCAAGCTCAACACCCTCTATTTCACGGGTAAGAGAGCTTATGGCACCAAGGGCATCGTCATCGATACCGTTTTCTTCCTTTTGAGCATTGGTAAAGCTTACAAGTGCTACCCTGCCCTCATAATAATACTCAAGATTGTTAAGAGCCAGTCTTGTTGCGGCAATTTCTGCCTTGGGCTTGTTTTCAAACAGCCTTTCGTTGATATGGGAGTGATCTGCCCCCGCCTCTATAAGCTCTGCCGCTACTCTGTGGGTATCTGCGGACACATTTGAATACCTAAAGCACCCGGTATCCGAGGATATGGCCGCATAAAGGGCATCGGCAGACATTTTGTTAAGTCTGTCCTTGACTATCTTATATACGATCTCCCCTGCAGAGCCTGTAGTCTCCTCGGCATAGTTATATTCTGCATAGGGGTCGCCTGTTCGGTGATGGTCTATCTTAAGCTCGATGCGGTCGGCATACCTTTTACCCGCCTCGCCTGTCAAATGAAGCTGGGCACAGTCCACCGTCATAACATGAGCATATTCTTCCTCGGGAATATGGGTAGGCTCACCGTCGGCGATAAACTTAAGTCTGTCAGGTATAGCCTCGGCACAGACCACGCGGATATTCTTTTCGGGATATGCCCTTTTGATACCAAAGGCAGAGCCTACGGTATCCGCATCCGGGTTGCAATGGGTTATGATAAGGATATCATCCCAACTGTCCAGCAAAGCTCTTACACCCTCAAGGGTAATATTATTCTCCATCCTCTGTCTCCTTGGGAATTACCTCATCGAGCAGCTTTGAGATATGCGCACCGTGCTCGACTGAGTTATCACGGATAAAGGTAAGCTCGGGAGTCTGACGCAAATTGAGTATATGAGCAAGCTCGCGGCGGATATATCCGTGAGCACTTTTAAGACCCTTGGCAACACCCTCGTCACCGTCCTTGCCTCCCATAGTGGAATAATAAACCTTTGCGAACTTTAGATCAGGAGTACAGTCAACCGATGTAATACTGAAAAACGCAGTGCTTACACGGGGATCCTTGACGGTAGGCAGGATACGCATAAGCTCCTTTGCCATGGCCTCGTTGACTCTTCCTCTTCTGTAATTTGCCATAATTTTTACCTTTCAAAAATCTGTATTATATAAATGAGTTATCTTATTATTTCATAGACACGGCTGTTTTATAAATTAAGTCCCTGCCAGAACCAGATACATTTTGACCACGGCAAACATCTCCCTGAGCCAATAGGTGGGAAGTGTTCCCGGGTTGGTCTTACAGTTGATGGCATATGCCTTCAACCCCACCTCGGATGCATATACCGAGGCACGGTACTGATGAAAGGACTGGGTTATGACAGCAACATCCGTGTCAAGTCCCTCCTCCTTGATTATCTTAGCAGAGTATTCCATATTCTGCTGAGTGTTATGGGAGTCGGGCTCGGTGTATATACGGTCGGGGTCAATGCCCTTTTCGGTGAGGTAGTTCTTCATTGCCACAGCCTCGGGCATTATCTCATCAGGACCCTGTCCGCCCGACATAATGGCGACTGCCTCGGGATTTTGGGTCAGATAATCATATGCCTTATCAAGGCGCTGGCGCAGCATCTTTGAGGGTCTTTCGCCCTTTATCTGGCATCCCAATACTATTACCGTACCCGCGCTGTCAGGAGTTCTTACTGCCGATATAACAAGGAAAAGAGAGCAAACAAGCGCCCAAAGCAGGGAGAGTATAAGGAATATACATACAATTGCTCTCAAGACCCTGTGCTTTTTAAAGAAGGTAATTATCTTAGGCATAAACAGCCCGAACAGGGCTATGGCTATGCCTACAGACATACCAAGCACCGACATAGAGTTGAACACAAGGGATACCACAGGGGTAAAGGCTATGAACACCAATATGCCCAGTATAGTGAATATTCTTTGCAGCTTCATAATTTTATATGGTTAAACTTAAGTCCCAGCTCTGCCATTTTAACTGCATCCCTTGTCTGACTTGTAAATATAAGGGATTGCATATCCTCACCGCTCAGTACGGAGAAGATATTAGACATACGCCTTTCGTCCAGACGGGCAAAGCTCTCGTCAAACACAATGGGGGGCAGCTGCTTTTTATAGAGCAGAGATATAAGAGAAAGCCTGAGGCTGTAATACGCAAGGTCGCGGGTTCCCGAGCTCATATACTCAAGGTCGCGGTTTTTGCCCTCTGCCTCGTATTTCATATCAAGATCCTTGGTTATGCCCACAGAGGTATATCTTCCGTCGGTCATACGGCCAAGCAGCATTCCCGCGTTCTGTGCAAGTCTGGGAGAGATGCCCGATCTCAGAGCCTCGGATGCCTCGCTGAGCTTTTCATAGGCAAGGATATATGCATTGAGCTTTCTTGTGAGGTCGGATATCTTTACATTCAGCTCGTTTACACGGTCATTTAAGAGGGTGGGGTCCTCGCGGGTCGCATGCAGCACCGCCAGCTCCTTTTCCAGCTCTGATGCGTTCTGCCTGAGATACTCGGTGGTCTTGGTATAGAAATCCTTTTCTCTTAGAGCCTCGTTCACCCTGTTCATATCAAACGCACTCTCGTCATAGGGTCTGCCGTCAAGAGTCTGCTTGACAGCCTCAAGGTCAATGCGTTCTGCCTCTTCCTTAAAGGCATCACGGGCAAGGGTATATTTTTCTGCCTCGTTTTTATTATCCGATATGAGCTTAAGGATCTCCTTTGCCTTTTTTAGAGCCTCGACGGGATCGCTTTTACCCCAGCGGAATGCCTCTGCTGCGGCGGCATTTTCCTTTTCCTGCTTGGTGCGCAGCAATTTGTTGTACTTATCCTCAAGCTCCTGCATACGGGAGTTGTGGATAGAGAGCTTGTTCTCGTCGGCAACAAAACGGCTTACCGCGTCAAAGAAATCCTTTTTGGAATCCACATCAAGCTCGGCTAAAAACTCGTTTTCGTTTATCCTCTGTCTTGAAGCTATGATGATAAAGGTCAGCGCCAATATAAGGAAGAGCGCTGCCGCCCCCGCAGAGATAAGAAGGGCTGTGATATTACTTGATAACAACACAGCGGCAAGTCCCGCACCCGCCATAAGTACAAAGCTGATAACAGAAAGAACTGTAAGCAGTGTCTTACGCTTGCCTATTTTTTTAAAGCTTCCAACGACCTCGTCGATACCGCCCCGCTCGTTTACCCTCTCGATAAACAAAGACATTTCAAAAAGATCGCCTGTGCGCATTCTTCTCGATTCTATTTCGCGGTTGAGCTCCCCTGCAGCCTCCTCAAGACGGCCTGCCTCGTCAAGAATCTCACTCAGTCTTGAAATATATTTTTCGTCAGGCAAAAAGCCCTCGTGGGTGTAGCTTGTACGCAGAGCCTGACTGAGTGCCTCCAGCTCTGCCGCCTTTTTACTCAGGGTACGGTACTTTTTGTAGGTACGGTATGCCTTTGCACTTTCAAAATACTCCAGCAGCTCCTTGTTCTCCGCCATTTTTTTTTCGTTTGCTTCGATGGAGAGCTTTGTATCCCTGAGGGTTCCTTCTTTTTCTATAATTCCGCTGTTGGAGGCCTTGGCATTGTCAAGACGGCATATAAGCTCGTCCCTTTGCTCGGTCAGCTCGTGGATACGGCCGCCCTTGCCCCGCTTGTGCTGTATCATAACTCTTGCCTCGTCAAGAGCCTTTAATGCCTTTGCGGTATCTACATTTTCGTCTGCTGAAAACAGCATATTTTCGATAGAAGCGGAGACCTTTTTGCCGCCGGCATAGCCTCCCGCCACCTGTCCGATATAGGCGGTATGGGAGAAGATGTCAGCCGATACACCAAGAAATACCTCCTCGGGCTTTTGACCCTCAAAGGCAGGCAGGTTGGTCTCAAGATCTATTATCTTTACCTTGTCACCCGTGGTCTCTATATGCTCTCTTTCTATACGGTAGCGCTTAGAATCGCAGACAACCGTCATAGTGCCGGAGGCGGCACTTGTACCCCAGCTGTAATATCTCTTGCGCTCGGGCTTGTCCGAAAAGCCGTATAGCATAAATTTGATAAAGGAAGCAAGGGTTGACTTTCCGCTTTCGTTTGCGCCCTCTATGATATTTATCTTATCCTCAAAGGTGATATCACGGTTTCTTGTTCCGCCAAAATCACCTATATGCAAGCTTTCTATATACATTTACAGCTCCTTAAAAATCAATGATGTCGGCATTGTCTATTGCGGCAAGACCGTAGCGGAGAGCCAGCGCCGCATTCTCCCTCTGCTCGGGATCCGAGCCCTCAAGCAAGGGGAGCAGAGCCTCAAAGAATGCACCCTTGATGGTGGGATCGCTTCTCAGCGCCTCGGCATCGTAAAGAGGCAGGGTGTGGTCTATAAGCTCAAGGCTGTATAGAGTACGGATACTCCTTTCTACAGCCACGGGGGATATGACAAGATCGGGTGAAACATTACCCTCAAGAGTAATACGAAGCAATGTATCGTCGCCGTAGCCCTTGTCAACTATCTTTCTTGAGATAGCCTCGCATACCTCCTCGTGGGTATGGGCTCCCGTTATGTTAAGTCGGTGGGTGGCATATCTGCGACGGGAGAAGCGAACAGGCCTTATATTCTGTCTGAAGCCGTTTTCGTCCTTTATAAATTCTCCGTACAATGCACCCTTATGCCCCGACTCGGAATAATCCCGTCCCTCAAGACAGCCGCTGTAGGCGTATACCGTATCCCCGACCTTTGTGGGCTCCTTGCCTGTATGGATATGACCCAAGGCAATATAATCATAGCCGCTGTCGGCAATATCTGCCTCGGTTATGGGACAGTATTTTGAAATGGGCGAGCTTGTATCTCCGTGAGCGCAAAGGATGTTCATACGCTCGGGGTGGAGCGGCTTTTTGCCGATAAAGGGACAGCGCTCCATAGAGGGGGAGGTAAAGGCATAGCCGTATACATCCACACCTATATCCTCAAAGGAGAACACCGACATTGTAGGCTCGGTGAATATATGCACATTTGAGGGGAACTGGCACTTTTTATAAACCGAGGAGGGAGTGTAGGGATCGTGATTGCCGGGTGAAATGACTATACGGCACTCGGGAACCTTGGCAAACTCTCTTGTAACAAGAGCTATGGTCTCCTTGGTGGCATATTCGTGCTCAAACATATCTCCCGCAATAAGCAGGATATCTATTTTATTGTCCTTGACATACATCATAAGGGCAGAAAAGGCAGAGCGCAGGTCGGCTCTGCGTGCCTCGGAAAGAGAGGCATCCATAAGGGTAAAAGGACTGTCCAGATGCATGTCCGCTGTGTGAAGAATTTTTACCATTATTCTCACTCCAATATAGTAATATATAATTATTATATATTATTATATACTTTTTTGCAATAATATTTTACAAATTCGGATAGATCAAAGAAGAAAAAACGGTTGTCAATCGACAACCGTTTCAGTTATTCTCAGAACAAGCTAAGAGACATATTTGTTATCGCCTCTGCCATCTTGAACTCATATGTTTCGGTGAGCTCGGCTATGCGGTCTGACGAGGTGGTATATGTAGCACCGTCGATCATTTCATAGGAGATGCTGCCCTCTAATCCAAAGCTTACAGTGGTATAGTATCCGCCGCTTGAGGGATTGAGAGTATGTATACGGTAATCGTATCCGCCGTCCTCCTCACGGAAATTAAGGGTATATACCTCTCCCGTGTCACGGATAACGCACTGATATACGCGGTCAAAGGCATCCACCAGCACGGGAGCACCGTTGCTTGTGGTGAATATAGCCAATATCTTATCGTCCGAGCGCATAAAGAAGAGCTCTGGAATACCGTCCGAATTGATATCTATAAGCTTATATCCAAAGGCGTTTTTATCAACATTTTTGAAGTCCTTTGTAGCATCAAGAAGCATATCTGTCCAGCCCTGGGTGTGCTCTCCTGTAGGTGCGGGATAGGCACCCTCTGCTACCTTTTGTTCAAAGTCCTTGGTAAACATTGCATCTACGATATCCGAAAGCTTTGATATTACCTCATTATAGTTATCTGCCGGCTTTGTGCCGTCAGAGCTGCCACCGCAGGCTGTCAATGTCAGAACTGTTATTATACATAATACTGCCGCTATTATTCTTTTCATATTTCACATTCCTCTTCTGAAATTTTTCTTCCCATAAGTACACCCATAACCGATGCCATCATAAGTCCTCTTGTCCAGCCGCTACTGTCGCCCAGACAATGCAGACCCTTGACACTTGTATTAAAGTCCTCATCCATCTTGATACGGTTGGAATAGAACTTAAGCTCGGGGGAATAGAGCAGGGTCTCGGTGGAGGCAAAGCCGGGAACAACATGATCCATTGCCTGGATAAAATTGATGATATTCATCATTGCTCTGTAGGGCATCGCCGCCGTTATATCGCCTGCTACCGCATCCGGCAGGGTGGGCTTGATATTGGACTGACTAAGCTCCTTTTGCCAGGTGCGCTTACCGTCAAGAATATCACCGAAGCGCTGTACCATTATATGGCCTGCACCCAGCATATTGGTAAGCTCTCCCACCTTTTGAGCATAGGCTATAGGCTGATTGAAGGGGTGGGAGAAGTTGTGGGATACAAGGATGGCAAGATTGGTGTTATCCGATTTTGTATCCTTATAGCTATGGCCGTTTACAACTGCTAAATCGTTGTCATAGTTTTCCTGGCTTACAAAGCCGCCCGGATTCTGACAGAAGGTACGCACCTTGTTCTTAAAGGGCTGGGGGTAGCCGATAAGCTTTGACTCATAGAGCACCTTGTTTACCGTCTCCATGATCTCGTTGCGGACCTCAACACGGACACCGATATCAACAGTACCCGGCTGATGGGCAATGTTATGCTCGGCACAGATATGCTCAAGCCACTCCGCACCTCTTCTGCCCGTGGCAACGACCACTTTGTTGCAGTGTATTGTAAGCTCTTCCTTACCGTTAGTGATATATACACCCTCACAGCGGTCACCGTTTAATATGATGTTGGTACACTCATAGCCGAACATCATCTCCACTCCGTTATCAAGAAGATGCTTCTCTATTGCGTAGTAGAGATCCTGTGCCTTTTCTGTTCCCAAATGACGGATAGGACAGTCCACAAGGCGGAGTCCTGCCTGTATGGCGCGCTTTCTTATCTCCTTTACCTCATCGGTGTTCTCTATACCCTCGATATGGGTATCCGCACCAAATTCAAGGTAGATCTTGTCGGTATAGTTGATGGTCTCCTGTGCCAGATCTTCACCGATAAGCTCAGGCAGGTTGCCGCCTACCTCACAGGAGAGGCTGAGCTTTCCGTCAGAAAAGGCTCCCGCACCCGAAAAGCCTGTGGTAATATGACAATAAGGCTTACAGTTAACGCATTTTTTTGTTTTAGATTTAGGACAGTGGCGATTTTCGATAGCTCTGCCCTTTTCTACGATCAGTATTTTCCTTTTGCTGCCGCAGCGCAGCATTTCAAGAGCGGTGAATATACCCGCAGGACCTGCGCCTACAATTACAATATCTTTATTCATAGTAACCACCTGATTTCATTATTAACAATATAATTATACTACATTATAATCCTTGGGTCAAGGAAAAATTTATTCCCATCTGCGCTCTTGCCTTTTCCATAAGAGCGGCTTCAAGAAGAGAGTTACGGTTAAACTCCGGCATAGCCTTGCCAACTATCTGTCTGAGAAAATCTCTTAATTCATAGTACATTACAGGCTTACCCGAGAGGGTCTCATATACCGATCTTGTTGTGTCACGCATAACGAGAGTTATCTCGGTGGGCTTAGAAACCTTATCTATGATGATACTGCCGCCCTCGCCTTGTATTTCGCTTGGCAGAGCGTCCTGTGTTATCTTAGACCACATAAGAGTGGCGGTCATATCGGGATAAGAGCATATCATAGTACCCTGACCGTCTATACTGTGAGGCAAAAATACCGCTTTTGAAATAAAGTCGTCAGGTTCACCGAAGAGCTGGAGCATAAGGCTCACGGGATAAACACCCAAGTCCATAAAGGAGCCGTTCCAGAGGGTGGGGTCAAAGGCATTTTCTACGATGCCGTTTTTGAATTTGTCGTATCTTGACGAATATTGACAAAAGGAGAGGTTGACCCTGCGAACCTTACCGATTTTGGGCAGAAGCTCCATGATCTTATATGTGCCGGGCACATGAGCAGACATCATAGCCTCCATAAACACAACACCCTTCTCCTTTGCTGTGTTTACCATATTTAAAGCACCCTCGTAGCTTTTGTGCATAGGCTTTTCGCATAAAACATGCTTGCCTGCCTTTAACATCTTGACCGCCTGCTCCTCGTGGGCGTAGTTTGGGCTGGCGATATAAACGGCATCTATATCCTTATCCTGTGCCATCATATCAAGGTCGGTATAGACCTTATCAAATCCCCACTTGTCGGCATAGGCTCTGCCGGTATCCTCGTTTCTTGAGTATATGGCACAGAGGTTTATCTCGGAGAAAAGACGGGTTGCCTCAAGCATTTCGTCAACCACAAAGTTTCTTCCTATAACAGCTAAATTTATCATAGTTTTTCCTTTTAGTAAAGGGCTGTCTGTGACAGCCCTTTGTTGTTATTAGTTGTTGCGAGCCCAGAACTCGTCGAAGTCAACGACTGTGCCTGTTCTTCTTGCTTCCTCGATTGCAAACACGATAGCGTGGTTGTAATAGGAATCTGTAATTTCGGGAACACAGTTGCCTGTGTATGTACCTGTAAGGTAAGCATAGAGAGTACCGATGATACCGTTGTCTCCGCCGCCGTGGCCGCCGTTGATACCGTCCTTTGCCTTAGCAGAATCTACGGTCTCGGTCTTGCCGGATGCAAAGTCATATACGGTGATGGGGCTGGACTCGTCCATTGCGGCACGCAGCTCTCCCTTGGTACCCATAATGTGGATAAATCTGCCGCCCTTGTTGAACGCGTTCATGGTAAAGGTTACGGTGATGTCATCCTCAAAGAGCATATTAACTACCTGATGGTCAACAACGTTGTTGTCGCACTTGTATACACACTTACCGTACTGGGTTGTGCGAAGTGCCTCTTCAACGTCCTCGTCGGTAGGCTCAACCTTGTGGCTGGAGGTGGTACGGAACCAGTTGTTCTCCTTGTCATCAAGATAGAGCTTTTTTGCGTTATACATACAGTCGTCGGCTATGGGACATTCAAGACATCTTTCGCCTGCGCCCTCGGGTGCGTTCTCTTCCTTAAAGTAAGAGAGCATACCGAAGGACTGAACCTTCTTACACTTCTTGCCGATAAGCCACTGAAGGATATCTATATCGTGGCAGGACTTCTGGAGAAGCATATCGGAGCTGCGCTCTGCGTTACCCCAGTTACCTCTTACAAAGCTGTGGGTCTGATGGATGTTACCAACACCCTCCTCGTGGTTGATGGACATAAGCTTACCCAGTCTGCCGGAGTCGATAACGTCCTTGATAGCGTGGAAGATTCTTGTATAACGCAGCACTGTACAGATAACTACCTTGGTACCCTTCTCGGTTGCGGCACGGCTGATCTCACGGCACTCCTCAAGGGTGGGAGCGATAGGCTTTTCAAGAAGCAGGTCATAGCCAAGCTCGATACACTTCATAGCAGGACCGAAATGCTCGCGGTCCATGGTTGCAATAACCGCAAGGTCTGCGATCTTGCCCTTCTCTAAAAGAGGTCTCCAGTCGGTGAATACCATATCGTCGGGAAGGTTCCATCTCTTCTGCTTATGGAGTCTTCTGTCGTCGATAGGATCAGCAATTGCCACAAGCTCAAACTGCTCGGGCAGACCTCTCATTATATCGGTATAGGTCTTACCTCTGTTACCTATACCTATAAGAATTACCTTTAACTTTTTCATAGTAGTCCTCTCACATAGAAAATATATAACAAATATATGATACTATTTATTTCTCCCGATGTCAAGTGCGCCAGAGGTTTTTTATAACTCTTTCAAGCTCACCCGGGCGCATATGGTGGATATTTTCAATAACCCTTATCCCCATACTCGCGGCTCTTTCGCAAAAAAGCTCAGAGTTCCTTGCTCCGCCCCGCTCAAGAGAGGTGACCACAAGTACCTTTTTGGCATAATCACCGCCAAAGCGACCCGCCACGGTATTGAGCTTATAAAGCTCGTCTACCTCCACCTGTCCGTTCTTACAGGAGATAAACACGGGCACCACACCCTTGGTCATCATAACATCTATCTCATTTTCCACAACGATGCTCTCACCCTTTTCAAGGTCATCGCCGTCCCAGTCAATGCAGACACCGTTCATTACATCGTCATATACCGTATTGCCCTTGCTGTCGCATACACTCCTGGCAACAGAATATATCTTCATTTCAAGTGCCTGTCCTGCCTTACCCAGACAACGCTTGACCTGATGGTTTTTGTAACGGTAGGAAATATAGCTATCGGTTTCCTTATAGTCATATATAAGCCCTGCCTTTATAAGGGCAGGCATTATTTTTATCCCGGGCAAAGGTGAGGTCTTATTAACCATTATATAGAGTCTGTCCTTAGAGGGCATACGGTTCTTTTCCAAAACCGAAAGATCCTTGATCTCGCGGTTCCATAGGGAATTGTCACGGCAGCAGATCTCCCATATTTTATCGATATCCCTTTTAAAATCCTCTGTGTAATCCCATATATGGGTACCCTCGTGAATAACATCGTCAAATATGACATTGCCGTCATATATACTTATATGCTCGGGAACACTTAAGGGCGGAATATGCTTTTGCTCTTTGCCCACGGTGAGGGTGTTTGCCTGAATGTTGACCCTCTGGAGCTTAATGTCACGGTCAAAATACCGTTCGTATATCATACCCACAGCCATAAGGAAGCAGTCGTCTCCGCCGTCAAGGTCAAAGACCACCTCGTTGTTTTTCTCAACTATATCCGACAGCACCTCTATGACAGAATCGATATCATTTTTAGCAACACAGCGGCAGGAAAAGTCTATATCCCTTCCCCTACTGAGAAAAAGCTCACGGTATATGGAGATATACCTTTCCATCAGCTTTTTGTTGTCACCTACAAATATTACCCTTTGGGGGTTATCGGCAAGACAGGAGCAGATGTTACGCACCGAGGTCCTGTCAAAAAATTCTACATATGTCATTATGCAATATCCTTACGGTTATATTTTACAAAGCCCAGCAGAAGGCTTACTGTTAAAAGAGCACCGCCCACAAGCATATACTTCCATTCAAAAGCAGAATTGTTGATTATATATCCGGCCTCGGCATACGCAAAGGGCGTGATATATTTAAGAAATTCAAGACTGTCGGTCAGATTGGAGATAATATTGACAAAATACATCATCAATCCAATGCCGAGACCAACACCCAGACTACCGCCGCGAAGAAATGCGGAGATACCGAAGGTTATACCCCCTATCTCGATCTGCAAAAGAAAATATGCAAGGAACAAAAGCAGCATTTTTTTCAGATCTATCTCCTCACCTACTGCTAAAACCGAAAGCAATGTTACCACAGCAACACAAAGATTGAGAATAAATATCTGAGCAAACACCGACATAAGCTTACAAAATGTGATATTTATTCTGCTTACGGGATGGGTAAGCAAAAATTCTGCCGTTTTGTCCTTTTCTTCCTTTGCAAGGGCAGATATGCCGAGGATAGAAGCAAAGAGCGCACCGCCAAGACCAAGCACATTGCCGCACTCTATACCAAAATAGCCCATAAACTCGCCGAAATTAAGTTCATCCATACCGAATGCTGCAGTAAAGCTGCCCATATCGGCAAAGGCATCCGTCATTTCGTTCATCTGACCCTCCATTTCGGGATAAATGAAAACGCATACCGCAAGCATAAAGGTAATGACTAAGGTCCATATGATAAGAGAAACACGGTTTCTTTTTATCTCATGCAAAAACAGGGTCATATCAGTTATCCTCCTTTGCGTAGTAATGCATAAACACCTCTTCAAGGTCGGGGTCGGTGATATTGATATCCTCAAAGGAGATCCTATCAAGCTCGGATATAAGAGCCTTTATATCTCCGCTGTAGAGGAAGTTTGTATTCTCGTTTTCTGTCTTCAGATCCTTTATACCCGCAATTTTGGGAAGAGCCGAGGAGGTGCGGAGACTGACACGCTTGACCCCTGTATGACCTAAGCTGTCAACCTTATCGCTTACAAGTATACCTCCGTCACGGATGACCGCCGCACTCTTACAGTACTTTGCCACCTCACTGAGAACATGGGAGGAAAGAAATACCGTTGCACCATTTTGATTGCGTTCCTTTAATATATCGAAAAACTCCCTCTGCATAAGGGGATCAAGTCCGCTTGTAGGCTCGTCAAGGATATAAAGCTCGGGATTATGCTGCAGCGCGCATACTATAGACACCTTTTTGCGGTTGCCAAAGGACAGCTCATTTACCCGTCGGCTCATATCAAGCTCAAGTCTTTCGCAGAGCTTTTTTGCTTCGCCCTTGCAGTCAAGACCTCGCATTTTTGCGCAAAATGCAAGAATATCCCTTACCTTCATTCCGTTATAAAAGGCTGACTCTGAGGGCATATATCCTACAGAGGCCGCAATTTTGGTCTTATCCTTGATTATATCATTACCAAGCACCGAGGCTCTGCCCGAGGTGGGAGAAATAAGTCCCAGAAGTGTACGGATGGTGGTGGATTTTCCCGCTCCGTTAGGGCCGATAAAGCCAAAGAAATCACCCTTATCTACCGACAGGCTGACATCAGCTATACCTCTCTTGCTCCCGTAATATTTTGTAAGAAGCTCTGTATCTATCGCTTTCATAATACGCTCCTTTTTTCATTTAACATTTTGGTTAAATGTATTATAACACAAAACTGTTGCCTTGGCAACAGTTTTGCAGAAAATTAATTAAATTTAAAGGAATAAAGCTTTGTTCCTTCCTTCATTTCAAAGGAGAGGACTGCTGTTCCGCTTGCGGGAAGGTCGCCAAGGTCTATTACCTTGTCTATCTCGTTGCCCGAGATCCAGCCGCTTGTAACAGAGTTACCCTCTGTATCTCTCACGGTTACCTTAACCTCGCCCTCGTAGTTAAGCAGAAGCTCGTCACCCTCATAGGTCATGGGTTTGGTGGTAAGGCTTGTACCCATAGCGGACATAAAGCCGTCTACACGCAGAGTATAGCGGTAGAGTGTGGACTTGCCGTAATCATTCGTCTTTTCCTTCATATAGAAGGACATCTCGCCCTCTGCGGTCTCGATATAGCCGATACAGGGATAACCGCTGCGCTGATATCTGTAGGACTTGGAGTTTGCGGGAGTAAGATAAGGCTCCTCGGTTCTTGTCCAGTTAAGGGTGTCGCGGCTACTCATAAAGAATACCTGAGTATAGTAGTTACCGTTGCTTTCAAAGAATCTGGTGGGCATACCTACATAGGTCTTGGGTGCGCGGTAATAAGACAAAGCCGCATTGGTATAAAGCTGATAGTCATCTGTAGTGTTGTACTGCAGAGGTACGGGAGTTGTCCAGGTCTTGCAGTCATAGCTGTATGACACACGGATATCACGGCGTACAAGATCCCCGTTATTGGCAACAAAGTCGGGATCAAGATTGTAGTTACCGTCATCGGTATGGAAGCCTCTTACAAAGGCAACATACTGACCTCTGTTCTGATCCCAATGTACGGTGTTGAGAGTGTCAAAATAGCATCCTCCGGTAGATGCGGGAGTACCCATCAGCTTGACCTCATTGGGCCAGAAGGGGAAGTTGTTACCGTCACCGAGAAGAGAATATTCAAGGAAGAGTCCGTCTCCCCACTGTCCGTAGATACCCTTGATACGCTGGTGATCGGCTACCGCGGGATTGGTATCATAGAATACAAAGAGGTTGTCGGGACGGTTGTCATCACTTGTTACGATATTGGAGGTCTGACCGCCGTACATATTGGTATAGAGGCTGGGTCTGGTCCAGTTAAGGCCGTCCTTACTTTCGATATAGCAGATACGGCGGATATCATCGGTTGCCTTGTAGTACATACGGTATGTACTGTCGGGCATACGGGTAATATTGTGATATACCGTGTCGCCTGCCTCGTACTGCTTATCAAACTTAAATACAGCCTCCTGCTTTACGGGAGTTTCGATATTTATTACAGCATCGCTCATATCCCCATCGATAAGATAATCGTCAAGGAAGAGCTGACGGTCAGAGCCTACCGATACTGTGTCGCTTTCATCTATCTTGAACATCTCAAGATAGAGCATAAGTATTCTTGCAACCTGTGCTCGTGTTGACTCGCCTCTGGGGGCAAGAGTACCCTCGCCCACACCGGTAATAAGTCCGGAGTGTACCGCACTCTGCATAGCTTCCTTTGCCCACTTGGAGGTTGATGCACCGTCGCTGAAGCCGTCAAGAGCCTCGGCGGAGGTGGGGAGAAGAATACCCTTGAGGGCAGAGTAGTTACAGAGCATAACCACAAGCTGCTCACGGGTCATATAGGTATTGGGGTTAAAGCGGTTACCGCCTACACCTGAGGCAATACCGTTCTCCACCGCCCATTTTACCGCAGGAGCATACCAATGGCTTTCCTTAACATCACGGAAGGCGCTGTCGGTATAGGGGGTAAGCTCTGCACCCTCTATATTGGCAAGAGTCTGAACAAACATAGCTCTTGTCATAGCGGTGTTAGGCTCAAAGGTTGTGGGGGTCATACCCTTGAAGATACCGTTGGTATAAGCATACTCTACCTCGTCATAGAACCAATGATTTTCCTTTACATCGGTAAAGGGCATACCCATAGGCTCGGTAATCTCGGGCGTGACGCTGTCCCGCTCTATGGCGTATACCGATAAGGACAGAAGCATTACTGCCGCAAGTATCAATGAAACGATCTTTTTCATAATTTATATCTCCTTAATTGAATTTAAAAGAATAAAGCTTTGTGCCTTCCTTAAGCTCAAAAGTAAGAGTAGACTGTCCTTCGGGAAGTTCGCCGTTAAATTCTATGATTTTAGCGATCTCGTCGCCTTTTATCCATTCGCTTGTGACAGAGCTGCCGTCTGCACCTGTGGCAGTAACCTTTATCTCACCTGCAAAGTTAAGCTCAAGGCTCTCGCCCTTATATGTAAGAGGCTTGGTGGTAAGAGTAGTACCCATAGCCGAGGTAAAGCCGTCGGTTCGCAAAGCATAGCGGTAAAGGGTAGGCACACCGCTGCCGTGGGATTTTTCCTTCATATAAAAGGACATCTCCCCCTCTGCGGTCTCGATAATGCCTACGCAGGGGTATCCGTTGCCCTGGCTGTAGCTGAAGCTGTCTCCCTCGTCCGGATCAAGGTAAGGCTCTTCGGTTCTGTTCCAGTTGACAAGGTCGCGGCTGGTCATAAAGAAGACCTGTGTGCGCTTGTCCCCGCTCTCTTCAAAGAACCTTGTAGGCAGAGCCACATAAAGTCCGGGAGAACGGTAATAGGGAGTTATGGCGTTTGCATACATCTGTATGTCGGCTCCGTCGCCGTATTTAAGCGGCTCGGGCATAGACCAGCTGTTACCGTCATCACTTACCGAAACACGGATGTCACGGATTATCTTGTGAGGATAGTTGGTTACAAAGGATGCGGAAAGAGCATAATTTCCCTTTTCGTTATGAAAGCCTCTGACAAATGTGACATACTGCTGCCTGTATTCATCCCAGTACATGGTGTTGAGGGTGTCATAATAGCAGCCGCCGCTTGAGGGGGGCTTGCCCAGCACATTCTGGCCAAAGCTGCCGCTGAAGGGAAAGTGGTTTCCGTTACCGTTGTAGGAATACTGTATATTAAGATACTCGCCCCATTGCCCGTAAACTCCCTTGAGCCTTCTGCCCTCACGGCAGTCGGGATTGGTGTCATAGAACACAAACAGGTTATCGGGACGGACATCGTCGGTGGTGACAATATTGGTCTTTTGTCCGTTCTGCATATTGGTGGTAAGCTCGGGACGGGTCCAGTTAATACCGTCAGTACTTTCTATATAACAGATACGGCGTATGCCCGAGTATGCCTTATAGTACATACGGTAGATGCCGTCAGGCATTTTGACTATGTTATGATATACACAGTCTCCTCTTTCATAGCCTTTGTCAAAGCGGAATGCTATCTCCTGCTTTACGGGAGTCTCATAGTTTATAACCACATCGCTTTTGGCTGTGTCTATAATAAAGCTGTCAACAAAAAGCTGTCTTTCGTAGCCTATATTGACCACACCGTTTTCCTCGGTGGTTAGGGTCTTCTCCTCTACCTCGTAGGCGGGTGCCTCATAGCCCTCATCCGTGTCCTCGGGCTCGGTGTCGGCAGCCCCTGTTGTCACGGGCGCTGTGGTCGTCTCATTCGATGAAGTCACATCCGCTTCCTTTATCTGCCCCGAGCAGGAGCTTAGCATAAGTGCTAAAAGAAACAGGGCAACAACTCTCTTCATCCTTCATACTCCTTAAGTATCTCTTTAGCTACTGCATACCGTGTCATACGGTTATCCATAGCCCTTTTTTCTATATATCGGTGAGCTGTAGGCTCATCCATTCCAAGGCCTTGGTGCAATGCCCATTTTGCACGGTTGCAGAGCCTCAGCTCTTCGTTTTTAAAACGCAGCCTTCGGTTTTCTTCTTCAATTAAAAGCATACGGCTGTGGGATGCCATAGCTGTGTTTATTGCAATTCTTATCATATCACCCTCTATGGGCTTGGGCAGGGTTATGACCCCCGAGCGCTCCACACGGTACCTTATCTGGTCATAGGAGTCGCTGTCGGTAAGCAGTATCACCTCCGAGCCCCCTCTGTCACTTATATCAAGGGCAAGCTCGTGACATACCGCCGAGGGTATGGGTGAATCTATTATAACAAGGTCGTAGCTGTTACATAGCAGCAGCCGCCTTGACTCTTCTGTATTTCTTGCGTTTGCGGAGGTGGGAAAAAGATCCCTGTCAAGCTGTGACCTTATTCTTCGCCGCATCTCCTCAGACGCCGATATGATAAGAACGCTGTACGCATTCTTTTCTGTCATAGGCTGTACTCGGTAAGTATCTTTTCGGGAATATAACGACAAACAAACTCGCTGTTTGCCGCATAGTCTGCCGCTTCTTTAAGACTTGCGGGAAGCTTTTTGAGTATCTCTGTGTTGCCGTCAAAGGGCGGACAAAGACTTCTTGCCTCCTCTATACCGTCAAGTCCTGCGTGAATAATAAGGGCAAGTGCTATATAGGGATTGGCAAGAGAGTCGGGTGAGCGCAGCTCTACGCGCTTATGCTTGCCGTCAAAGGGGATAACACGCATAAGGTTGTTACGGCCGTCCTCTGCCCAGGTGATATACTTGGGTGCCTTATAGGTTCCGATGCGCTCGTAGGAGCGCTTGTCGGGGTTGAGGAAGAGGGATATCTCGCAGATACGCATAAGTATACCTGCCATAAAGGAGTCGGCAACAGATTCCTCGGTTATCTGCGCTCCGATCTTTATGGGCGCAATGTCGATATGATAGCCGTTACCGCATTTGTCCTTTACAGGCTTGGGTGAAAAATCCGCATACAGACCGCTTTTGGCGGCAAGGATCTCCACCACCATACGGAAGGTTATAACATCATCTGCCGAGCAAAGGGGATCAGAGTATCTAAAATCGATTTCGTTCTGCCCGGGACCCTCCTCGTGGTGGGAGGACAGGGGAGTAATACCCATCTCCTCAAGGGTAAGACATATCTCGCGGCGGATGTTCTCACCCTTATCAAGGGGTGCTACATCCATATATCCTGCATTGTCAAGGGGAATGTGGGTGGGCTCGCCCTCCTCGTCGGTCTTAAAAAGATAGAACTCGCACTCACTGCCGACCGAAAGGCGGATGCCCATATTTTTTGCTCTCAAAACAGCCTTTTGAAGTATGTATCTGGTGTCGAGCTCAAACGGTCTGCCGTCGGCATACTTTATATTACAGAAAAAGCGGACAACTCTGCCCTGGGTGGGTCTCCAGGGCAGCAGAGTCAGGGTGTCGGGATCGGGAAACAAAAAGAGATCAGGATCTCCAATATCGGTAAAGCCCTGTATAGCCGAAGCATCAAAGGCTATGCCTCTTTCAAAGGCTGTCTCAAGCTCGGTGGGCATAATGGATATATTCTTCTGCCTGCCGAATATATCGCATATGGCAAGGCGGATGAATTTGACATTGTTTTCGCGTATAAAATCTATTGCTTCTTCTTTAGTGAATCTCATAACAAACTCCTTGTAATAGATAATTACATTTTATAACAAAACAGAAAAAAAAGCAACACAAAGGTTGCTTTTTATTGTATTTTCAACTTATTTTTTCTTAATCTCTTCAAGGATCTCCGAAAGAAGCTCCTCGGTAGTGGGTGCCTTGGGCTCCTCTTCCTTTGCTTCCTCTTCCTTCTTCTTCCTTGCATCGGCAATCGCTCTCATCTTGTTGATCATCTTAACAATAAGGAAAACAATAAATGCAATGATGATAAAATTGAATATGGTTCCAAGGAGAGTACCTATTCCCAACACAACTGCCTCATCGACAACGGTCTTAACGCCGTCAACCACTTCTGTAACCTCAGGCTTTAACACTATGTCTAATTTAGCAAAGTCATTGTCGCCAATTATCCATGTTATAAAAGGCATAATAATGTTATTAACAAGACTGCCTGTAATATTTCCAAAGGCTGTTGCAATAACAACACCTATTGCCATATCGATAACATTGCCACGCATTATAAATTCTTTAAATTCGGCTATAAAGCCCTTTTTATCCTTTTTCATTATGTACCTCCGTACTTATTATATTTGTCATATTATAACATATCAAATTTTATTTTGCAACTTTCTATTGAAAAAAGTTTTGATTTTGATATAATTATCAGGATAGGAGATATAATATGAAGCTTACTTACAAACACACCGTAACAGCCTGCTTTATAGGATATATAGTTCAGGCAATAATAAATAACTTTGCACCTCTCTTGTTCCTTACCTTTGAAAGGGATTACGGCATACCCTTAGGACAGATAGGTATCCTTATAGGAATAAATTTTGGGGTCCAGCTGACCACCGATTTTGTAGCTGCCCTTATAGCCGACAAAACAGGCTGGCGTATACCCATCATTACTGCCCATGTGCTGGCTGCCGCAGGACTTATAATGATGGCTACCCTGCCCGAGGTGATGACAAACAAGTTCCTTGCCCTTGTGATCTCGGTGGTAACCTACTCTATAGGCGGCGGTCTTTTGGAGGTGCTTATAAGCCCCATAACCGAGGCCTGTCCCGGAGAGGATAAGGCGGCGGCAATGAGCATTCTTCATTCCTTCTACTGCTGGGGCGTTGTGGGAGTGGTAATACTCTCTACCCTATTCTTTGCGGTGTTCGGCATCGACAGCTGGAAGATACTTGCCTTTGTATGGGCGCTTATTCCCATCTTTAATATATTCTTATTTGCTCTTGTACCCTTTGGCAAGCTGGAAAAGGATGACGAGGTGCGTATGCCCATAGGCAGACTCTTTAAGAATAAATATTTTATCATTATGATAATAATAATGTTCTGCTCCGCCTCCTGTGAGCTTTCGGTATCACAGTGGGCATCCGCCTTTGTAGAAAAGGGACTTGGTGTCAACAAGGCGGTGGGAGATCTGGCAGGACCTATGATGTTTGCCGTGCTTATGGGTGTGGCAAGGCTTATCCACGCATTCTTGGGTGATAAGATAAAGTGGTCTCTTGAAAGAATGATACTCTACAGCTCTGTGCTCTGCCTTGCAAGCTATCTTATAGTATCACTTTCCCCCCTGCCCTGGCTCTCTCTTATAGGCTGCGGAATATGTGGCTTCTCGGTAGGTATACTGTGGCCGGGAACATTCTCCCTTGCAAGTGAGTCGATAAGGGGAGGCGGTACGGCAATGTTTGCCATCCTTGCCCTCTTTGGAGATCTGGGTTGCGGAACAGGTCCTATGGTGGTAGGTACTGTTGCCTCCGCTCTTGGAGATAACCTCAACATCGGTATACTTGTAACCGCGGCAGCTCCCCTGATGCTCATAGGATGTCTTGTAATATACATAACTTTAAAAAAATCCGAAAAAACAAAAAAGTCTGCATAAAAAGCAGACTTTTTTCATTTTTCCTCTTTACTTTAGTCAAAAAATAGTGTATAATCGTTTTAAATTTATTCATTTTTAAAAAAGGAGAAGAATAATGGCTACATCTACTATAATTATTCTTGTAACCATTTTTGCTTACATGGCAATGATGCTGGCAATCGGCTTTGCCGTAAGCGAAAAGAACAAAACTACAAGCGACTTTTACCTTGGCGGACGTAAGCTCGGTCCCTTTGTAACCGCTATGAGTGCGGAAGCATCGGATATGAGCGGATGGCTCCTTATGGGTCTTCCCGCAGTTGCTATGATGGGGGGCTTAGCAGAAGCATCATGGACTGCTATCGGTCTTGCTATCGGTACATACATCAACTGGCTTATAGTTGCACGCAGACTCCGTCTCTACAGTGCAAAGATCAATGCATTTACTCTGCCCGACTTCTTTGCAAAGCGTTTCGGTGACAAATCCAACGTAATCACCCTTATCTCCGCTGTTATGATCATCGTGTTCTTCGTACCCTACGTTGCCTCCGGCTTTGCCGCTTGCGGTAAGCTCTTCTCGGCTCTCTTCGGTATGGACTATATGCTTGCTATGGTCATCAGCGCAGTGGTTATCATCGCATACTGTACTCTCGGCGGATTTCTTGCGGCTTCTACCACCGACTTTGTACAGAGTATCGTTATGACAATAGCTCTCCTTGTTGTTCTCGGCTTCACCGAGGGTGTTACAGGCGGTTTTGCCAACGTATTCAACAACGTCAAGAGCCTTGACGGCTTCCTTGATCTCTTTAAGGGTCACAACGTTGTAACAGGTGAGGCAGGCAGCTACGGCACACTCCCCGTTATCTCCACCCTTGCATGGGGTCTGGGTTACTTCGGTATGCCTCATATCCTCCTTCGCTTTATGGCAATCGAGGATGACAAGAAACTTAAAACCTCCCGCCGCGTTGCTTCCATCTGGGTAGTTCTCTCTATGGGTATCGCAGTGCTTATCGGTGTGGTTGGTTATTCTCTTATGCAGAAGGGTATCCTCCCCGCATACGAAAGCGGCTCTGCGGCTGAGACCATCATCGTTGATATCGCTAAGTATATCAGCTCCTTCGGCTTTATCCCCGCATTTACCGGCGGTATCATCCTCTCCGGTATCCTCGCCTCCACCATGTCTACTGCTGACTCTCAGCTTCTTGCGGCAGCATCCTCTATCTCTCAGGACCTTATCCACGATACCTTCAAGATCAAGCTCTCCACAAAGAAGTCTATGCTTCTTGCAAGAGTCTCTGTTGTCATTATCTCTGTTATCGCGATCTTCATCGCGGCTAACCCCAACAGCTCTGTATTCCGTGTAGTATCCTTTGCATGGGCGGGCTTCGGTGCGGTATTCGGACCCGCAATGCTCTGTGCCCTCTTCTGGAAGAGAGCTACCAAGGGCGGTATCATCGCAGGTATGCTGGGCGGCGGTGTTTCCATCTTTGTATGGAAGTTCGTTATCGCAAAGCTGGGCGGTGTGTTTGCTATCTATGAGCTGCTCCCCGCATTCATCATTTCCTTTGTACTTATTATCGCAGTAAGCCTTATGACCAAGGCTCCCTCAAAGGAAATCACAGATACCTTCGAAGAGCTCAAGGCTGATATGAAGTCCAAGTAAACAACAAAACAGGATGTCGCAAGACATCCTGTTTTTTATTATAGGTCGAGTAATTTTATTAATCCCTCTGCCACTCCGTTTTCGTCAGAGTCGGTACGAAGAGTCGCATACTCCCACAGACATTCGGGCGCGTGGTTCATTATGACCGAGGTATGGGCAAAGCGTATCATTTCGATATCGTTTTCACTGTCCCCGAAAACTATAATATCCTCGTGGTCAACACCTAAATTATCCTCGATATATTTTAGTCCTGTAGCCTTGCCGACATGCTTTGGCATAACCTCAAAGTAGGTGGGGAGCTCAACGACCTTGCACTCAGAAAACAGATCTCTGTAAGCGGGGTCAAGCACTCTGCCTATAGTCATATTGGTTATACGCATAGAGTCATCAAAGGGAAGATGCTCATTTATGTCAAGCAACCATTGGTTCGGTTCATTGGAATAAAGCTTCTCTACACCCTCATAAAGCACGCGGCAGCCCTTTTCTGCGGCATATTCAAGCCCTGCTTTGAGAACCGAAACAGGCATATGCTCTTCAAAGAGCACTCTGCCGTCATACTCCATATATCCCGCTCCGCAGATCATACCGTCAAAGGGTATGTCACGCAAAACATGGTCGGGCATATTGCCCTTAGATCTGCCCGTATTAAGGAATATCTTATGTCCCGCAGCCTGTGCTTTGGATAAATATTCCTTATTTTTTTCGGAAATGACGCCGTTATGGGTCAGGGTTCCGTCATAGTCAAAGAAAAGGTATTTCATTTGTCAAATCTACCGATAAAGTCTGTGGTGGCACAGCTTTCAAGGGGGAGCTTGACGGGCTTACCCTCGGCTGCCGACTTGTATATTGCAAGAACAAGCTCAACTGCACGCATGCCGTCCTCGGCTGTAATATAAGGCTTTCTGCCCTTATTGATAGCATCCACAACATCCTTGTAGAGTGCTCCGTGACCGAAGCCGTAGACATTGGGGGGATCCTCGTGGGTAACTCGCTTGATATCCTCTGGATGGATGCTTTCATCCGCAAAGTTCCATTCCTCGATAGTATTTACAGACGAGCCGCCTGCCTTTACTCTGCCGTACTTACCGAAAATACAGAGTGTTTCTTCAAAATCATCGGGATACATATTTGATGTTCCCTCTATAACACCGTAGCTGCCGTTGGAGAATTTAATAAGCGCAAGACCCAGATCCTCTGCCTCGATATAATCGTGGTTAAGTCTGTCGGTATATGCAAAGACCTCGTCGATATCGCCGCCCATAAGCCAGCGAAGAAGATCAATATTATGTATGCCCTGATTCATAAGGGTACCGCCGTCACCTACCCAGGTTCCGCGCCAGCTGTCAAGATCATAGTAGCTCTTGTCTCTTTCCCAGCGGATGTTGGCGCAGCCGTGGAAGAGCCTTCCAAAGCGACCGTCCTCAACCGCATCGTGGATAGCAACCACACTCTTGTTAAAGCGGTTCTGATGACAGGAGCAAACACAGACGCCCATCTCCTCACTCAGTCTCACTATCTCGCGGGCGTCCTCTATAGACAGAGCTATAGGCTTTTCGATTATGGTATGTATGCCTCTTTTGATACATTCGATTGCCACCTTTGCGTGACAGCCGCTGTCGGTGGTAACAGCCACAAGCTCAGGCTTTTCTGTTTCAAGAAGCTCGATAAAGTCGGTATAGATGCCTACACCCTCGGATGACGGGAGAAGTGTTCTTCTGCCCAGAGCCTTTTCGCGCACCTTGTCGCAAAGACCCACAAAGGTAAGTCCCGCATCAAGGGCCGCCTTGATATGAAGCTCGGATATTCTTCCGCATCCTATAACTGCATATTTCATGATTAAATCCTCTGAAAGTATAATTCGTTCTATTTTATCACGAATAGAGTGTAATGTCAATGACCCGAGCCTCTTTTAGAGCCTCGGGTCAAAATAAAAATTGTCAAATTATTGCCATCTTGCCCAAGTTGAAACAGACTTGGTAGGATCAAAGTGTACCTCGGTTGTGGTGCGCTCTGCCCATACGATATCAAAGCTCATAGCCTCGTTATAGAACTCGGTGGCAAGAGCCTCGTACTGCGCTCTCTGGGCATCGGTGCCGTCCTTATATGTGATATTGTAAAGCGCGTCAAGATACATATATGTCCAGGAGATACGGGATCTGCGGATACGCATATACTGCTCCTCATTTTCACAGAGTGCCTCGGCTGCATTCCACATAGCATCTATCTTTTCTGCGTTTGCAAGAACGACCTCGCTCTTTATAACAGATGAGGGCGGTGCGTTGTAGTTAAAGCAGTTTTCGTCACAAAGCTGTTCTGTAAGCTTGATATATTCGTTGATATACTTACCGCCGGGGCCGTAGTATACATTGAGGAAGTCTGCGATCTTACCGCGGTAGGTTTCCTCGGACATGGTGGGATCCCACTGAAGCTCGGCTATAAGGTAAGCCTTAAGGGCATCGAACTCACCTACACGGCCAGCGATGGCATTGTTGAACTCACCTCTTACTCCGTGCTCATAGAACCAGTTCTTGTTTTCACGGAAGGTCTTGGTGAGAGGCATGGGAGTGAAGGAATAGAAGAAGTTTGTGGAATAATCCCAGGTATAGATCTTCTTTGTAACCTCATCCCAGCCCTCAAGGTTGGAGGCTATGACCTTGTTAAGTCTGCAATCGTGATTATAGGGATGACCTGCACAGCCTGAGATAGGCGCAAAGTAGATCACGATCTGATCGTCAAGCTTGAAGTTTACAGGCTTGATAGAATAGCTGTAAGCATATGTCCAGATCTCAACATCACCGTAGCCCGCATCCTCTGCCGCCTTTGCAAGACGGTTCATAAGCAGCATAAGGGTAGCGGCACGTCCGCCGTACTTGTTATAGCTTTCCTTACACTTTTCGCAGTTGCAGACCTTTGTAGTATCGTTCTGTGTTACCCACACTGCGTCAAGTCCGTCATAGAGCATACCAAGGAAGTTCTTTTCGATGGTAGCAAGATTATTTTCGTCGCTGTAGCAGGGCTCCTCACTTGAAGAATCACCAAAGCCTACCAGCTTCCACATATTGTGCATAATACCTGTGGTTCTGAAGGGACCGCCGGTGGAGAGCTCGTCACTTGCAAGACCGCCCCAGTATACAACACGGTATTCATAGCCGGGACCGTCCTTAAATACATAACCGTCGGGAATATTTTTGCCTCTTATAGTATTGTAAACACTTACATCGTCGGAATAGAAATCAACATCAAGGATCTCCTCGGCAAAGGCATAAACACCAAACTGTGTACCGTCGTGTCTTTCTTCATCGCTCTTACCTGCGATGACAACGAAATTGCCCTGAACCGAGATCTCAAAGGACTCTATACCCTCGCCGTCACGGTCAACAGTTACAAGACCCATAGTTTCGCGGTTGGTTACACCAACAAGAATTTCGGGACCCTCGGGCTCTTGGGAGTCATTTGTAATATCAAGGGTAACGCCTGTTGCGTTCTCGATATACTTCTGAAGAGACTTGGCAGAACTCTGTGCGTTCTTTACATAAGGATTGGACTCACCGTAAACGATGGTGTAGCTCTCAATAGGATTACCGTTAATGGTAAGACCTGTTACTGCGGGCATATCCTTTTCGGTATATGCAAGATACATTGTGATTATCTGAGCCGCCTGTGCTCTTGTGGCTGTTCCCCAGGGATCAACAACTATCCGGTTACCCTCTACACCTGCACCCGAGATAATAGAGTTCTGCATAGCCCACTTCATAGCCTCAACTGCATATTCTCTGATCTTGCCTGCATCGTATGTCTTGTCATACTTATATGTGCTTGTAACAGATGTATCGGCACCGAACTTCTTTGCGGTGTTGTAGAACAGTGTTACCATCTGCTCACGGGTGATAGGGTCGTTTACACCAAAGCGGTCGGCAGAAACGCCCTTGGTTATCTCATTGTCATATGCCCACTGTACATAGGGAGCATACCAATGGCCTGCCTTGACATCGGTAAAGGGCATACCG
>JAFYLH010000001.1 GCA_017537175.1 Clostridia bacterium | reverse complement strand
TGCCGATGCTCTTCAGGAAAGAATCAAGATAGGCGTGGTATTCGATGTAATTGATGCCAACGGCAACAAGTACGAGGATATCAAGTGGATCTGTGCAGATACTCTTGTACAGATATGCTACAATCCTGACAGACCCAGAGCATTTGAGGTAACCCTGGATATCTCCGGATGCTCCTTCTACAGCGTTAAGTCCATCATGATCTCCGATCTCGGTGTGATCCGTGACGGTGAAACCGTAACAGGCGAAGGACTTGGCGGTTGGGAACAGGAAACCGAAAAGCCCGACGAATGGGTATGATAAAGCTTACCTTGAAGCTTCATCAATAATATCCGTTATGTAATAGATATTAATATTCGCCTCGGCATATATATCATTTATAATCACAACCCCATCCTCTTGAACGAGGGTGGGGTTTGTCATACCTGTATCATACGAGAGCTAAGAGAGTTTATATTTGAGCTGTTTTTTGTTAAACATGCATTAAAGAGCAATTTATTGTTAAAAAACCTTTAATATTGTAAAAAACTTTTTTAAAAAGGCATATTATTACTTGATTTGTTAATATTTAATAGAGTATATTTATTGTGCTACGATAGATAAATGTAATTATGTGTATGCGACGATGTAGTTTCGATAGACTTATCTATCATCTTTTTCACCAATGACACCGTAAAAACATCGGAGCGTAATGGAGGTTGATTAATAATGAAGAAAGTTTATATTAAGCCTGAAATCGAATTGATCGATCTCACCGCAAAGGAGCTGTTGATGGACACTCCCGACCCGATACTCGATAACAAATACGGCCTTGATATAGGCGGTTGGGAGACCGATGTGTCTCTGCCCGAAGGCTGGATGTGACGGCGAGTCGCTGTGGCCATACTTCGCGTGAAGTACAGTTTAGGCGTACATATATCACACGAGGCTGATGGCTGTGGATAATTAAGACAAATATAGCGAGTGGTGTTTACCACTCGCTATTTGTTGCTATAATGCTATCCGTTCCTGCCCCCCCGGGGTCCCCGAAGCGAGCTTGCCGAGGTTTGGGGAATGGGGAAACGGATGATATATGCTACGCATATGATGTCGTTTTGCTAATGATATACGCTTCGCGTATTAAGAAACGGATAGATATCATTAATAATCATATATCCCGCCCTATACAAGGGCGGGATTTTTTTACTCGGCAGGGAATAATAACAAATTATTCCAAAAACATTCACCATTTGATAATGTCTGTCTATATGGGAGTTGTTGACATTTTAAAATTTATATGGTAAAATCATTATGTATCATTATGGGTTACTATGGGTAAATTGCGCCCGAATGTAAAAACACCGTAATAATACAGCAGTTTAGGAAGGAAAATTCCTAACTATACTATCTTTTCAATCACAAAGGAATAGTTCTTGGTTCTTGATTCCCGGTTCTTAATTTAAGAACCGAAAAGTTACAATTCAATTATGAATTAAGAATTGAGAATTGAGAATTGCGAATTGAGAATTGAGATTCCCCTTTGTGTTCACATAGATGGCGGACAGGGACAGCCGCCGCAGATCAGAAGCGTTGCTTTTGAGCCTGCCGTTTGTCGGTATCTCGAGAACCGATAAAAAACTGTCTCAAAAATTTCTACGAAAGGAAAAGAAAACTATGAGTAGATTTAAGAGAGTATTATCATTTATATTAACAATGGTAATGCTTGTCGGTATGATCCCGTCTTTGGGTATTACTGTTGATGCTGCGGTTGCATACGACACGGTGCCTTCGGTACACAGTAACGATGACGGTGAAACCAAGGACCGTGAATTAAAGCGTCTTGCGGTTTTCAACATCGACTTAAAGGACGGTGTATATTATTACACCAATTTCGGAAAAGGTGATTACCGTGTTAAACAGGAAAATCTGTTGATTCCCGACGGTACTACAGGTACCATTCAGGTTCGTGTTTACCACTCCATGTACTCCAGAGGTGTTTCCGGCAGACCTACCGCTGTTACCTATGGTGACTATATCGGTATACCCTATGTTAACAATGTGATGATGGCAAATGATGACCTGAATCTTCGAGACCTTTTGGTTACCCTTTTCTATTCCTTATACAAGGTAACAGATAATAATGGTATTAAGACTGTTTCTCAGCTTAATTCCTTTGACTGGGGTTCCGGTAATGCGATAAATCAGGCTTTTGTAAATCCCCACAATTTTATCGACGGTACTCTTAATCCCGGTACACTGTTTGGTACCAGTGATGACTATGAAACCTGGAAGATGCCCTGTGTTTGGGAAACTCCCACCGCCTCTGACGGAAAAGCAGTAACTCTTACTGCAGGTCCCGAGGGTAACGGGCAGAGCGTTGATGTTGTCCTGCTTGATCATAGCAGAGACGAGCTCGACTATATACTTCCGATAAACGAGAAGGTAATAAAGGAGCTTTACGGCTTCTATACCGAGCGCGGTGCATCCGACGAACGTGTGTTCATAGGCTGGGCAGAGGGATACGATGAAGTTTCCCATCAGGGAATCGGTACACTGTATAACAGATTCAACCTGCAGTATGACGGCGATTCCTCGGTGCTTCACGCTATCTGGGGCTATCCCATTATGTTTAATACCGACGATGCCGTGATCAAAGATGCCGGGGGCTATCTTTACGACAACGGCTTAAGTGCCAAAGACAACGATGAATATCTTGCATACGTTGCCGATTATGCCGAATGGATGGCTGACGGTACCACCGATCCCGCATCTGTTTACGGATACGTTATCCCCGATCTCAACGGCTATACCGTTACAAAGGAAGGCGCACGCCGTTTTGAGGGTAGGGATGACTATGCACTTATCAAGGCTGACGGCAAGCAATTCTTTACCTGGGAGGGTGCTATCCAGAACCTTACCATCCCCCCCACAGGCGGTGCACATTACCCCTCCGGTAATGTAAATACCGCAGAGTGGTCCGGATTCCGTCTGACAGATGCCGATGACAGTAACAATCCTTACGGTATTGCATTCCCTGAGTTTGTAGCTATCTGGGAGCCTTCGGTCACCTATTATGCTAACGCACCTGAGGGTGAGTATACAGGAACCATGCCTACCGACTGGCTTGACTGGGGTTATGAAAGACTTTATTGTTACGAGGACTACATAATCCGCGGTTGTACCTTCAGTAAGGAAAATGCTACCTTTACGGGCTGGAATACTAAGCCCGACGGTACCGGCTACAGCTATGAGCCCGGTAAGGTTATCAACCAGCTTAGCAGCTCAGACCCCATCGTTCTCTATGCACAGTGGTCTGATAACAGCTATACTCCCACCGGCAATTATACCGTGACCCTTGATCCTTTCGGCGGTTCACTTGGTTCTGTTGAGGGTAGCAACGGTAAGGTTGAAGGCGGTAAGCTTATTTGTCCCGCCGAGCTTGAGCAGACCTATGGCGAGATCATCGGCACACTCCCCACACCTACCCGTAACGGTTATGAATTTGACGGTTGGTGGTATAAGCAGTCAGATGTAGTATATGCAAAGGATGTAGTCGGCGGTGCAACTGCCGGTCATATTCATCACTTTAAAAATAGTAGAGGTGAAGAATATTATGCATACGGTGAAGGCTGGTTCCTTGACCTTGATACAAAATATGTTATTCCTCAAAGTGTTACTTTCGAGGCAAAATGGGTCGAGAAGAGCAATGTAAGTAAAGCCAATTCCAGCGGTAGGACCATGACCTTCAACCCAAACGGCGGTACTATGATCACTCAAAGTACATTCCAAATATCAAAAAACAATACATATAGAAGTGCTATGGGTGGAAACAACGCTGTTCCTATGGCTGTCAGACGCGGCTATACTCTTGAGGGTTGGTATTGGTATCAGGTAAACAGCAAGAATAATGCTACACCGCCGGCGGCGGTACTTAATCCCGATATGACCTTCGAGGATGCAATAAATCATTATGATGATTCATGGGATGTAAGTAGCATTACTTATGTTTTCAAGCTGTCCATTGACGAAAAATTTTCAATAGATTCCAACTTTTCGTTCTACGCTAACTGGGTAAAGATCCCCCACGAATGTGAATGGGTCAATATCTCCGTAAAACGAGCAACCTGTATCGAGGACGGTGATACCTATCAGGGCTGTGTCTGCGGTGCGACCAGACATGTAACCGAGCCTAAGAAACCCCACTCCTACACAATTCCTTGGGGTGTTGAAACACAGGCAACCTGTACAGAACCCCGTGTTGATATCTACCTCTGTGACATCTGTAAGGAAGCTACCACCACAGTTGAAACTGGTGAGACCCTCGGCGGACATATCTGGGCAGAAGAGTGGAAATACGATTCCGAAGATGATATGCCTAAGTGCGAGACCCCCGGTGAACTGCATCTCCACTGCGTTCGTACAAACTCCTCGGGTTTTGATATCTGTGATCATTACGATACACAGGAAACTGACCCCATCGGTCACGATTATAAGGGTACTCTTGTTCCCGCATACTGTAAATGCGAAGAGACAATGCTCTATATCTGTCAGAACGATCCCACTCACAGATATACCGAGGTTACAGGTAACCCCGAACTCGGTCACCTCTTCGGTAACCCCTATGACCTTGGTAACGGTTATACACGTACCGAGTGTATAAGAGAGGCAGACTATACAAATCCCGAGTCACATCACGAAGAATGTCCTTACTATGTAGATACACCTAACAGATATAATATTATCTATGATCTGGTGCTTTCTACAGCGACATACGGTGCAAATACACCTATGTATCATACCTTCGGTGAGGATACAACTCTTGTAAATCCTTCCGCAAGCTACTATACATTTGAAGGTTGGTTCTATGATGCAGAGTTCACCAAGCCTACCAACGGTGTTCTCCCTGCAAAGGATCACTATGCTCCCGTTAAGCTTTATGCTAAGTGGACAGGTAACACTATCAGTCTTACCCTTAATGCTATGAAGGGTACATGGCCTGACGGTACTACAGCAAACAAGGTGCTTAACCACGTTTACGGTACAGATACGATCCTGCCCGAGCCTCCCAGCAGAACAACACATTACTTTGCAGGTTGGGATACCGACTCTGACGGCGATACCGCAGCAGAGTATACCGACGTATTCCACGGCACTGCAGTTACCTCCGCTGAGGTTCTGTATGCGATCTGGAAGGCAAACGTATTCCCCATCAAGTACTATGATATTGATGCAGGTGAGTTTATTACCATGGATACCGAGTATGTGACCAACACATCCTGGGTAAGCCAGCTTACATACGGCAGCTCATCAAATCAGAATATTACCGTTCCTACAAGAACAGGCTATACAGGTAAGGTATATCCCACACTTGAGCTTGCACAGGCAGGCGGATCCGGTAATATAACACAGATCAACCGTGTAAACCTTACAACTGATAAGTATCCCGAAAGAGAAGTAGTTCTCTACGTAGACTGGACTCCTAATACATATACTCTCACTCTTAACAGCATGAAGGGTACATCCACTCCTGTTGCAGGTGGTACGGGTTCCACAAGTAACAGAACAGTTTCTATTACTTATGACACCCCCTATAAGATTTGTGATTACTACACATATTCTTATACAGGCTATACCTTCATGGGTTGGGACACCGCATCTACCGCTTATAACGTAGTATATGCTCCCGACCATCAGTTCCAGGGTAACGAGTTTGCGGCGGCTACCACACTCTATGCAGTATGGGCACCTCAGACAATCACAGTTTCTCTTGCTCCCAATAGCGGTACGCTTTATAATCCCGATGGAACAAGTGCAGGAACATCTGCAAAGAGCATAACCCATACGTGGGGTACACCTACCAGAATTAGTGATTTCTATACAGTTAAGTATAGCGGACGTACTCTTACAGGTTGGAAACTTAGTACAGACGGTACAATAATCACTGACGGTATTATCCCTGCAGACCTTATTAAGACTAACGGAACCTCTGTTACTCTTACTGCACAGTGGGTAAATAATACGTTCCCCATCAAGTATTATGACGTAATGGCGGAACAGTTCATTGATATGGACACAGATTACGTTACAAATACATCTTGGGTAAGTTCATTTACCTTTGGTTCATCTTCTACAGTTAACATGACTGTTCCTACAAGAGTTGGTTATACAGGTACTGTATATAAGACTCGTGAAGCAGCAGAATCATTTACAGGTAATATCACAGGTATTAACAGAAATACAGTAACCCGTGCAAACTATCCTGATGAAGAGATTGTATTTTACGTTAACTGGAAACCCAAGACCTATACACTTACTCTTGACGATATGGGAGGTACATCCTATCCTATCGGCAGCACTACCGGTAGTGGAACTAACCGCACCTATACTATCACTTACGATACCCCCTATAAGATAAGTGATATGTATACCTATGCTTATACCGGTTATACATTCCTTGGTTGGGATACCGCATCCACCGGTTATAACGTAGTTTACGGTCCCGATCATCAGTTCCGTGGTAATGAGTTCACAGCAAACACCACACTTTATGCTGTATGGGCTCCCGATACCATGACCATTACTCTTGACCCCAACGGCGGTCAGCTTTATGCTCCCGACGGATCAACTCCCGGTTCTGATAAGAACGGTACTATCACCTATACCTACGGTACAGGCGATGTTACTATTGCGGATTTCTATAATAAGTTATTCCTTAACACCAAGACCTTTACCGGTTGGACAATACCTACATCAAGTGAGAAGATCACCGACGGTATCATTCCCGCTAAGTTGCTTCAGGATAATGCCAAGACCATTACCCTTACAGCACAGTGGGCAACAAATGCGTTCGAGGTTATCTATATAGACGGCGATACCGGCGAGGTGATCGGTGAGGATTGCGATTATATCTTAAATCCTACAGGCTTATTGAGAAGCTTAGCTTATGGAAGCTCCGGTAGCCACACACTTGTTAAGCCTCAAAGAATAGGCTATACAGCTACATTCCATAAGTTGGCAGATTTGAGTGATACTGAGACTAAGACAGTCGGTAAAGCATCTATCACATGGAACATCTATTCCGAAGGCAAGCTTACATTCTATGTTAAATGGACTCCTGATGACACCAGAGTTGTATTCAGACTCCCTAACGGTGACAGCGTAGGTGCAGCTAACCTCAATGCATATTTTGGCATTGACAATGCATGGCCTATGGTTGATTACGGTGATACATATATTCTTCCCGAAAACCAGAGACCCGGTTATCATCTGGCAGGCTTCTATTCTGATACAGCTTGTACAAACAGAATAACCTATGTTAAGCCCGAAGAATTCTATACCAATTATAATCAGAGTACAACATACACCGATTATAATGTATACTGTAAGTGGGAGGTTGAAGAAACAACCGTTCCTACAGGTTCAGTAGACCTTGGTGTAGGTGCCACCGGTGTATCCTCCGAGTTTATCGGAGTAGATAATATCCGTTACGGTATCTACGCTCAGAGCTATCCCAATGTTAAGATCATAGGTGATAAAGACTCTACAAACTATGTTCCTCCCAAGGTTGAGTACTTCCTCCTTGAAGGCGGTGCTTACACATGGGATGAAGTAGTTAACGTTAACGAGGATCGTTGGATATCCGCCGAAAACGGTGTATCCTTCAGTCTCGAAGGTACCCCCGACGGTGAGTATATTATGTATGTAAGACTTACCGATGACCAGGGTAACGTAAACTTTATCTCCTCACAGAGATTTGTTATTGATAATGTAGCTCCCGTATTTGATGAACTTGAGGGCGGTGAGTACTGCTTCAACAAGGAGCTCGAGGATGATCTTAACGGTTACGAATTTACAGTAGTAGAGAAGTACCCCGACAAGATCACAATCAACGGCGAGGCTCAGTCCTTTGTACAGCTTCAGCTCGAAAATGATTACACACTTACCGCAGGCGAGGACGGTGCAGACTATGTTGTATATGCCAAGGATAAGGCAGGCAACGAGACCACCGTTACCGTAAAGATCCATAACTCTCATGACTGGACTGACTGGTATGAAGAGAACGCTGAGACCTGTCTTACCGAGGGTAACGACCGCCGTGACTGTCAGCGCTGCGGCAAGGTAGAAACTAAGGTTCGCCCCGCACTCGGCCACGATTGGAAGGATACAACCTATACCTTCACTGCCGACGGTAAGTCCTGCGAAGCTGAAAGAATCTGTAACCGAGATGCTTCTCATGTTGAGAGCGAGACCGCAACCGTTGATAACGGTCAGGTTACATCAATAGTAACCAAGGCTCCTACATGTACAGAGCTTGGTGAAACCACCTATACAGCGGATTTTGAGGCAGACTGGGCCCCCGAAACTCCCACAAAGACAGTAGCGGACATTGATTCTCTCGGTCATACCGAAGGCGAAGTAGTTGTAGAAAACTATATTGATGCAACCTGTCTTGAAAACGGTAGCTACGATAATGTAGTTTACTGTACTGTATGTAATGCTGAGCTTAGCAGAACTCCTGTGACAGTACCCGCAACAGATCACAAGTGGGGCGAGACCTCATATGCTTGGGCAGATGATCACAGCAGCTGTACAGCTACCATCAAGTGTAAGAATGATGAATCTCATACTCAGAGTGAAACAGTCAAGGCTGTAAAGTCAGAAGAACAAAGCGTTAAGCCTACATGCGCACTTGAAGGTAAGGACGTATTCATCGCTGACTTCGAGGCAGATTGGGCTAAGACACAGACCAAAGAAATACTGTTAGATCGTGATCCCAATGCTCATCCTGTAGATTTGTTATTACCAAATGGTATACCTTCTGTTAATACCGCTACATGTACTGAAGCCGGTACAGAGACATCATACTATATGTGTATGAATTGTCTCAATATGAATGTTACAATAGTTAAAGATGTCCCCGCACTCGGCCACAATTGGAAAGATGCTACCGTAACCTATGATTGGATTAAGGACGAAAACGGTGTATGGAATAAGTGTGTTGCAACAAGAGTATGTGCTAATAACACAGAAGATAGCTGTACCGAAACATCCGAATCGGATGTAACATCCGTTACAGTAGATGCAACATGTACCGTAGACGGTTCTATAACCTATACAGCTGAGTTTGTTGAAGAAGGTGAAGACCTTGATTGGACAACAACCCAGACTAAGGTTGAAATTATTACAGCGGGCGGTCATACCCCCGGTGAACCCGTAAGGGAAAATCTCAAGAAAGCAACCTGTGAAAAAGACGGTTCATATGATGAAGTAGTATACTGTACCGTATGTAAGGGTGAAATTTCAAGAGTAGAAAAGAGCATTCCTTCACCTGACTGGAAGCACGATTACACTACCAAATGCGATGAGTGTCCTTGGATCGTTACTAAAGAACCTACCTTCTTTGAGGACGGCGAGAGAATCAAATACTGTCATAACCGTCATGTATATGATCCTGCGGTATTTGAAGACTGCGGCACCTTCATAACTGAAGTAATCCCCAAGCTCAACGACGATGTTAAACCCGTAGTATCCATCACCGAGCCTGATCACGATGTAACCGATAATACTATCGATTACGATAAGGACGGTATGAATGTTACCATCACTGCAAGTGATGCAAACAGTGGTCTTGCTTCCGTAACCTATACCGTAGAAAAGGACGGCAAGGTTATCGAAACAGTTGAAGCCCAGATCGTTGACGGTAAGGTAAATGTAGAATATCCTGTAAACAGCAACGGCGAATATGTTATCAAGGTTACTGCAGTTGACAAGTTAGACAACAAGATCACAGTGACTACCGATAAGATCGTTGTTGATACAGACGCACCCGTACTTACTCCCGAAGCTGCCGAGTCCTTTGATGCAATCAAGGTTAAGGTAGAGGATAAGTACCTTGACAAGGTTACAGTAATAGCAGACGGTACCGAAACCGTTGTTACTCCCGATGAAAACGGTTATATAACCATTCCCGAGAGCACCGTAGAGACCAAGTCCTACACTATTACAGCAACCGACAAGGCAGGCAACTCTGCAACAGTAAGCGTTACTGCAAAATATGACGGCGCAGCTCCCGTACCCACCATCACCACCGATCTGGTTAATGTTAACCACAATGACGGTGAGGCTGATTATACAAACGATTCCGATGTTGTTATCATCATAACAGCCGAGGATGACGAGAACGGCGCAGGAGTTGCTCATATCGACTATGTAATTACCGACGAAGAGGGTAACATAGTTGAAAGCGGCGTATACGACGAAAATGACAAGCCCGTTCTTAAGAGCGAAGGCAAGTATGTCGTAAGCGCTACCGCAACAGATAAGAAGGGTAATACTTCCGAGTCTGTTTCCATCGACATTATCGTAGTTGACTACAATTCTCCCGTAATCAGCAGCACAACCAACGCTGACAGAAGCATAACAGTTAATGTAACAGATAACTTCGGTGTAGCAAAGGTTACCGTTAACGGCGCAGAGGCAGCTCTTGACGAAAACGGCAACTACATCATCCCCGCAAACAATACATCCGAGGATAAGGTTTATGAGATCGTTGCAACCGACAGGGCAGGCAACGTAACCGATATCGTTGTTATCACCGTTCCCGGCGATAAGACAGGACCTACCCTTGAGGCTTGGGATGATGAAAACGCAGATCTCAATGACGGCATTGTTGATTATGATAATGACGGCAGCGTTGAGATCACAATAGAAGCAACAGACACCGAATCCGGTGTTACCGAGATCACTTATGTAATTACAGATGATGAAGGTAATGAGATAAGCGGAACATACGATTCCGAAAACAAGCCTGTTATTACTACCGACAAGGACGGCGAATATACCGTTGTTGTAACAGTTAAGGATAACGCAGGCAACGTAACAGAGGTAACTCTTGATAAGATCATCGTTGACCTCACCGATCCCGTGATCGTAATTCCCGAGTGGAATACCGCAACCGATAACACCTACTGTGTACCCGAGAACAACACAATTACAATCGACGTTATCGAAAACAATGTTGAAAGCGTTGTTGTTAAGGTAAACGGCGTAGTTGATGATCAGTACACAGGCAAGACACTTAATCTTACCGGTTCCGAAGAGGGAACAACCTACGAAATAACAGTTACCGATAAGGTTGGTAACACAACCGAAACCGCTGTTGTTATCTACAGTGTTCACGCTTGGGACGAAGGCGAGGTTACAACAGCCGCAACCTGTCTTGACACAGGTATCATGACATACACATGTACACGTTGTAACGCTACCAGAACCGAGGTTATCCCCGCAGCGGGTCATACCGACGGTGAAGCTGTTATAGAAAACAAAGTAGCTCCTACATGTACCGAGGACGGTTCTTATGACGTTGTAGTATACTGTGCAGATTGCGGAATTCAGCTTTCAAGAGAAACAGTACCGGTTAATAAGCTCGGCCACACCGCAGGCGAAGCAGTTGTTGAAAACAATGTGGCACCTACATGTACAGCTGACGGTTCTTACGACACAGTAGTATACTGTACAGTATGCGGCGAAGAGCTTTCAAGAGTAACAACAACAGTTGAAAAGCTCGGCCACACCGCAGGCGAAGCAGTTGTTGAAAACAACGTAGCACCTACATGTACAGCTGACGGTTCTTACGATACCGTAGTATACTGTACAGTATGTGATGCACAGATTTCCAGAGAAACAACTGTGGTTTCCGCACTCGGCCACACCGCAGGCAAAGCAGTTGTTGAAAACAATGTAGCACCTACATGTACAGCTGACGGTTCTTACGATACCGTAGTATACTGTACTGTATGCGGTGATGAGCTTTCAAGAGTAACAACAACAGTTGAAAAGCTCGGCCACACCGCAGGCGAAGCAGTTGTTGAAAACAATGTAGCACCTACATGTACAGCAGACGGTTCTTACGATACCGTAGTATACTGTACTGTATGCGGCGAAGAGCTTTCAAGAGTTACAACAACAGTTGATAAGCTCGATCATGATTACGAAGTAACCGAACATAAGGATGCAACATGCACCGAGGACGGTTATGACGTATACACTTGTAAGAATGACGCAAATCATACTTACACAACAGTACTTACCAAGCTCGGCCACACCGCAGGCGAAGCAGTTGTTGAAAACAATGTAGCACCTACATGTACAGCAGACGGTTCTTACGATACCGTAGTATACTGTACAGTATGTGATACCGAAATATCCAGAGTTACAACAACAGTTGGCAAGCTCGGCCACAGTGACGATACTTACTTTGCAATCGTTGACGGCGAGCCTATGAAGGACAACGGCGACGGCACATATACCGACGGTACCTACTATGAGGTTGAATACTGCAGCCGCTGTGATGAAGAGCTTGACAGAACAGAGTATACACTCCATCCCGTAGCACAGAATGTTGAGACCGGCAAGCTTTACGCCGACCTTCAGACCGCTTTGTTTGAAGCAGCTGCAGGCAACACCGTAAAGATTCTTGAGGATCTCACAGTTCACGATATTACAGCACTTACATCCGGATATCTTGATCTTAACGGTCATATGCTTGAGACATACACTCTCAGCACAGGTATGTCAACACACTTCATTGACTCCTCCGAAGGTAACAAGGGTCACCTTGTTGTTGAAAAAGAAGGTCAGACCATCAATCCTTCCAACTGTGATTTCCCCGTATATGTAAGCTTCACAGCAGAAGACGGTACAGTAAAGGACGGATACCGCTTCTTTGATACCATTCTTCTTCAGCAGCTTGCGCCCAAATTTACCGAGGACGAAAAGACCGGTTCCAAGTTTGTATCGGTAACCTTCAGACCCATCATCCAGGATGCAGCAACATCCAAGGAGCTTCTCGGTGACGGTGGTGCAGACAACAAGATCAAAATAGGTCTCGTATTCAGCGTAACCGATAAAAACGGAGTTCAGTCTGATATTATGCATTGGATCTGCCTTGACACTCTTATCGAAACCGTATATACCAATAACAGAGCGATCATGGTAACCCTTACCGGCATAGAGGCATACGAAACAATCACCATTGGTTCCGTACTTATATCCGAGACTCTCGGTGTAGAGATGACAACCTATGAAAAGGACGGAAAGACCTATTCGACTATCGGAACATATGATATAGCTACCGGAACAGTAATCGAAGCGTAAAGGAGGTTGATCAATATGAAGAAAGTTTATATTAAACCTGAGCTTGAATTGATCGATCTCACAGCAAAGGAGCTGTTGATGGACACTCCCGACCCGATACTCGACAATCCCTTTGGCCTTGAAATAGGCGGTTGGGAAACCGACGTATCCCTGCCCGAAGGCTGGATGTAGCGGCGAGTCGCCGCACCCATAATCGGGTGAAGTAACAAAAGACCCCATCCTCATCACACGAGGGTGGGGTTATTGTGTATAATCAAAAAAGGCAGACATTTGATTCAATGTCTGCCTTTAAATTATTAAAGCTTATATTATTTACCTTCAGTAGGCTGTGCAAGGCCTGCGGCCTCCTCGACTGGAAGAGAAAAGATGATGCCCTGCGCCTTTTGCTGCATTCCCATCTCCTGATACAGGGCATGGAAAACCTTATCCCGTATATCCTTTTCAACTATCAGCATAAGCAGCTCCTTTTCTCTGTGTATTGTAATACCAAAGAAGGTGGCTTCCTTTTCGCGGGCAACACCGCGTCCGTTGATTATCGTACCGCCGCGGGCGCCATGCTTACGGGCGACATGCATTGCATCCTGTGCATAGCCTGCGTTTACTATAGCAAATATTACTTCGTAATCGTTATTCATCTCACTCACCTCTGCCTTGCTTATTATTACTCAGAAACTGATACATATTGACACCTATAACACCGGACAGGGGAACTGCAATGGCGACACCCTTGCCCTTACGGATATTTTCAAACTTTTCCTCAAGACATTTCATAATAGGCTCAACCATATCCTCGCGGACAATACTCATTATTACCGCCTTGTGTATGTTAAGTCCCAGCATTTCCACGATATCCGAGTTTGCAGTACCCGTACCGCCTGTGACTGTCTGGAAATTTACCTCGAACTGACTGAGTATATCAAGATAGAATTCGGATTTAGATACATCCACTACCGTAATGATCATTTTCAGCTTTTTGATAGCCGATTCATTTACCGTATTCACCGTAGGTCCGCCTCCTTATATAAAATTGATGATCTGCTCGTCATCTGCCGCAAGTATACGCTTCATTGCGCGCCTTTCCTTGATCTTTGTGGTTACTATAGCCTTAAAGCCAAGGAGCTGAACCGTGATAAGAGGTGCCATAGCAACCAATGCAACAACACCAAAGCCATCCCGCAATACCGCGCCCTCTCCCTGGAGCGCAACACAGACACCGATGGCAAAGGGAAGAATAAAGCCTGAGGTCATGGGACCGCTGGCAACACCGCCCGAGTCAAAGGCTATTGCCGTATATACAGGGGGGACAAAAAGGGAAAGAGCCAAGGATATAAAGTAACCGGGGATTATGTAGTATGCTACCGAAAAATCAAAGATGATTCTGATGATGCTGAGGGCAATTGCTCCGCCGACACCGATACACAGGCCAACCATCATTGATTTTTTGCTTACAGAGCCGCCCGTTACCTCTTCTACCTGAGTATTAAGTATATGAATTGCGGGCTCTGCCAAAACCACCAGAATACCCATCACAAGGCCTATGATTACAATTACCGCAGGGGGGAGCGTGGATATCTGCTGTCCCATCTTGTAGCCTATAGGCATATATCCCACATTTACACTTGTTAAAAACAGCACCAGACCAACATATGTAAAGATTACACCTAAGCCTATCTTAAAAAGCTTTCTCTTTTTGAGCTTGAGTATAAATATCTGACAGAGTAAAAAGAAGAATACTATAAGTCCCAGGGCTATAGCTACCTCTTTTGCCACATGAGCGGCATTTTCGATATATGCGCCAAAAATGTTCTTTTCAACAGAGCCGTAATTTACAGTATAGCTTAGATTGTTATCTGCAAATATACCCAGAGCCAGTACGGCAAGTATAGGACCGATAGAACAAAGAGAAACAAGACCGAAGCTGTTTTCCTGGCTGTTACGGTCACCGAGGACACTTGAAATACCCACACCTAAAGCCATTATAAAAGGAACTGTAATAGGCCCTGTGGTAACACCGCCCGAATCAAACGCCATAGGCAGCAGATCGAGATTTTCGTTTACCGCAAGTAAAAGTGCCAAAGCAAAGAGCAGCATATAAAAGAGCATAAGCATCTTGGAAAGCTTTTGGTTAAATATTATACGCAGTATTGCTATAACAAGAAATGATGCTACACCAAAGCCTACAACATATATAAGAAGCTTACCGTTCATAACCGAGCTTACCTGATTTGCCAGAACCTGAAGATCAGGCTCTGCTACGGTAATAAGCATTCCTAAAACAAAGCTTACTGCCAAAAGAAGAAAAACAGATTTTTGCCGTGACAGACCAGAGCCTACCTTTGAGCCCATAGGAGTCATGGCAATATCTGCTCCGAGATTGAAGAGCCCTATACCGAGTATCAGAAGCACGGCACCCACGGTAAAGCATATCAACTCCGTGAGGTTAAATGAAAATCCGGGCAGCAGGGCAATAAGATATACGGTAAGGGTGATAGGAAGAGCCGAAACAAGGGCTTCCTTGATCTTATCCCACAATACCTTCAATTAGCTTCACCTGCCTTTAAATAAAATCAGTCATATATTACAGTATATCAAAAAAAGTGACTTTTCGCAAGAAAAAAAGGGAGATTATTAACCGAAATTTAAAAGTAATGTATCCCAATGTGTTCAAACAGCCATTTATTTCATTAAAACTATTGACAAAGGGGAATATTCGTGATATAATTCTTTCATAATTTACCAAGCTAAAGTGATAAAGGAGAATTTATTATGAAAAAGATTTTAGCACTCATTATTTGCGCAATGATGGTATTTACCTTATTTGCATGTAACGCCCCTGTAAATACAAACGATGCAGGTAACGATGCCACCGGTGATATCGCTGCTGTTAAGGCAGCAGGCAAGCTGGTTGTTGGTATGACCGACTATGCTCCTATGAACTACAAGGATGAAAATGGCGCATGGACCGGCTTTGATACCGAGTTTGCACAGGCTTATGCTGCAAAGCTTGGTGTTGATGTAGAGTTCATCATCATCGATTGGGATAACAAGTATACCGAGCTTGAGGCTAAGTCTATCGACTGTATCTGGAACGGTATGACCATTACCGAGGAAGGTAAGCTCAATGCTTCCATCTCCGATCCTTATGTTAAGAACGCACAGGTAGTTGTTATGGCTAACGATAAGCTTGCAGACTATGCAGACACCGCTTCTATGACAGAGCTCAGCTTTGCAGTTGAAAACGGCTCTGCAGGTGCTGATGCGGCAGAAGCAGCAGGCTTTACCAATGTTACCGCAGTTCAGGACCAGGCTGCAGCACTTCTTGAGGTTGCATCCGGCTCCGTTGATGCTTGTATCATCGATATCACTATGGCAAACGCTATGACCGGTGAAGGCACAAGCTATGCTGATTACGGTTATACTGTTGAGCTTTCTGCCGAGGAATACGGTGTTGCATTCCGTAAGGGCTCAGATCTGACCGCTGACTTCAATGCATTTATGGCAGAGGCAATGACAGACGGTACTCTTGATAATCTTGCAGATAAGTACGAGCTTACACTTGTAAAATAACAGAACTGCATTTTACATAAGATAAACCTTACCGGCAGAGTAGTATTGCTCTGTCGGTATGTGTGTGAAAGGACATATTGTACATAATGTTTTGGAAAGTAACATTAAGCCTTCTTGAGGGCTTTGGCAAGACCTTGGAGCTTTTTGGAGTGACACTTCTCTTTGCCTTACCATTGGGACTTATCTTCAGTTTTGCTTCAATGTCAAAGCTCAAGCCCTTAAAGTGGCTTATGAAGACCTTTATCTGGATCATCCGCGGAACACCCCTTATGCTCCAGCTTATCGTAATATATTACGGCCCCGGACTTTTGGGTGTATGGGCTACTAAGTTTTTGGCTCAGTATCCCAAAATGGATGTTTTCGCGCCAAATATTTTTCTTGATGTCTTGGAAAAGGTGATCTATCCCGTAATGCTTTGGTTTTCGGGCTGGAGTGTTTGGGAGAGATTTTTTGCGGTTTCGGTAGCATTTGTCATAAACTATGCCTGCTATTTTTCCGAGATATACCGTGGCGGTATCGAATCTATAAACTACGGACAGTATGAGGCGGGACAGGTGCTTGGCATGACCAAAATACAGGTGTTTTTCCGCGTCATACTTCTGCAGGTCATTAAACGCATCATACCTCCGATGTCAAACGAGATAATCACCCTGGTTAAGGACACATCCCTTGCCCGTATGATCTCGGTATACGAGATAATCTGGGCAGGACAGGCATTTATCAAGTCGGACGGACTTCTGTGGCCTCTGTTCTATACAGGCGCATTTTATCTTGTATTCAACGGCTTGTTAACTATCATGTTTGGTAAGCTTGAGAAGAAATTAGATTATTTCCGAGGTTAACTATGGCAATGCTTGAAGTAAACAATATATATAAATCCTTTGGCAAGGTCGAAGTACTCAAGGGTATAGACTTTAAGCTTGAGGAGGGTAAGGTAATATCTGTTATAGGCTCCTCGGGAAGCGGTAAAACAACGCTTTTAAGGTGTATTACAGGACTTGAGACAGCTGATGTGGGTCGTATAACCGTCGACGGCCATGTTACCTTTGACTGGGAAAATAAGGTCAGACTTACAAAAAGACAAAGAAGAGAAAATCAGCTTGCAACCGGACTTGTTTTTCAGTCCTTTAATCTCTTCCCCCAGTATACCGTGCTTGACAATGTGCTTTTGGCAAAAAAGCTTATTCTCAAAGAGGAGTTAAGAGCCTCAAGGGCAACGATAGCAGAAAAAAAGGAATGGTTTGCTGCGGTAACAGAGGAAGCAAAGGAGATCATTGCAAGTGTTGGTCTCGGGGATAAGCTGGACTCATACCCCTGTCAGCTATCGGGCGGTCAGCAGCAGAGAGTTGCTATTGCAAGAGCGCTTATACTTTCTCCCAAGGTGCTTTGCTTTGACGAGCCTACCTCGGCTCTTGACCCCGAGATAACGGGAGAGGTGCTTAAGGTCATAGGTAATCTTGCGAAGCAGGGAAGAACGATGCTTATCGTTACCCACGAGATGGGCTTTGCCCGTGAGGTATCCGACGAGGTGATCTTTATGGATCGGGGCGTAATTGCCGAGCAGGGAGATCCTGATGAAATGTTCGAAAATCCCCAAACCGAGCGTCTGGCGCATTTTCTCAACGCAATGCTTAAGGCATAAGTATGAAATATACTACAATATTATTTGATTCGGATGATACTCTGCTTGATTTCAAGGCAAGCGAGCATCAGGCTATATACCGTGCCTTTGAACAGGCAGACCTGCCTTTTGACGAGGAAAAACGCTCTGTATACAGCCATATCAATCACGGCTTATGGAAGGCACTTGAGCGCGGAGAGATAACCACAGAGAAGCTGCTCTGTGAGCGGTTTCGTCTTTTGTTTGAGCGTTACGGATATGATTATGATCCTGCCCGAATGAACGATCTCTATTTCCGTTGTCTTTCAGAAACGGCGTTTACTATGGAGGGTGCCGTTGAGATCCTTGAATACCTTTACGGCCGCTATGAGCTTGATATCATTACCAACGGTGTTGGCTATATACAGACCACAAGGCTTGATAATGCCGATATCCGTAAATATATCAGACATCTGTTCATATCGGGAGAGATAGGAGCATCAAAGCCGGATAAGGCGTTCTTTGACTATGTGCTTTCTCATATAGACGAAAAGGACAGATCAAGGATACTTGTGATCGGTGACAGCCTGACCTCGGATATTAAGGGAGCAATAAATGTAGGACTGGACTGCGTTTATATCGGCACAGAGCCAAACGAGGCTACATACTGTATCGGTAATATTAAAGAACTTAGAAAGATACTATAATAAAAACCATTGCAAAAAGCAATGGTTTTTATTGTTTATTTATAAACTTAAATCTTTTTCTCAGCTTGAACAGGTATAGAGATATCATTCTTGTGGATGCCAGATCGTACAGTACAAATGTTATATTGCATATTCCGTATACGATATAAGAAAAGCTTATCTCTTCGGTGGAGATACCAAATATAAATCTTGATACTGCTATTACGGCAGTCAGCATAGCATTGAAGATAACAAGCTTTAATATCCATGAGATTACTTTAGGCAATCGTTCAATATAGCTTTTGATTATGGGATATATGCCCATACATACCGCAAAGACAAGTATCCCAAACTTATCAGGCATAAGCAACAGCCCCAAAACAGAGGTAACAAGCCAGACAAGGTAGGGATAGAAGCCCCCAAGCTCTATGACGCAGAATATTATTATAAAGGAAGCCGCCATGGCACAGCTCAGATCGAGAACTGTTACCACCGAACCCAAAAACAGTATGACAAAGCACAGAGCCGACATAACTGCGGCCAGGGAAAGCTTTTTTGTTTTGTTCATACCCATCAAAGACATTTAATGAGCTCGCCTATCAGCTTACACAGACAGGTCGCGCAAAGAAGAGAGCTACATATCTCGCATCCGTTACAGTTTGTTGCATCGGTTGTTGTATAACTGCCGTTATAGCCTGCAGCACCTGCGCGCATTCTGTTGAGTGCGGTGCGGTACTCGGTGTTGGTGGGATCCATAGTACAGGCGGTATTAAAGTGATTTTGCGCTTCAAAGTTCCAGCCCTTGCAGGCGCATACACAGCCCTTGAGGAAATGCCACTCGGCAGCCCTGTCGTGTATTGACATCTGCTCAAGAAGTTCATCTGCTTCATCTATACGCTTGTCATTTATATATGTTCGTATAGTGGCATAGATTGCACTATTGCCCGAGGTATCGGAGGTAGATGAACCGGGTCTGCCGTATGCAGCGCCGCCCTTACGGATCTTCTGCACCGTATCGTATGCCTCGTTTATCTCCTTCATCTTCTCCTCAGCGTTTTTTCGCGCCTGATCGTCATTGGTGAATCTGTCCGGATGATATTTACGGGCAAGACGCCTGTATGCTGATTTTATCTCATCGTCTGTGGCATCTCTTGAGACACCCAGAACCTTATAGGGATCAGTCATTTTTGTCTCCTGTAATCTTATTCTGTGCCCTTGGCATTCCAAGGGTCAGTATGTTGTTGATGATCGGTTTAAGCTCTGTATTTTTTACCTCTATACTGTTAAAGGCGTTGTAAGCGGCCTCAAGCTCAAGGGTGCAGGCAACAGCTATAGCCTCCTTGGGGAGGACATCATAGCAGCTGAGGGGATTGTACTCGCCGCTTTTTCTGTCCTTTTCAAGATCCTCTGCCGCATCGATAATATATATCCATCTACCAATATGAACCCCCATATCTCTGAGCTCGGGGCAGTCAAGACCGTAGCTGAACACCTCGCCCAAAACTCTGCCAAAGCAATCGGCATTTCTGTCAAGCGATCCGCCGCTTTTTTCAAGAGAGCTCAGCTCTGCAAGATGTGTGGCGATCACTCTGTCAAGAGAGGGTAAGCCTGCCTTTTTTCTGAACCTCCTTGCACTGGGTTGCTTAAGCCTTGCTTTAAGGGTAGGCTTGTCATTGATATCGTCAAGAACCTTATAATATGTCAGAAGAGCAGAAGCCGAGGCACAGTACTTAAGGGTCTCGGGAATATTTGCTCTGTTTTTGGGTATGATGGGATGTACCATACATCTCTTTTTTTTCACACTTATATTTTCACCGGTAACGCAGGCGCGTACCAAAGCGAGAAAAACAATATCATAGCTCAGGGTCAGACGGTTAGAGGTGCATATATGCTCGCCCATAGCAGAGCACAGACCGCAGTATATGCTCTTGTAGAGCTCGTTTTCACGGACCTTAAGCTCCTCGGTCATAGGTGTTATGTAACCGAACATATATTACCTCCAAAGTAAACTATTAATATATTCTAACATAAAAAGCAGGTTTTGTAAATCTTTTCTGCCAATATTCACAATTTCATCACAGATAGGGTTTATAATGTATGTACTATACTTATATTTAAACGATAGGAGTTGTTATTCTTGATAAAGGTATCTAACCTTACAAAGAAATACGGTAGCAACCTGGCTGTTGACAATATCTCCTTTGAGATAGAAAAGGGCCGTATATACGGCTTTCTCGGTCCCAACGGTGCAGGAAAATCTACCACAATGAACATTATTACCGGATGTCTTTCGCAAACATCGGGTAATGTAACGGTTGGCGGCTTTGATGTATTTGATCAGCCCGTCAAGGCAAAGAAGCTTATCGGCTATCTGCCCGAGCTGCCCCCTCTCTACGGCGATATGACTCCCAAGGAATATCTGCGCTTTGTAGCAGAGGCTAAGGGAATCAAAAGCTCGGCTATAGGTCCCGAGGTAGAACGAGTAATGTTCCGCACCTCTATAAAGCAGGTTTCGGGACGCCTTATCCGTAATCTCTCCAAGGGTTACCGTCAGCGTGTGGGTATTGCAATGGCACTTCTGGGAGATCCCGAGATCATAATCCTTGACGAGCCTACTGTAGGTCTTGACCCCAGGCAGATAATCGAGATTCGTGAGCTCATAAAGAGCTTAGGCGAGGATCATACCGTTATTCTCAGTAGCCATATTCTCTCCGAGATACAGGAGGTATGTGAGCATGTTATCATCATCTCCCGCGGCAAGGTGGTAGCGGATGATACCATCGAAAACATCTGTAATATGAACAAGGAGCATCCCGTACTTAATATAGTGGCAAGCTGTACACCCGACGCGGCTGTTGCCATAGTTGATGAGTATGAGGAGGTAACTCACTATGCCATCACCGAGTGCGACAAGGGTACAAGCCTTGAGCTTACGCTTATGCCCGGCACCAATATTACCGAAAAGCTTTATTTTGCATTTGCCGCAGCGGGCATACCCCTGAGCTATTTCTCTGACCGTGTTTCTATAGAAGAGATATACCTCAAGCTTACCGAGAGCGTATATGACGAGGAAGAGGAGACTGCTTCGGTAACAGAAGAAGCAGCATCGGATGCAAACGAAGAAGAATACAAGCCAATGTTTACAGAGGAGGATAACAGCGATGAAGGCGATTTATAAAAGAGAGCTTAAAAGCTATTTCGGCAGTGTTATAGCATATATAGTTATTGCTCTTATCCTTGCTTTTGTAGGATTTGTTGCTTCCTATATCAATCTTTTTGCGGGTTACCCCAATTTTGAATACGCATTGTGCGAGCCCTATGCGGTGTTTGCCCTTGTAATAGCACTTTCGCTTCTTACAATGCGTTGCTTTGCAGACGAAAAGCGCGAAAAAACAGATCAATTACTTTATTCTTTGCCTATTAAAATGAAGGATATAGTAATGGGTAAATATCTTGCTATGCTGACCGTATATCTTATCCCTGTTGCGGTTATGTGTGCGTGGCCCCTTATACTTTCATTTTTCGGTAAAGTAAATATGCTCCAGAGTTATTCCACCATACTGGCACAGCTGCTTTTGGGTGCTTGTATCATTGCTGCAGGTATGTTCCTGTCCTCGCTTACAGAGTCACAGGTCATTGCCGCTGTTATGACCATAGGTCTTTTCCTTGCGGTATACTTTATGCCTACAATAGTAGATACCTTCCTTCCCGACAGCTCTATGGCATCCTTTATCTGCTTTATTCTTATGATCGGTGTTGTAGCCATAATAGTATATGCCCTTACAGGTAATATATTTGCGGCTCTGGGCGTTGGATTTGTACTTGAGGCGGTAAACCTTGTGCTTTATCTTTTCAAAACCTCAATTTTTGAGTCAGCATTTCCCGATATGCTCAACAATCTGTCTATCTTTAACCGTCTTACCCCCTTTGCAAACGGTACCTTTGATCTGACAGGTGTTGTGTATTATCTCAGCATAACAGGGGTATTTGTATTTCTTACAGTACAGTCCCTTGAGAAAAAGCGCTATAGCTGAGGAGGATAACGGACATGAATAAAAGAAGACTTATCAGCGGCGGCTACGCAGCATTTATTTCAATTTTGGTTATCGTAATAGCTGTAGTTATCAATATGGTCGTATCTGCACTTCCTGTTGATTTTACTAAGTTTGACACAACAGGTATGGGACTTTATAAGCTCAGCGAGGACACAAAGGAGCTTATAAAGGAGATCGACACAGAGGTCACACTTTATCTTGTTGCCCGTGAAGGCAGCGAAAACACTATAATCAAGGAGTTTCTCAGACAGTATACCAAGCTTAATTCCGATATTGAGCTTGAGACCATCGACCCCGAGATCTCTCCCAGCTTTGCAACCCCTAACGGAACCGTCCACACCCTTGCACAGATGACAGAGAATTCTGTAATCGTATCAAGTGAGTTAAGAGACTATGTTGCCGATTATAACAGCATTTTTACGGTTGATTATTCGGGTTATAGCGAGGAAGAGCTGTATTATTATTACAGCTATTACGGACAGCTACCCGAGGGACAGCAGATGTTTGAGGGTGAACAGGCTGTTACAAGCGCTATAGACAATGTAACAACTCTCAATCTCCCCATCCTCTATACCACTACCGATCATCAGGAGGTGGAGCTTGATTCCACTCTCAGCGAGTATGTCAAAGTAGACAATTATGAGATAAGGACCCTCAGCCTTGCAACAGGAGAGGGCGGTGTTCCCGCAGATGCCAGCTGTGTGCTTATCAATGCACCTCAGGTAGATATTACCGCAAACGAGCTTGAAATGCTCAAGAGCTATGTTGACGGCGGCGGAAAGCTTATCGTAACCAAGGGCTACGAGGAAGCTCCCAAGGCAGACTCCAACCTTAAGGCTCTTGCGGCTTATTACGGAATGGAGCTCACACAGGGTATTGTTCTTGAAGGAGACATTAACCGTATATACCGTTCTATGTTCTCCCAGAATGCCTATGATATAATTCCCATCGTACAGACCGCAGATCCCATAGCATCCGCCTGCTCCGACTATAATGTATTCACTCCTATGGCTGACGGTATTATTATATCCGACCAGCCCCGTGAGGGAGTAAGTGTAGCAGCTGTGCTCTCTACATCCGATTCTGCAACAGTCAATAATATTACCGACGGCAGTGTTATTTACAGCGGCTCTGTAGCCATTGCCGCTCACGCAACCGTTACCTCGGGCGAGACCACGGGTGATGTTCTGTGGATATCCTCCGACTATACCTTTACAGAGGGTATAGATATTTACGGCGGAAACTCTGCGCTTATACTTTCTGCCTTAGGTGAGCTTTGCGATAAGAAGGTATCCGTGTCTATAGAGGGCAAGGTTCTTGATACCGATATGCTCTATGTAGAGCCTGTGATGCTTATTGTTATTGCTGCAGCGATGGTACTGGTTATTCCGTTGGTTATCATCGTTACAGGACTTGTGATCTGGTTTATCAGACGCATTAAATGATCTGCAGAAAGGAAGTTTTTAGAATGGATAAGAAAAAAATTATCGGTTTAATTGCTGCAGTTCTTGTACTTGGACTTCTTATCGGTGCATATTTTATCATCAAAAATATCCCAAAAGAGAATGAAGATGAGATCACCGAGGTGGAGGAAGAGATAATTGTAGTTGACGATTCCACCAACCCTGTTACAGGTGTTACCTACGGCTCTGATCTGGGTACAGGCAATTTTTCCAACACTACAGGCTATTGGGTATCCCCGGCCGAAAGCGACCTGCCTCTTAACCAGGAGCTGGTACAGCAGATCGCAGATGCCTTTGTTAAGGTTACAGCCAAGCGCGATATTACAGGTCAGGGTGACGAGTCTGCTTACGGCTTTGATGCCCCCACCCTTTCAATAAGCGTTATGACAAAGTCAGGCCACCGTCAGTATATAATAGGTGCAAAGAATGAGTTGTCTGGCGGTTATTATCTTAAGTACAACAACAGCATATATGTTGTTGACTCAACCCTGGTAGACGCCTGCTCCTACTCCCTTGTTGATGTAATAGCGGCAGGCTCTCTTGAAACAATAGATACCTCTGCCATAACCTCTGTTACAGTTAACGGTGAAGAGGTTCCCAATAAAGAGGGCTATTCCAACATTGGTATCATCAATGTTAAGGACTATCAGGATAAAGAAAGCTACGGCTTTGACGGAAGCGAGAGCAAGGTTGTTGTAACATATACCTCCACCGCTCCCGCAACCGACGAAAACGGCAGTACCTCTGTTCAGACAACAGAACAGACCTACAGCTTCTCCTATGCCGTAAAGGATGAGATGACATATGTAATGCTCCCCGATGACCCCTGTATCTATAACGCTTCGGGTACAGACGCATTATTTACCGTAGAAGAGGAAACCGAAGCAGAAACCGAAGCCGCATAAAATCAAAAAGATCCTATCGTAATGATAGGATCTTTTTGTTGTATAGCGACGCGCCTCTTATTTTGTTAATGATCCGAATATCTCAAGTATCTTAAATTTCACCTTGTATTTAGGACTCTCCCCCTCGGTCAACACCCTTATCTGCTCAGGAGTAAAGCCTGCCTGCTTTAAGGTGGTCTTTGGCTTTGCCGTGCCTGTGCACAGGGGCGGATAGAGCACACACCACCAGTTTTGCCCCTCGGCATCACCTATAAGGACTCTTAAGGACATATATGTTCCCGAGGGCATTCTTACCCCTTCATATTCACGGGTAGGATAATATTCGTTATCAAGGGTAACCCTTACAGAATAATCGTAGCCTTCCTCGTATATCTTATTCTGTGCCGCTATGGCAATATTATCGCATATATCCTCTACCTTGCACTCTGCCTCATACCGTGAGGTGCAGTCTGTAATTTCCTCCGAAACCAGCTCAAGCACGGCATCCCGTACCTTTATTTTAAGAGCCTGGTCATCCTCACTGTCCGAGTTTGCAAGAACATGCAGTCTTATTGCATTGTCATACACCTCGGCCTCGCCCTGCAGAGGCAGAAGAGGGAAGAGTATGGCCGTCAGGCAGACAAACGCGCTGAAAAATATAATAACCTTTTTCATATTATCCTCCGTAGATTTGATTATGTAGGATTATCTGCCGTTTTTTGTTAAATTATTCATCTGTGAATAAAAAAACTCTTATAGGGTATAATCATAGAAACCAAACGGAGGCATATATGATATATAAGGGCTGCGAAAAAAGAATGATAATGATCAAAAACACAGGAAGTGAGCTTTTTGAGGAGGCGTATTTTATTCTCAGCACAAAAAAGAGCTCTGATGTAACAAGCGACGATATGATAAAGGAAGCAAACCGTATCGTGTCCGAAAACGATATAAGCCTTCCTGCTCCCAAGAAGCCAAAAAGCCATATTACAGGCTATATCCTCGGCTTTTTAAGCGGGGTCGGTGCTGCAGGGCTGGTTCTTTCATTTTTTATTTGAATTAAGCTGATGACTTATAACAAGGCGTTATAAGTCATCGGCATCCTGTGTAGGAATACAGTTTTGGGCATTTATATATATTTTACCGCCCGCACAGGCACTCTGTACCTCATCGGTAATACCTGTATACATTCCGTTGGGGTCTGTATTGCTGTCTGTATCGCGGTATGCATCCACAACGGCCTCTGCTTTTTCTCTGACGCGCTGTTGGCGCTTTTCCTTACGCTTTTTCATTATATCACCTCGGTATTAGTATATCCGATTGCAGATGCTGTAATCTTGACAATATTTACATCATATGATATAATTATATAGATACATTGTTCGTTATTATATCAGGCAAATAAGCCGCTGTCTTGAACGCCTGGGGCAGAGGGCGCTTTGCCAATTACAGAAAGGAATTTTTATGGCAAAAAGAAAAAAGAGAATATTGGGTAAGCTTAAGGTCATGGCCCTTGGCGGTCTTAACGAGATCGGCAAGAATATGACCCTTGTAGAGTACGGTGATGATATTATCATTATCGACTGCGGCTTGGGATTCCCCGACGACGATATGCTGGGTATAGACCTTGTTATCCCGGATATTACCTACCTTGAGCAGAACAAAGAAAAGATACGCGGTATCTTTTTGACCCACGGACACGAGGACCATATAGGCGCATTGCCCTATGTTCTGCGCAACCTGGATGTGCCGGTATACGGCACCCGTCTTACCTTGGGTATCGTTCGTAACAAGCTTGAGGAGCACGGTCTTAACGGCAAGGTGATACTCAACACCGTAGAGGCAGGGGACCATATCAAGGCAGGAGTGTTTGATGTTGAGTTTATCCGCGTTAACCATTCTATTGCAGATGCCTGCTGTCTTGCTATTATGACACCTCTTGGATATGTGGTTCATTCGGGCGACTTTAAGCTTGACCTTACACCTATAGAGGGCGAGATGATGGATCTTACCCGTCTTGGTGAGATAGGCAGAGAGGGTGTGACCCTCCTGATGTGCGAGTCCACAAATGTGGATCATCCCGGCTATACACCCACCGAGCGAAAGGTAGGCAGATCCTTTGAAAGCATCTTCGGTGCAAACAAGGATAAGCGTATAATCATAGCAACATTTTCCTCAAATGTTCACCGCGTTCAGCAGATAATAAATACAAGTGCACGGCATAACCGTAAGGTAGCAATTACCGGCAGATCTATGCTGAATATAGTTAAATCGGCTATGGAGCTGGGTTATATGGACATTCCCGAGGATGTTCTTATCGATCTCAACGAGGTCAACCGCTACCCAAAGAATCAGATAACCGTTATCACTACCGGAAGCCAGGGCGAGCCTATGTCGGCTCTTTACCGTATGGCGTTCGGTGCTCACGATAAGATAGCCCCCGGCAGGGAGGATCTTATAGTTATTTCAGCCCACGCAATTCCCGGTAACGAAAAGCTGGTTGGTAACATCACAAACGAGCTTCTTCGCTCGGGCGCATCGGTATTCCACGATGCGGGTATAGAGGTCCATGTTTCGGGACACGCCTGCCAGGAGGAGATCAAGCTGATGCACGCACTTATCAAGCCTAAGTACTTTATGCCTGTACACGGTGAGTTCAAACACCTCTATCAGCATAAGGAGCTGGCAAACTCTATGGGTGAGACTGATGACCGTATATTTGTTATGGATATCGGTCAGGTGCTTGAGATCGACGAAAACGGAGCTAAGATAAACGGCATCGTTCCCGCAGGTAAGGTGCTTATTGACGGAAGCGGTGTGGGTGATGTAGGCAACATAGTGCTTCGCGACCGCAGACTTTTGTCTCAGGACGGTATAATTATCGTTGTAGCAGGCGTAGACATACAGGAAAGATATCTTGTTTCCGGTCCTGACATTGTTTCCCGCGGCTTTGTATATGTTAGAGAGTCAGAGGAGCTTATGGAGGAGGTAAGAGGTCTTGCCTATGATGCCATCGAGCGTTGTCTTGACAACGGAGTTACCGACTGGACAAATCTTAAGAATCAGATACGCGACTCTATTGCAAAGTATGTATATCAGCAGACCAAGCGTAAGCCTATGATCCTGCCGATAATCATGAATGTATAATAACTAAAAAATGACCCGAAAAGGTTGATCCTTTTCGGGTCGTTTGTTTTAATTTTAAAATCTGTACACAACCTGTGAGGTACCGTCGTTTGAATAAAATACTACACTGTTATTATGCTGTCTCAAAACATATACACCGTCATCTGAACCTACAAACAAACTACCCTCGCCTAACACATCTGCAATTTTGGTAGCTTCATCCGTTTTGTTATTAAGCATATATAACTTGCTGTTATCCGATTTTTCGGAGGATACAATGAAGTATGAATTAGCATCATAAGAAGCAAAGCTGTCAATGTACCCGTCTACCGCATTATCACTTAAAGTATCCTGTTCAAAGGAATATTTAAATATTCTTGTTTTTGCTCTTGTGTAATCTATCTTCAGTAAATATATACAGTCAGCAGTAAATGAAGCTTTTAAGGTATCACCGTTTTTTATATCAAATCCGTCTATTGAAATATCTCCGCATTCAACGGTATCGTCATTTTCTGCATTATACTTCATAACTGACAGAGTACCGTTATCTTCTGCAATATAGTATAAGCAGTTATCTATAACACCAAAAGAAACTACATTGCTTGCTATTACGATATCCTGTTTTGAGTTGACAGGGATTTTCTTTAATGTCAGTACCCTATATTCGTTATTTAGGTTGTATTCAAGATAATATACAGTTTTGTGTAATACCAAAAAGTTATCGCAATTTTTGACAGAGCATAGCTTTTCGGTGTTTTTTGTATTAACATCATAACATACAAGCTCAAATTCTGAATTATATTCGTCAATGCTTGATGTTTCATTTAACATATATATATTATCGTCATATCGCCTGATCATACCAAATCCGTACCCGCCGTTTTCGGATATTTTGGTTTTGGAGGTATTGTCGACCATATAGTATTTTTGACCAATAGAATGCTCCAAATAACATATACTGTCGCTTGTCAGCCAAACATCACAATAATTGGTTATATTATTGTAATTCATATTTATTGTTTCATGATTCTTGTAGGTTGCATTTGCAGAGCAGGAACACAAAAACAACAAACAGGAAACAATAACAAGAACAATTCTTTTCATTATATAAGCCTCCGGATGTTACTTGAACAAATTGATGATTTATTTTCTTTCAACTAAAGGGTCAGAAAATCTGACTTCTAAGGTAATATGATCCTTATCATCGTTACAGGATATTACCGCTTTCAGCAGATATCTGCCCGAATCAAGAGTTTCTATGCTGTCGCTTAACCAGAACCCGCCGTCTAAAACACCGATATTGTCCGGGGATATGATCTTGTGGTCATACAAGCGGATCTTGGTAATATCCTGCTCAAATATCGCTCCAGCCGCATTAATATGGATATCAAGAAATTTTCTGCCTTTTTCAAAATCCTCGTAGATCATGGTAATTTTGGCATCGTGTATACCGCGTTTCCAGTACCATTCGGGCAGACTTTCATAATATTTACGAAGCTTGTTTGCTTCTTGCCTTATGCTCATAATATCTTATTTAACCTCTTTTTCTATATTCCGCGGTTATACCATCAAAAATTTCTTCAAGCTCTTCGGGAACTACATAGTATTCTGTAACCCCGTCTTCTCGTATTCTGGGGAAATAATAGCCGTGGTCTGTAACTAACAACCGGTGGATGTAGCCTGCGGTCTCGGTTTCTGTATCAAAGCAGAAAATATCTATATGATTCTTACTTTCGACTATATAACCAAGGTCGTAGGATGCAATGGGCTCGACCTCGGCAAATACTCTGTCAACAGCTGCCATTTCATCATCGCTTAAGGTGTAGCTAAGTGTTTGGTCGTCCTTGAAATCGTGATATTCATACATATATACATCGTATTCTTTGTTAGTGAGTATTTCCTCCAAATCGCTGTATATATCGCTTCGGCAATATGTACCGTGGGTATTTCTGTCGATGAAATATTCGTTATCCGACATATATGATTTTGCAAGGGAGCCTATTGCATCCTCGTGTAACAATCTTGACAGAAAGGTGGGTATATAGGCTTCGGTAACATAAACCTGCTTTGCGTGCGAGCGCAGAATATCTACATAAGGGTCATCCTCTGTCAGCAGTACATAGGTCTCCCCCTTGTATTCAAGTGTATTGTCATCAATAGCTTTGACATGGGTGTCTCCGTAGCTACAGGAGCATAGACACACACAGATGCATAAGACACTTATAACAAGAATGATCATTTGTACCTTAGACTTCATTTTTCTGCTCCTCTCTTTGAGAGATCAACTCTTCTATTGTCGGCTTGTATTCATCGGCAATGAGGTACACCTCCTGCTTTGTACCGCCGTCATAATCTATTATGACAGCCTCGCCTTGGTGCTCTGCTATCATAACATCCGATCTCATACCAAACAGACCTTCCTTATAGCTTGAATCTATAAAAAACAATGCTCTGTAATCGGTAGAGGTAAAATGCTCCCCTGAGGCAAGTATGCCGTTCAAGGCTTCGGTCTGTTCTATGGTAAGTGTATATTCGGTTTGACTTTGTTTACCGTCCTTGACCGTATATACCGTATAGAAATATCTGTCCGGTATGTATCCGTTTTTTATTACGGGTATGATCTCGTCATAGAGATCGCTTACACAGTACAGATATTCTACGCGCTCCTCATCGGCCTCCCCCTCATATTCAGCAACCTTAAGAAAGCTTTTGTCCTCGGACACAAGTATAGCCTGCTCAAGCTCGCTTCCGTCTCTGTTGTATAACCAGGGACTGTCAATATCCCCCTCTATCAGGGGATCAAGTGCATCAAAGGCGGGGAGCTTGATATAATGCTTTCCGTTCATTTCTATACTGCTTTCATTTATACGGTATGCCTTGTCGCCCAGCCTTACAGGTATCCTGTGACAGCCTGCAAGGCTGAAGCATAATAACAAAAGGGAAGTGATCAGCAAAGCTTTTTTTAATATATAGAAAATTGCGTTGTGGCGTGTGATGAATAAATAGTATTTCTGAACCTCAGAGCGCAGCTTGGGCGGGGTAACCTGGCCCTTTTTTATTTTATTAAATCTCATCCTCGTCGATATCATAATAAAACTCGTATTCAGAGCCCCAGTATTCATCCGATAAACGCTGTGTTTCAAGTATTTCATCAAATATATCGGTCATTTCCTCGGGTACAGCGTGTACCGAATACTCGTTATCCCCGTTTTCTACAAAATAGCCCTCGTCGCTATAGAATAATCGCAGAGCTTCTTTTTTGAACAGCAGATCCTCTGTAGCCTCGTATATATCCACATAGTCATCTGAGTAGAACAGCTCCTTATCTTCTAAGGCAGGGGAAGCAATAACCTCCTTCATTGCCTTTGTCTGCTCCTTTGTAAATGTATAAACGCCGGATACTTCATCTCCGTTATCGTCATAGTAATAATAACTATATCCGTATACCTCGGGCAAGAACTCCTGGGACAGCTTCTTTTTGACCTCCTTATACTTATCCTCACGGCAGTAGAAGATATCATCCGAATAGTCGGCTGACATCATACCCGGACCAAGGACCATTATGATGTCATCATCGGTTATATACCCCATATATGTATTGAGAAAATATGACAGAAGCAGAGGAACATCAGGTTCCGTAGCTACCAGGTAATGCTCGGCATTGGGGGAGAAGTATTTATTGCTTGATGCGTCTATACGCATATATGTATTGCCCTTGTATACTATATTGCCCTCGTTGTCCAGCTTTGCGTGAGTATCCCTGAGTGTGTCAAGGGCATTACATCCGGTAAGCACAGAGCAGATAAGAACCGTTGCTAATATAAGTGATATAGCCTTTATAACTCTTTTTGACATTTTTCTCCCTCCGTTCTTATTCAAGATTAAGCTTCTTGTGAATGATAAAGTATGTAATTATGAAATATACTCCGCAGATCGCCAGCTGTATAAGAGAGCTGAATGTTAGCATACAGTGCGTGAATTCCATATAATACTTTGTAATAAAATCAGCGAACCGTTCAAATATACCTGTTATACTTAACACAGAGCTTATAAACTGGAAGGCGACCGATATGGTCTGAGTTATTAAGTAATGTATAAAATAAACACCTATCGCCCAGAGTATACGGTGCTTTCTTGCGGTCTGACCGATGGCAATACAGGCATATATCAGCAGATTCTGGCTGATTCCCGAAATAAAGAGTGAAATAACGATTTCAATGATAAAGAAAATATAATTTATGCCTATGTAATCCATTGCAAGCTTTGAGAGATATATTACTACTTTAAATATCTCTATAAGCAGCTCTGTATCGCAGATGATAAATAAAGATATCAGGGTCGCCACCATAGATATAACTCCGGCGGCAGTCGCGCCTATTATCTTTACCCAAAGGTGCTGACCTGTTGTGACCGGCAGGGTAAAAGTCAGATATCCCTCGCCCGTAAACAGATTTTTATAGAATCTTACAACACAGAGTATTGCAATGAGTATGGTGGAAATGATCCACGCGGCAAAAAATGCAAGAAGCGCACTTGTCAGCATAAAGCTGTATATAAGTGAGTCGGATTCAAAGAGCTGAACCAGTCTGCCTATCAAAGCTATACCTATAAGGATAAGCTCAACGGGTAACAGTACTCGCAGATAGGAGCGCAGCTCGTGCTTTAATAATTTTCCAAACATAATTTTCTCCTATATTGATCGGATAGTATAGATTTTTAATTTTTTAATGCTTTTAATGCATAGGAAGCTGTAGCAGCACGCCGCTTACCAGCGGAACATTTCTCTGAACAGCCCGTCAACGCTTTTGCCGTTTTCCTCACGGATCTCCTCCACGGTCTTATGGAGCGTTATCTCACCGTCCTGAATAAACACCACCTCATCCAGAGCCTGCTCTATATCCGATATAAGGTGGGTGGATATAAGCACGGTCGCCTCGGGATTGTAGTTGTTGATTATGGTAGAGATAACATAGTCTCTTGCCGCAGGGTCAACTCCGGCAATCGGCTCGTCAAGAACATAGAGCAGAGCATTGCGGCTCATTGTCAGTATCAGACAGACCTTTTCCTTGTTACCCTTTGACAGGGTCTTGAGCTTATGATTGGGAGATATATTCAGCTTTTCCAGCATCTGATATGCAAGCTCGGGTCTGAAGTCCTCATAAAAATCACAAAAATAATTCACTATCTGCTTAACAGTCATCCAGGAGTTAAGGTAGATGGCATCGGGCAGATAAGCAACCATCCCTTTTGTTTTTGCCCCCGGTTTTTGACCTGCTATATATATTTTGCCGGCTGTAGGGGTCAAAAGACCATTGATTATCTTTATCAATGTGGTCTTTCCCGAGCCGTTTGGGCCTAAGAGACCTACTATTTTTCCTGCGGGAAGGGTAAGGGAAATACCCTTCAGCGCCTCTGTCCTGCCGTATTTCTTGACAAGACCCTCAACCTTTAAGATTTCAGTCATACTTGTACTCCTTTATAAATTCTCGTAGCTCCTCGGCAGACATACCAAGGTTCAGCATTTCCTCAAAAAACATCCTTGTTTTTTCTTCCTTCAGCTTTTCAAGACTTTGCTTGGCTTTTTCCGTGTTTTCCGAAACAAACCAGCCTGTACCCCTTACCGAATAGAGGATACCCTCCTGCTCCAGTATTTCGTAGGAGCGCTGCATAGTGTTGGGGTTGACCCCCACCGCAACAGCAGCCTCCCGTACAGATTTGATCCTTTCGTTAGGCTTAAGCTCACCCAGCGCCACATCAAGGCATATATGCTCGCATATCTGTGGGCACAGGGGCTTGGTTTTATCCAGGTTTCTTTGCATTTAATCACCTCGCTGTACTACTGTACTAATACAATGATACAGTATTTTTTTCCATTTGTCAATGGGGGAAAAGGTAAAAAACAAATATTTCAAAAAACTGTTGACAAAAGTACTCGTTTGTGTTATTATATTTCGGTAACAATGACTCATTAGCTCAGCCGGTAGAGCACATGACTTTTAATCATGGTGTCTGGAGTTCGATTCTCCAATGGGTCACCAACAAAAAAGGAACTTTTGTTTACCAAAGGTTCCTTTTTTGTTTATCCAAGCCGCAGGCTTGGTATATCATCACGACGCAGTCGTGTATATCATCAGCCCCTTTAGGGCTGTATCTCATCACGCGTCAGCGTGCATATCCCTGCGACTTGATGATATACCGCAATAAGTTGCGGATGATATGCAAAACTTCGTTTTGATGATATACAACGGCTGAGCCGTTGATATTTGATTAAATGCTAAGCTTGATGCTTCGCTTTTTTAATGTATAGGAAATTACTCTATTTCGTGTGATTTGTAAAACTAAATTAACGGGCGTTTGGGGGTTCGCGGCACCGGGGTTCCCCGAAGCGAGCTTGTCGAGCTTTGGGGGTTCGCGGCAACATGCCGCTTTTTTATTTTAAATCATTTTTTTCTGTAGTAAATCCCTTCCTCTGCGTGTACTTATTGACAGAGAAGCAAAAGAGACTATATTGTAATCCAACCTGAAATATGGTATATTATAAACATAAATATCATTGGAGGCAGTATGCTATTCTTAATGACGGTACAGGACACTGTGCAAAGGGACAAAATAATATACATATACCAAAGCCAGTATTCCCGTATGGCATATACCGTAAGCAAGTATCTTCATAGCCGTGAGGATATCGAGGATGCGGTACAGGATACACTTGAAAGGCTTATACGGATAATTGACCGTATAGATATCGATGATCCCGTAAGGCTTAAAAACCTCTGCTGTGTGGTTGCCCGCAATGTGGCGATCAACCGTGCAAGGCAGCATAAAAACAAGCTGCTGCCCCTGGACGAGGTCTTTAATACAGAGGACAGGGCAGAACCCACCCCCGAGGACAGGGTGATAGAAAACGACCTTATGTCAAGGCTTATATCGGCTATAGATTCTATGTCGGATATCTACAGGGATGTATGCAGACTTAAGTATATTAACGAATTAAAGGAAAACGAGATAGCCAAGCTTCTTGATCTGCCGCCCAAAACGGTAAATCAGCGGATATTCCGCGGCAGACAGATGCTTAAAAATATATTGATGAAGGAGAGTATCAATGCGTAATACAGATGATAAGCAGCTTGACGAGCTTTTGGGCAATGCATTTAAAAAGCAGCTTGAAAATGAACTGAATAACGGCCCCTCGGACAATACACTTGATGCAATGTACCCCTTCACCGAGGAGCAGATGAAAAGGGCAAAGGAGCTTAGCCGTAAGAACAAAAAGCAGTCCTTTATGTGGAGATCACAGCTGGGCAGGGTGGCGGCGGTCATTCTTTGTGTTACAACAGCTGCAGGGGCTATCAGCTTAACTAATCCGATAGTACGGGGTCATGTCAGCAACACGGTCACCTACCTTATAGATGAATATATCTCTATCGATTTTGCCGATGCTACAGACGATGAACGGATCGATATATCAAAGACCCGTATCACTTATATCCCCGAGGGCTTCAGCCTTGAAAATGACAATTCCGATAAGGACAGTATCTCACATATCTACCAAAGTCCGGAGGGTGAGTATATCATTATCGATATCGAGGAAAGCGGAGATATCAACCTTATGACCGATGTCGAAGCTCACCGGACCGAGTTTTACCGTATAAACGGATATGAGGGATATATATCCTACAGCGAAGACCTGGGTCAAGGCTCGGTATACTTCGGCAGCAGTTATTTTACCGTTGCCATAAGCGGTATGACCGAAAAGGATGAGCTTATAAAAATAGCAGAAAATATCAAATTCAAGGACTAAATAATTATGACAAAAAAGATAATATGCGCGCTCGTTATCTGTTTTGTCCTGTTACCGTTGACAGCTCTGTCTGTATCTGCCAACTCTTATTATTGGACCGATTCGGCAGCTCCGACCTTTCCTTTTAAGGATGTATCAAAAAGCACTTGGCAGTATGCTCCCATAAAGAAGGTATATGATCTCGGTATTATGAACGGTGTAAGCGATACACGCTTTGAACCCAACAGAAAGCTCACACGTGCCGAGGCAGCGATGATACTATACAATTTAGAGGGTAAGAACGCTTCCTACAGTAAATATAGCTTCAAGGATGTAAAGTCGGGTGCCTGGTATGCGGATGCGGTGGAATGGATGTACAAGAAGGGAATAACCAGCGGTGTGACCAAAGATCGCTTCGGTGTCAACGAATATATCACCAGACAGGATTTTATAACATTTATATACCGTTTGTACGATGTCAAATGGGGACTTTCGAGCGGTGACAGCGGCATCTACGTCAGAAACAATATTATAGACGGCTTCAAGGACTATAGGCAGATCTCTGCATATGCTATTCCCGCTATGAGACTTTCTGCCGGTATATGTATGGTAGTAACCCACGATCCCACAAGCCATATTAACGTAGAACCCATTATTAAGGGACATAACGGATATATAAACCCTAAGGGAAACTGTACCCGTGCCGAAGCGGCAGTTATAATTGGAAACACATATACTATAGATAAATATGTATAAGGAGGTATTTGTGATGAAAAAATGCATATTTGTGATTCTGTCAGTGCTTTTTACGATATGTATGCTGTCTTTTTGCATAAATGCCGCACAGGATTACGTTCAGCCCAATGACCGTATCATACTTTCGGTGGACAGCCCTACGGTAGACGGTAATATAACCAAGACCGAGGGTTGGTCCGAGCCTGCATATATGAATGAGGATACCTTATTATACGAAAACAAGAAGCTTCCTCTGGATATCTTCGCTGAGGTGTATTTTGCTGTAGACCGCGAGGGCTTCTACTTTGCCGCGGATATTACCGAAAACATCAGAGCTTACTCTCCCGGAACCGTAATACCCGAATGGACGGATAAAAAGATGGCGGCAGGCCTGGTATATTCAACCTATCACGAAGTGGACGGTTACCTTGAGGACGGAGATTGCTTTTCACTGGGAATAGACGTTATGGATGTATTACGGGAATACGGTATGCCTCATTCCTCTTATCGCAGATGTCCCCAATATAATATCTATATATATCGTGACGGTAGCTTGAGAATGTTCAGTCTTTACAGTAGTCAAGGTGATTATGATATTACTGATAAGGTGAAGCTCAAGGGAGCGGCTACCGATGACGGATGGCGATTTGAAGCATGGTTGCCCTGGAGTCTCATCCGTGAGGATATGCAGTACTGTGCAGGAACTGAGATCAATATTCCCGAGGAAATCGTATCCGACGGTACTCTTATCAGAGCGGGAGCATGCTATACCGATATGTGGATCTGTAGTGAAAATATGCAAGGAAAACTGTATAACCGATATTATACTGACGATGGTTATAATATCAGCACCTCCTGGAATAACGGAGTATCAAATCCCGATAATCTCGGCATCAGGCTGATCATATCCGATATATGTAAGGGCAGGGGACATAAGTGGTCTGATTGGGTAGTACGGTATCGTCCGACCTATATCAAAGAGGGACAACAGATCTCGGTATGCCGTCTTTGCGGTGACTATAGATACAAGGCGATACCTGTGATCGAATACGTCAACGCCTTTACCGACGTCAGGGAAGCATCCTGGTATGCAGAGGGTGTCGAATACTGTGTCAAGCATGGATATCTGTCGGGTATGGGAAACAACCGTTTTTCTCCCAACACTGCTCTTACCCGTGAACAGTGTGTAGTGATCCTTGCTAATATATTGAATGTGGATTTTTCACAGTATTACGGTATTCCCAGTGGCTTTGATGACGTGCCTGTAAATCATTGGTACAGCGGAGCTGTGACCTGGGCAGCAAAGGCGGGATACGTTAAAGGTATGAATGAAAACACTTTCGGCACCGGACAGAAGATACAGCGTGCTGCCTTTGCCAGACTGATATATTTTGCGGCACAGGGGCTGGGTGCCGATATGACGGTACGAGCAGATCTTACTAAATATGTTGACTACGACCGCATCCCGGGTTGGGCGTACGACCAGATATCCTGGGCTGTGGGAAGTAATATAATAATCAGCATCAAGGACGACATTTTGATGATATCCCCCTATACAGAGCTTAAGCGAGCGCAGTGTGCCACTATGCTCTGGCAGATGGGATTGATGCTCGAAGAACAGAAATGAGGAGTAACTAAAATGAAAAAAATATTTGCATTGATACTTACGACGGTAATGCTGATAGGTGTTTTACCTCTTGGTATATTTGCCGAAACTACCGAAAGTAAGGTGTCGGGAGTGCTTACCTGGACACTTGACAAAGAAACAATGACTCTCACGATCTCCGGCGAGGGAGAGATGGAGAATTATCTCGAAGGCAAAAAGCCTAATCCCTTCTTTAGTTACAGAGATGAAATAACCACAGTTATTATCGAAGAGGGTGTTACCTCAATAGGAGCTTACGCATTTCAGAATTATAAGAGGCTTGCAGGTATCAAAATGCCTGAAACTCTTGAAAGCATCGGCTTCGGTGCCTTTGAAAACACACTTTCTCTTGAAAGAATAGAATTTCCCAAGAGCCTGAAAACTCTGTCTGACATTTTCTTAATGAGCGAGCCTGTGGGTATAATGGTGTTCAAGGGTAATGTTCCCACCCTTGTTGATTGGAGCGGCTTTTACAGAGAGGATAACAATAATGCCGCGTATCTTACCCGTATATTCTATATGGAGGACGACCTTACCTGGACAGAGGAAGCAAAAGCCGCCTTCGGTGACGGAGTTATCTGGAACGACGATTTTATTGTCTCAGACAACGGTTTTACAGGTGTTACGGATAAGGAACTACCCTTTGAGGATGTTAAAGAGAATTATTGGTATTATAATTCGGTAGAATATGTTTATCTTAAAGGTCTTATGACAGGAACTGCCGAGAATAAGTTTTCTCCAAATATGAATCTTACCCGTGCACAGATGGTGCAGATGTTATTCAATATGTCGGGTGAAAGCAAGTCCGACTATATGGGTAAGAGCAGCTTTGATGACGTAGATGCCCTTGCATGGTATGCTCCTGCGGTTAACTGGGCTGTTGAGAACGGTATCACAAGCGGTGTGTCAAAGACCGAGTTTGCACCTAACAGAAATATTACAAGGCAGGAGCTTGCACGTTTCTTCTACGTGTATGCAGGCTATCTTGACGGCTATTATACCTACCCCCGTGCAGAGATAGACAACCCTGACAGATGGAATGCTTTTGCCGATACCTCAGAGATCGCCGATTGGGCACAAACACCTATGTCCTGGGCCATAGCGGTAGGACTTATATCAGGTATGAGCGTTGAAACCATATCCCCCCGCACCACGGCTACCCGCGCTCAGGCTGCTCAGATGCTTAAGAAGTTCGATGAGTATATCAAAGAAAACAAGCGTATAACCACAGGTGCCTTCAGAGAGCTTGCGGATTACATAGTAGAAAACGGATATCAAGGTGGATATTGGCCTGATACGTATATTTATTCCTTCGGTATAGGTGATCTTCGCGGCTCGGCGGAATATTTTCCTTCAAGTGATAAAATTGTGCTTTACGTATGCGGTGAGCAGTACAAAGAGCATTTTATCACCGGATCTCATTCAATGTGTATGGAGAATTCCTATATGACCTTATACGGACTCAATTCGGACTATGAATACAATTACCATTATTACCCCATGGGCGAAAACGATGATCCGATCGTAATGTCAAGCGGTGTGTTCACAGCGGAAGGATATAATGAAAGTAAATTTGAGTTTGGTGATTACGTTATTACAGATGATTATGAACATTACTTCCTCAATAACGAGGAATACACAGAGTTCGCAACCCAAAAGCGTGACACAGCGGTATCGGCAATGTACACCTTCATCGATCACCTTCTCACAGAATGCGGTCTTGAAAGAGCCGATCTGTTTATAACAAAATAATCTAAGGAAGGCATCAAGCCTTCCTTGATTATTTTGTAGTAAAGCTATGCCCAAATGTGTACTTATTATCAAAGGATTAAATGATATCAAAAGGAGGTATTATATTATGAAAAAGATCATGAGAGTCATTTCGCTTGTTTTATGTACGGTGATGCTTTTATCCGTGGGTGCTTTTGCAAAACTGCCTGATGCTCCTGTGGAGCTTGTTGAAGAAATGCGTCAGAATATGGACGACATGGTTCTTTATAAATTCGGCAGCCGTACCCTTGAAGCCGACCGCCTCAGTCTGGTAGATTATTACGGTGAGTTCGGTGGATATCATATAGGTGTATTTTTTGCGGATGACATCCTTGTTTCAACAGTCATCGGTGAGAAGGTTATAGGGGGTTATAACTTTGTTTTTGCATATGAGGCTTATATAGCCAATCTCTTTGCATATAAGGATGGCGAATTTATATTCCACTCCGAAACAGATATTTCTACTTTACTGACAAAAGAAGAGATGGCGGAGCTTGCAAAGGCGGCAGGTGCAGATCCTGTCAACTCTGCGGCAGATAAGCTTACCGATGTAAACTTTGGTGCTTGGTACGGTGATTCTGTAAGATACTGTGTAGAGGAGGGAATTATGTCGGGTGTAGGCAACGGCAGGTTTGTTCCCGCGGGCAGCTTTACCCGTGCACAGATGGTACAGATATTATTTAATATCTCGGGCGAGGATGCAGACGAATATAAGGGTGAGAGCGGTTTTGATGATGTAGGTGTAAACAGTTGGTGTGCGCCTGCTATCATCTGGGCAAAAAAGACAGGCATAACAGCAGGTGTTACCGAGACCGAGTTCCAACCTAACCGAGACATTTCTCGTCAGGAAATGATCAGGATGTTCTATGTATATGCAGAATATCTGGGATACGATATGAGAGAGCTTGACGATCTCTCGAGGTATGAGGACAGGGGCGATATTGCTCCCTGGGCATATACCGAAACTCAGTGGGCGGTAGCCAAGGGACTTATATCGGGTGTAAGCGAAAGCTCTGTTGCTCCCCGCGCAACAGCAAACAGAGCGCAGGCCTCCCGCTTGCTTATGCAGTTTTCGGAGTACTTGAAGAATACCGAGCCTATGGACCGCAAGGGTGCCTATGAGGTAATAAAGAACGCAGTACTTACCGGCGGTCAGGAAGACAGCTTCGGTGATTACAGATACTATCCCGATTCTTCGGATTATGCATATTGTGTTGTGTACGAGTCCGAGACCGGGATCATCAGATTTGAATACGGCGAATACCGCAATTCAATTACTGTCGGTGATTTTGAATATGCATCTATAGAGATATACTGTCTTGATGATAATTATGACTATTACTATAGCTATGACAACTGCATCCTTGCAGAGGGTATCGTGGGTAACGGCAGTTATACAGAAACCTTATTTGAATATAACGGCAATGATTTTCTGGTAGACAGCGAAGATGCCGCAAAAGAGCTTGAAAAGAACACAAGAGAAGCTCTGATCCTGTTTATGGATAAGGTTCTCAAATCTCTCAGTGTTGAGACGGAGGCGCTTTTTATAACAAAATAATCAAAGGAAGGCATCAAGCCTTCCTTGATTTTTTTGTCATTAAATGTTATAATATCAAAAAACAAAAGGAAAAAACTATGTATACACAAAAATATAACACACTTAACCACGATGCGGATATAAACGGAATACTCCGTCCCACAGCTATACAGCGATATATGCAGGAGACAGCAAATCGTCAGCTCCGTGACTTTGGCCCCTCATACGAGGAGCTGTGGCAGAGCGGCAAAGCGTTTATTCTCAGCCGTATGGCGGTGAATATCTATCGCCCCATAAAGCAGTATGAGGATATAGAGGTCGCCACCTGGCCTTGTGACTCAGACAAGGGTGTAGCCTTTAACCGTTCTTATGCAATATACATAGACGGTGAAGAGGTCGCAAGAGGTGTGGGTGTCTGGGCGTTGGTGGATATAGAAACAAAAAAGCTGCTCCGTGTAGAGGAAGCAGATCTTTCTAATCTTGAGGCAGGTCCGGTGCATTCGGTAGAGGGACTTCGCTTCCGTATGCCAAGGGAGGGTATGAGCGAGGCAGGGCAGCACAGGGTTACATATAACCTTGTAGACTGCAATATGCATATGAACAACACTAATTATCCGGATATGTTCTACAGCTTTATCCCGGGGGTAGAGAAGTACTATGTCAAGGATATGTCATTTACTTACAGGGCAGAGGCACCCTTGGGAGCTGAGCTTACCGTTCACCGCAGCGATGCGGCGGCAAATGAAGATGGCAGCCTTACTTATTATTTCAGAAGCTATGTAGGTGACACCGTTAACTGTGAAGCTATGATTACCGTATGCCCTGTGAACTGACAGGGCATGAAAGGTATATTTGTCATATAAATAAAGAAAAAAACAAAAGCCGAAAAATATTTGATTTTTTTCAAAAAAGCTATTGACAATTGTATATCATTGTGTTATACTATCCAAGCAATCGACACAAGGCCTGTTGGTCAAGCGGCTAAGACGCAGCCCTCTCACGGCTGAATCGGGGGTTCGATTCCCCCACGGGTCACCAAAACAAAGAACACACTTCGGTGTGTTCTTTTGTTTTGTATACATAACTTTGTTGGGGGAATCGAACCCTGAGAGGGCGATTGGCGTTAAATGAAAGCTGCCGGTGGCAGGTTTCATAGCCAAGCGGTGCGCAGCTTTGCGAGTAGCAAAGCAAGCAGTGAAGATTTGCGAAGCAAAGTTTCTTCCCCCACGGGTCACCAAAACAAAGAACACACTTCGGTGTGTTCTTTTGTTTTTCGCTGAACTGACAATTCGTACAACGTTGATAGCACAAAGCAAAATGCGATTATGGCAGCGGGTCCGACCCGCGGGAATCGAACCTTGAGAGGGCGATTGGCGTTAAATGAAAGCTGCCGGTGGCAGGTTTCATAGCCAAGCGGTGCACAGCTTTGCGAGTAGCAAAGCAAGCAGTGAAGATTTGCGAAGCAAAGCTTCTTCCCCCACGGGTCACCAAACAAAAACCGTTCTCGTAAGAGAGCGGTTTTTTGTTTGTATTATTCATTATTCATCATTCATTTTTCATTATTCATTAACTTCACAGAACGGTTTTAAATGAATAATGAATAATTGATTGTACGAAATATTGACATAACCAAAACAGTCTAATTTATTATATCCCTTGCATTCTTCCAATATTTATGTTATAATGTCCTAAATATATCAAAAACGGACGGTATACTATGAATAAAAAGACTATCGAGAAGAATAACACAGTAAAGGGCTTGTCCGACGACTTCAAGCAGAAAGACCGTCGCGGCAATGTTATCCCTCCCGATAAGATCAGACGGTATGGCCGAAAGGTCAGAGGCTTACCCTATATGTCGGTGGTTTCTCCCTATATTATGCGTACAAGGCAGGATTCCTCAAACTATATCAGGGATACCATAAGGATCGAAAGGCTGGAGGACTATATCCGCCAGAAGAGGGTAGAGGGTCTTACTAATCTTACCCTTATGCATGTTCTTATTGCGGCATATATCCGTGTTGTTTCACAGCGTCCCGCCATTAACCGATTTATACAGGGACAGCGTATTTATGCCAGAAAGAATGTGGAGATATCCCTTGTTATCAAAAAGACTATGTCTCTTGATTCTCAGGATACGGCACTCAAAATGTATTTTTATCCGGATGCCACCATATACGATGTTTACAATCAGATAAATGATGCGGTAGAGGGTTTCCGCAATGCTCCGGGCGGTAACTTTGAGGAAACGGTCAAGCTGCTTGCCTATGTACCCGGTCTTGCGCTTAAGGCTGCGGTTGGAGGTCTGCGTTTTCTTGATTATTTCGGTATGCTCCCCAGATTTCTTACTAAGCTCAGCCCCTTCCACGGCTCATTCTTTATAACCTCTATGGGTTCACTTGGTATTCCGCCCATATACCACCATCTTTATGATTTCGGCAATCTGCCCGTGTTTATGTCCTTTGGAGCCAAGTACCGTAAAAATGTGGTTCTTGATGACGGCAGGGTAGAAAAGCAGTCCTTTGTGGACTATACCTTTGTAACCGACGAACGAATCTGCGACGGCTTCTATTTTGCATCGGGTATGAAGCTTTTGCGCTCTATACTCAAAAATCCCCTTCAGCTTGACAATCCCCCCGAAACGGTAGTTATGGATATAAAATAAGTCCTCTTTTGAGGACTTATTTTATATCTAATGCAAAATGCAGAGTGCAGAATGCAGAATTAAGGAAGCTTTCGTCTTTACAAATATAAATATTTATGATATAATATAATGATTAAATATATGGAGAAATAACATGTTACAAAAGTTAGAAGCCGCAGAAAAAAGATACGAGCAGATACTTGAGGAGCTGAGTATGCCCGAGGTGGTATCAGACCAGAACAAGTATAAGGAGCTTATGCGTGAGCAGAAAAAGCTTACTCCCATTATAGAAAAATACCGCGAATATGTTGCCACAAGGGATGCTATCGATGAAGCACAGGAAATGATGGCAGAAAAGCTTGATGATGATCTGAGAGAGCTGGTTGAGGCAGAATATAAAGAAAACAAAGAAAAGCTCCCTCTGATAGAGGAGGAGCTTAAGGTCCTTCTTTTACCCCGTGACGAAAATGACGACAAGAATGTTATCGTGGAGATCCGCGGCGGTGCAGGCGGTGACGAGGCGGCGCTCTTTGCTGCAGTATTATACCGTATGTACTCTATGTATTCGGATACAGTAGGCTTCAAGACAGAGATCCTCAACGCCAACGAAACAGGGCTTGGCGGTTATAAGGAGATATCCTTTATGATCGAGGGTGACGGAGCTTATTCCAAGCTTAAGTTTGAAAGCGGTGTTCACCGTGTTCAGCGAGTTCCCGAGACCGAGAGCCAGGGCAGGATCCATACCTCCACGGTTACCGTAGCCGTTCTTCCCGAAATGGAGGATGTTGAGGTAGAGATCAATCAGGCAGACTTAAAGATAGAGACCTGTAAGAGCAGCGGTGCAGGCGGTCAGCATATCAACAAGACCGAGTCCGCTATCCGCATATACCACCTTCCCACAGGAATTGTGGTAGAGTGCCAGGATGAAAGAAGCCAGCACAAGAACAAGGACAAGGCTATGAAGATTCTTCGCTCCAAGCTCTATGATATGAAGGCACAGGAGCAGCACGACAAGATCGCGGGACAGCGCAAGGCTCAGGTAGGAACAGGCGACCGAAGCGAGCGTATCCGCACCTATAACTACCCTCAGGGCCGTGTTACAGACCACCGTATAGGTCTGACCCTCTATTCACTCGAAAACTTCTTAAACGGCCATATCGAGGATATGCTTACCGCGCTTGCAACGGCAGATGCAGCGGAGAGACTAAAATCACAAGAAAACTGATATCAGAAGATACTCTGTGAGTGCAAAATGCAGAGTGCAGAGTGCAGAATTGAGGAGATTTTTGTCACCGTTGGTGACAAAAATTCCATTCAGATCATATACGAGTCTACTTGTGATCAAAGTATAAGTACATAAAAGTATAAATTGCAGATAATCAAGCAATTACAGAATGCGGAAAAATAATATGAAGATTTTCGACAGCAGTCGAAAATCAACAATAATTCTGCACTCTGCATTATTAGGATTCTATGGATACTAAAATAATCTACGATATAAACGACACAACATTAACAGAAGCCGCACAAACGATAAGATCGGGCGGTCTTGTGGCTTTTCCCACCGAGACGGTGTACGGCCTTGGGGGCAATGCTCTTGATCCCACAGCGGCAAATAAAATATACAAGGCAAAGGGCAGACCAAGCAACAATCCTCTTATTATCCACCTTGCAAGGCCCGAGGATGCAGAAAGCTACTGCCATACAAATGAGACATACTATAAGCTGGCAGAGCGCTTTATGCCGGGACCTCTGACCGTTATACTCCCCAAAAGGGATATTGTCCCCTATGAGGTAACAGGCGGTCTTGATACTGTCGCTGTAAGAGTTCCTTCGGATAGGGTAGCGCATCGGTTTATCGAGCTTGCAGGCGTGCCTGTGGCCGCTCCCTCAGCCAATCTTTCTACCAAGCCCAGCCCTACAATGGCAGGTCATGTTATAAGAGATCTATCGGGAAGTATAGATATGATAATAGCAGGGGATGACTGTGATATAGGGGTAGAGTCAACTATTATCACCCTCTCGCCTGTGCCAAAGCTTCTTCGCCCCGGTCTTGTAACCGTAGAGGAACTGAGAGAGATATGTCCCGATATTGAAATATCCGACGCAGTACTTAATCAGCACCAGGGAAGGCCCGAGTCTCCCGGTATGATGTACAAGCATTATTCTCCCAGAGCCAATGTGGTTCTGCTCCGTGGAGCAGATGAGGCAAGACAGGCGTTTTTGGCGGATAAAAGCGAATGTGGAATGCTTTGCTATGACGAGGATACCGAGCTTTTAAAAAACAGATACGCTCTGGCAGTAGGCTCCAAGGACTCACCCAAGGAGCAGGCAAGAAACCTCTTTGCCAAGCTCAGAGAATTTGACGATATAGAGGATATCAAAACCATTTACGCACCTATGACAGCCTCTGACGGTATAGGACTTGCGGTGCTTAACCGACTTATCCGTGCCGCAGGCTTTGAGATACTTGATTTAGATTAAAAAAAGGAGTTGAACATATGGCAAGAAAGAAAAAAGAAGAGCTCACAGAGTCCCTTCCACCGGCTCCTGCCACTCCCCAGCCCATAACCGAAACAATAGAGAAGAATTATATGCCCTATGCAATGAGCGTTATCATCTCCCGTGCCATTCCCGAGATAGACGGCTTCAAGCCCGCTCACCGTAAGCTCCTCTATACCATGTATAAGATGGGACTTTTAAAGGGCAACCGTACCAAGTCCGCAAATGTTGTGGGTGCAACAATGCAGTACAACCCCCACGGTGATATGTCTATCTATGAGACTATGGTAAGACTGACCAAGGATAATGAGGCTCTGCTTCATCCCTTTGTTGATTCAAAGGGCTCCTTTGGTAAGCAGTACAGCTCGGATATGGCGTTTGCCGCATCCAGATATACCGAGGTAAAGCTGGCTGATATATGTCAGGAGCTGTTTTCGGGTATAGACAAGGATGCCGTTGATATGGTGGATAACTATGACAGCACCAAAAAGGAGCCTGTGCTCCTTCCCACCACATTCCCCAATGTGCTTGTTTGTCCCAACGAGGGTATTGCGGTAGGTATGGCTTCAAAGATATGCTCCTTCAATCTTTCCGAGGTCTGCGACGGTGCTATCCAGCTTTTGCGCAACCCCTCCACAACGGTAGATCAGCTTCTTGATATCATCAAGGCACCGGATTTCCCGGGCGGAGCATCTATCATCTATAACCGTGATAAGATGCGTGAGATCTACGAAACAGGTCACGGCGGCTTCCGTATGCGCGCAAAGTGGCAGTATGACAAAAAGAATAACTGTATCGAGATATTAGAGATACCTTATTGTACCACCATTGAGCAGATAATAAAGGCAGTTGCCGATATTGTCAACGATAAGAACGGTAAGCTCAGAGAGATCTCTGATATGCGTGATGAGATAGGTCTACACGGCTTCAGACTGGCAATCGATCTTAAAAAGGGAAGTGACCCCGAGCTTGTTATGAATAAGCTATATAAGCTTACACCGCTTGAGAGTCAGTTCAGCTGTAACTTTAATGTGCTTGTCAACTCCTCCCCCCGCGTTATGGGTGTAAAGGAAATACTTGAGGAGTGGATCAAATTCAGAGTAGGCTGTGTAAGACGGGAGTTGAGCTTTGAGCTTAATAAAAAGCAGGAAAAGCTTCACCTTCTTATGGGTCTTGGCAAGATTCTTCTTGATATCGACAAGGCAATAAAAATAGTCCGCGAAACAAAGCTGGAAAAGGATGTTGTCCCCAACCTTATGGAGGGCTTTGGGGTAGACCGTATACAGGCCGAATATATCGCTGAGATCAAGCTCCGTCACCTTAACCGCGAGTATATTATGAACCGCATTAAGGAAATAGAGGAGCTGCAGAAGGAAATTGCAGAGCTTGAGGCTCTTATTGCAAGTGAAAAGGCAACAAAGAACTATATAGCCTCCCAGCTTCGTGAGATCAAAAAGAAATATCATCAGGACCGCCGTACCCAGCTTATCTGGGATGATGAGATCGAGGAGTTTGAGATAAAGGAAGAGGCAGAGGATATCAACTATCGTATTGTCCTTACCCGCGAGGGATATTTTAAGAAGATAACAATGGCATCCCTTAAGGGAAGTGATGTTCAAAAGCTTAAGGACGGAGACGAGATAGTATACAATGCCGATGCCAACAGCCAGAACGAGCTTATATTCTTTACCGATAAGGCAAATGCATATAAAGCCAAGGTCTGTGATTTTGATAACTGCAAGGCATCAGAGTTCGGTAAGTTTATTCCTGTTGAATTAGGCTTTGAGGATGGAGAAAGGGTATTCTCCATGGTGGTGGTTCAGGAATATGATCCCAACCATAATATGATATTCATCTTTGAAAACGGCAAGGGCGCCCGTGTTCCTCTGACCTCATATCAGACCAAGAATAACCGCCGTAAGCTTGTTGGTGTATTCTCTGACGCTTCTCCCATTGTTGCGGCAATAAGAGAGACCGAGCCTGTGGATATTATGCTTATATCCAACATAAACAAGGCTATAATCGTTAATTCCGAGCTTATTTCCTTAAAGACCACCCGTAACGCACAGGGTATAACTCTCTATACTCTGCGTAAAAATCAGCGCATCATCGAAGCCATAACCGATCAGGCATCGAGATACGCAAATCTCAAGAAATATAAAAAGACCAAGATACCCGCAACAGGCACAGCCCTTGAGGAGCTGGATGTTGAGGCTCAGCAGATATCATTAATATGAGCGGGTGGATAATATCCACCCCTACATAGAACGGAGAATAATAATGAAAAAACGAATTGACAAATCCAAGCTTGCAGCCCGTATAATGTGTATCTTTCTGTGTGCACTAATGGTTATAGGCAGTATAGCAACACTGTTATATTATTTGCTATCATTCTAAAAAGAAAAGGTGTCCGTGAGGACACCTTTTATATTATCCAGAACATCACACAGAATATATGACACACGCTGCCTAACACAACAAATATATGCCATACCGAGTGAAAGTACTTCTTTTTGATCGAGAAGAAGGGAATACCTCCCGTATAGAAGATACCGCCTGCAAGGAGCATAAGCGAGCCCCAGATGCCGAGATAATCGATAACAGGCTTAACGCAAAAAACAACGCACCAGCCCATAACCACATAGAGGACCATAGACAGCTTTTTAAACTTGTTAAGGCTAAGGGAATTAAGGACTATACCAATAACAGTAGCGCCCCAGAGTATACCAAAGAGTGTCCAGCCCAACGCTCCGCCTATGACTACAAGGGTAAAGGGGGTATATGTACCTGCAATAAGCATAAATATGGTACAATGGTCAAATATTCTCATAACCTTTTTGGCCGTGGGATTGGAAAGCGCGTGGTACAGGGTAGACATTGTGTACAGTATTATAAGTGTCGCACCGAATATGGATGCGCATACTATCTTCATGGCATCACCTGTAAAGGCAGCCAAAATTATCATAAGAGTACAGCCTGCAATAGATAATCCGCCGCCCACACCGTGGGTCACGGCATTGAATATTTCTTCTCCTAAGGAATATCTCTTTTTCATAGGACCTCCACATAGTATTAAAAACGAGATAGAGTGGTAAAAAATACTTAACTATATATTATTATACACAAAATAATTCAAAAATATAGCATATTTTGTAAACAATAAAGGAGAGCCGTAGTTCTCCTTTATATTTTATTATTTTGATTATTCGGTAAGGTTTGTGTAGATCATGATCATACGAGCTGCCTGTGCTCTTGTTGCGTTGCCGTTGGGGTCAAGAAGGGTCTCACCGCCTTTGCTTACACCGGCAATGATTTCTTTATTAACCGCCCATTCTATGGAGGTCTTTGCCCAGGCGGGCACCTTAGCTGCATCGGGATATGCTGTGATATCTGCTGCACCTTCAATATCGCCGCCGATAAGCTCGGTGTACGCATAGAAGAATCTTGCAAGCTGAGCTCTTGTCACATTGTTGTTGGGGCCGAATTTTGTCTCAGAGATACCGCTTGTAATGTCCTTTTCTACCACCCAGCATACATATCGGTATTGCAGTCCGGGAAATAAGCCATCTCATCGCCCCTGTAGTAATCATAACCGTTAACATTAACGATGTAGCCCAGCCTGTCGTCAGCTCTTACATTGACATAGAGTCCATCAGACAGGTCGATGACCTCGTGTACTCTGGAAACAGGTGTCTTGTTTCCGCTGGTGGTATCTTCGCTCCATATAATGCTGATGCTGTTGCCTGCATAAGCGTCATTTATGGAGTCGAACTCATCGGGGGTGATGGCAACCGATAGTCCGTCAAGAGGGGTAGTAGCTTTGTTTGATACAGCACTGCAGCCATATCCTCCCTTAAGGGTTTGGTAGTCTGATGTTGTTACCTTAATTACGCCGTCGGAAGATTCATTGAATAAGAACCCCTGTGTTCTCAACTGATAATCTTCATGATAAGGTGCAATGGGCGTCCAGGTACCGGTATTGTACTAACATCCCGGTTGGTCAGCAGACTCTCGTCGGCCTCCAGGGCATAGGTCAAATCATACTCAGCGTTCGGTATAATACTCAAATAACTATTGAATTTTTTAGTTATCTGTGGTAGAATTTATGTATGCTTTTAAAGGAATATCTGCAGGAGAGATCAATATGAAAAAGATACTTGTAATAAACGGACCCAACATCAATATGTTAGGCAAACGCGAACCGGGAATATACGGTAACGAAACTATGGAGAGCATCAATGACAGACTCAGAAGTGAAGCCGCAGTGCTTGGCTGTGAGATAGATTTTTTCCAGTCCAATATTGAAGGCGAGATAGTAACAAAAATACAGCAGACCTTGGGTGTGTATGACGGCATTATCATCAATCCCGCAGCTTATACCCATACATCTGTTGCCATCCGTGATGCCCTTGCATCTGTCAACACCCCTGCAATAGAGGTGCATATATCAAACATCCACAAAAGGGAAGAGTTCAGACACAAGTCCCTTACTGCACCCAACTGTATGGGTCAGATCTGCGGTCTGGGTACTGACGGATACATACTCGCTTTATACAAATTAGTAAAATTTTAAGGAGCTGAAATTCAGCTCCTTAATTTTTGCATTATTTTATCTGCTGTTACGGCGGGATCGGGGTCAACGTCGATTATGATATCCGCTACCACATTGTAGAAGGGCTCACGGAATTCATACATTTTCTGCATCTTTGCGTCATCCTCACTTGACAGCGGTCTGCCGTCACGGGCAAGCTCCTGTACAGGACGTTTGAGCCAAATAACAACAGAGTTACGCATAATCCATCTGCGATTTTCTTCACGCAGCACAGCACCTCCGCCGGTTGCTATAACCGATTTTTCGCTTTGGCAGGCCTCCTTGATGCAGTCAGACTCAAGGTCACGGAAGTATTCTTCTCCCTTATCAGCAAAAATGTCGGGTATACTTCTGCAATCCCTTTGGCAGATCATATCATCGGTGTCGATCACCTTTCTTCCAAGTATACTTGCAATGCTGTGGGATAGGGTAGACTTTCCGCTGCCCGGCATACCTACAAAAACAATATTAGCTTTATCAAGCTCAAGATCCTGTTTGATGCGTTCTATTTCAGTGTCATCAACTGTAGTATCAAAGAAGAGCTCGTGGGCAAGCTTGGCCTGCGCTACCAGCATGGAAAGACCGTTGGTGCAGGGAATACCGCGTTTTTTTGCATCTATAAGGATGTTTGTCTTTGAGGGGTTGTATATTACGTCTATGACACCGCAAAGCTTTGTAAAGGGTTCTAAATCAATAAGTGTGTCCTCTACATTTGGGTACATACCCACAGGAGTGCAGTTTATAATAATCTCGGCATCGTAATGTAGATGCAGATTGTCATAATTGTTTTCGCCCTTACGGCTGACAACAATTATCTCCCTTGCACCCTCATCACGCGTAACAGCCTGTGCGGTAAGGGAAGTACCGCCGCCACCCAATATAACTACCTTTTTATCCTTAAAGCTTATTCCCGCGCTTTTTGCCATATAGCTAAAGCCGTAATAATCGGTATTGTCACCGTACAGCCTGCCACAACGGTTGACAACAGTGTTGACCGAGCCAATTCTCTTTGCCCTGTCCGATATTTCGTCAAGATAGGGCATAACAGCCTCTTTGTATGGAATTGTAACATTTATACCCTTAAAGCTATGCTCACGCATAAAGGACTCGACCCCCTCAGGGGGGATTTCCTTCAGGGTATAATCCTTGTTACCCAAGGCTCTGTGTATGGGTACAGAATAGCTGTGACCTAATTTTTTTCCTATAAGTCCGTACATATCAAACCTCAAGATAGTTACCTAAGAAGGCAAAATATTCAGGATCTTCTTCCAACACCGAGATCAGATGACGTATATCCTTGGAATACACCGAAGCATCAAAATCAAGGTAGAACATGAACTCAAAGTCCTTGCCCGGTATGGGACGGCTTTCAAGCTTTGTAAGGTTGACACCCAGCACCGAGAAGGTGGATATTATTGAATAAAGTGCACCGGGACGGTGGGGAATGGTAAACATAATAGATATCTTGTTGGCACCGGGATAGATGGCAAGATCCTTTGATATACAGATAAAGCGTGTATAATTGTTGTCGCTGTTCTGGATATTATCGGCAATTATACAAAGATCATACAGCTCCGCACAGTTGCGGGAGGATATTGCCGCAATATCACGGCGGTTACTCTCGGAGACTATCTTTGCCGCGGTTGCGGTGTTCTCACAGGGGATAAGCCGTATACCAAGGGAGGAAAGATAATCACTGCATTGAGCAAGTGCCTGCTCGTGGGAGTATATTTCCTTTATATCAGAGAGGGCAACCCCCGGCTTTGTCATAAGCATATGGTCTATTTTTATACGAACAGAGCGAACAATGTGGAAGCGGTACTTCTTCATAAGGTCATATACAGATATAACAGAGCCGTGGAGCGAGTTTTCTATAGGAAGGATGCCGTACTTGCATAATCCCTTGTCAACGGCGGTAAACACCGAGTCAAAGGAGCTCATATACATGATCTTGGGTCTGTCAAAGAGCCTGTCGCAGGCAAGCTGAGAGTTTGCACCCTCCACACCCTGACAGGCAACCACCGCACTCTTGGGGAACAGAGTTTCAGCAGGGAGCAGAGCAGCCTCGATCTTTGCTTCTGTATCTGTTTTAGGCTTGTTTTGCATACTCTGATAAGAGCGGCTGCATTCAAACATGGTATTGAACCAGGTCTTGGTATAGGATGCCATAGAATCATCCATACCCTCGCTCACACGGGCAACTATGTCCCGTTCTCTTTGCGAATTGAGTATGGGAAGTCCGTGCTCACGCTTGTAGGCGGCAACCTCGGATACTATATCCATACGCTTTTTAAAGAGCTCTAACAGCTCATCGTCTATAGAGTCTATTTTGTTTCTTATATCCTTGAGATCCATTCTTTTTTCCTCACAGAAGATTGATAAGTGCTATGGCACAGGCCGCCTCTACTACAGGAACGGCGCGGGGTACTATACAGGGATCGTGTCTGCCCTTGATTACAAGGGTGTCATTTGCACCTCTTTTAAGGTTTACGGTGTTCTGCTCCTTTGCAATAGAAGGAGTAGGCTTGACAGCACAGCGGAAGATTATGGGCATGCCGTTGGTAATACCGCCAAGGATTCCGCCTGCATTGTTTGTCCCGGTAACTACCTTTCTGCCGTCATATTCAAAGGGGTCGTTGTTCTCAGAGCCCTTCATCTGTGCAACACTAAAGCCTGCACCGAACTCAATACCCTTGATGGCGGGGATGCCGAATATGATCTTGGCTATCTCACTCTCCACACCCTCAAACATAGGCGAGCCGTAGCCTGCGGGCATACCGATAGCGGCACATTCTATAACTCCGCCTACCGAGTCACCCTCTTCTGCGATCTCGGTCATATATTTTTCCATAACCTCGACCATATCGCGATCAAGAACAGGGAAGCCGTCAGCCTCAAGATCCTGTCTTGTGAGGCTTACGGGATCGTACAGACTGTCGTTTACTATACCTACCGAGGCTATATGAGCACCGATATATACACCCTTTGTTTCAAGCAGCTGCTTACAGAGAGAGCCTGCAAAGCATAAGGGAAGGGTCAGTCTGCCCGAAAACTCACCGCCGCCGCGGATGTCATTATGACCGCCTGTGCGTACATATGCGGTGTAATCTGCGTGTCCGGGTCTGGGCTTATCTCTTAATTCGTCATAATCGTTACTTTTGGTATCCTTATTTTTAAAGGACACACACAGGGGCGCACCGCAGGTAACACCGTCTACAAGTCCCGAGAGGATATAAGGCTCGTCTGCCTCTGCTCTGGCTGTAGAATAACGGTTCTTACCGCCTCTGCGCCTGTCAAGGTCCTTTTGTATGCGTTCTATATCGGGGGTAAAGCCTGCAGGCAGACCCTCTATTATACAGCCTATGACCTTTGAATGTGACTGTCCGAATATCTGTACCGATATGCTGTTTCCTATTCTATTTGACATCTGCCTTACCTCCGAGAGAGTTAAAATCATTGAAAAAGTCAGGATATGACTTGTTTACCGCTTCGGCACCGCGGATTATGACCTTGTTTTTGCATATTGTTGATGCAATAGCCGCACTCATAACGATGCGGTGGTCATTGTAGCTGTCAACAGTACCGCCTGTAAGAGAGCCTGTACCGTAAATGACCATCTCGTTGTCATCTGCTTCTATCCTGCCGCCAAGGGATGTGATCATATCGCATACACTCCTTATGCGGTCGCTTTCCTTTATACGAAGGCGGCTTATGTTGTATATTCTTGTATTTTTGTTTTTGGATGCCGCATATACACTTAATATCGGAACAAGGTCGGGTATATGCTCTGCATCAATTTCGTCCTGGTCCTTTACAAGGTCAAATAGTCGGTCACGCTGACAGGAATCTGCTTTCAGCCCCTTCACCTCAACTCCCGCACAAAGCCAGAAGGTTGAGTTTGACCAATCCCCCTCAACGCTTATTCTGCCGGGTGTGGTGTATTTTTCTTCGCCCTTATACTCATAGCCACCTGTTATACCAAACTGTTTTAATACATCAAGGGTTATATCCACATACCCTTCGGATGCAAGAGGAGATGTAAGCGTTACCTTGCTTTCATCGTTCAGCAGAGGTAGGGTATAGAGCAGAGCCGAGATATACTGTGAGCTCTCCGAGCCTGCTATCTTATACTCACCTGCTGTCATTTTACCCTCAAAGGATATGGGCAGATAATTGCCCGAAAAAGCTATCCCGTGCTCGGATATGGCATCACATAACGGCTTAAAGGGTCTTTTTACAAGAGACCCCTTGCCCGTAAGAGTACCCTTTTGATATAAGGCACAGGCTATGGGCAGTATAAGTCTTGCGGTGGTGCCGCTTTCGCTTATCTCTATATTGACCTCACCCGAGATCTTTTTTACAGGCTCAACGGAGATGATATTGCCCTTTATTTCTGCCTTTGCACCAAGGCAATTTACCGCATTTACGGTATCAATAACATCGTTTGAAATGCCGTTGATATATATTTCGGTAGGCTTGTCCGAAAGAGCTGCGGCGATTATAATTCTGTGAGCATAGGATTTTGAAGCGATTGCTTCTATACTGCCGCGGAGTTCGGCAGGAGTGATGGTTGCTATCATAAGCTGATAAATTCCTCTAAATTATCTGTAGATATGGTGTGTAATACGCATTTTCCCATCTTTTCGGGAATAACAAGGGTTATTTTGTTACCCTTGCGCTTTTTGTCAGACATAGCAAAGGATGCCAATTCCTTTGCCGTGTAGCTGATATCTGTATCAATTTCAAAGCTCTTCAAAGCCTTTTCTATTTCGTTTGATATACCTTTTTCGCAAAGTCCGCGGTTTTCACAGGCACGGGTCATTATAAGCATTCCCAGACCTACGGCGTGACCGTGGGATATCTCAAAATTGCTTAAAGCCTCGATAGAATGACCAAGTGTATGACCGAAGTTAAGAAGCTGTCGCTCACCGTGGTCAAACTCGTCATTTTCTACAATATCTGCCTTTATCTGTACACATCTGCACACGATGTCCTCTATATCTCCGTTACCTATGGCATAAAAGAGGTCCCCGTCACGGATAACTCCGTATTTCAAAGCCTCGCATATACCTGCGGTATATATGTCATAGGGCAGAGTGTTAAAGGTATCGGTATCGCAGAGCACTCTTACAGGCTGATGGAAGGCACCGATAAGGTTCTTACCGTAGTCTGTATTAACTCCTGTTTTGCCGCCTACCGATGAATCTATTGCCGCAAGCAGGGTGGTGGGAATCTGTATAAAATCAATGCCGCGTAGATATATAGAGGAGACAAAGCCGCATACATCCCCGACTATACCGCCGCCAAGGGCTATAATAAAGTCGGAGCGGGTAAGTCCTGCCTCAAAGCAAGCTGTTAAGAGCGAAAGTGCGGTTTCCATATTCTTTGATTCCTCTCCGTGAGGGAACACCGCCTCGTATACGGTATATCCCGCCTCGGTAAGGGATTTCTTTACTCTCTCACCGTAGAGGGAAAATACGATATCATCCGATATTATCATACATTTTTCCGGCTTTTTAAGGTCGGATATTTCCCGGGCAATATTTTCTAAAAGTCCTTTTCCGACCCTGACTTCATATGGTTTAGATGTCTTAACATTGATATTCTTCATGATTTTATCTTCCTTCATCCTCGTGTGATTTGTTCTTCTTGCTTCACCCGATTTTGGCAGCGGCAACTTGCCGCTTAGCCGATAGACTCTTTAGCCTCTCTGCCTTCACGCAGAAGTGTTCTCATTTTTTCTCTGTCATCACAATTTAAAGCATCAAGATACTGCTGTAAGCTCTCGATTATGGTTTCAATTTCATAACTCAGCGGAGCCTTGTTATCAAAGAAAAGCTCTGTCCACATATCCTCGTTAAGCCTTGCAACACGGGTAAGATCCTTGTAGCTGCCGGCAGAGAAGCCGTCCTGACGCTTGGCTGTAGGACTTTTGATAAAGGCATTTGATACCACGTGGGCAAGCTGTGAGGTAAATGCAATATTTGAGTCGTGGGTCTTTGCATCGGTTACGGTTACACGTCCAAAGCCTATTTCAAGGAACAGAAGCTCCGCAGCCTTTAAGGCAATAAGATTAGTGTTTTCATCACGGCAGAGGATCATTGTAGCACCCTCATACATCTCGGCATATGAATATTTGTAGCCCGAGCGCTCTATGCCTGCCATAGGATGTCCGCCTATAAAGTAGAGACCGTTCTCACGGCAAAGGGGGGACAGCTCTGTGCAGACCATCTGCTTTGTACCCGAGCAGTCCATTATTACCGCACTTTTTTTGAAAAGAGAAATGTTATCCTTTACAAAATTGATGGTAGCCTCGGGATAGAGCGCTACTATGACCATATCGCATCTACCCAGATCCTCTATAGTCATTATCTCATCAATAGACTCATCCTCCAGCGCCTTTTTACAGACGGTGAGGGTACGGTTATAGCCTAAAATAGTATGATTTGTATGCTTTTTAAAGGCCTTAGCAAGTGAACCGCCGATAAGACCGAGACCTATAATACCTACTGTTTTTTTCATAATTAAAATCCTTTTACCGTGTCAAGAAGTGTATCTATATCCTTTGATATCTTTGCAAAGGCATCAGGCTTTATCGACTGAGGCCCGTCGCAGAGGGCCTTTGCAGGATCGTTGTGTACCTCTATCATAATACCGTCAACACCAGCCGCTACCGCCGACATAGTCAGGGTATGCACATATCTTGCAATACCCGCCGAGTGGCTGGGGTCGATTACCACAGGCAGATGAGAAAGCTCCTTGAGTACAGGAACAGCTGATATATCAAGGGTATTTCGGGTTGCAGTCTCAAAGGTACGGATACCACGTTCGCAGAGGATGACATTTTCGTTACCGCCTGCCATTATATATTCAGCCGACATAAGAAGCTCGCTTATGGTAGCCGCAAGACCTCTCTTTAAGAGAATAGGCTTGTTTGAGTGTCCAAGCTCCTTTAAGAGCTGGAAGTTCTGCATATTTCTTGCGCCAACCTGGATAACATCCACATCTGCGAACAGATCAAGCTGACTTAAGTCCATAACCTCGGTAACTATGGGAAGACCTGTTTCCTTCTTGGCTTTGAGAAGCAGCTCTATACCGTCACCGCCCATACCCTGGAAGGCATAGGGAGAGGTTCTTGGCTTGAATGCACCGCCGCGGAGCATCGTAGCACCGGCAGCCTTGACATCCTTAGCTATGGAGATTATCTGCTCCTCGCTCTCAACCGAGCAGGGACCTGCTATCTTGGCAAATATGTCACCGCCTATAGAGGTGTCGCCTATGTTTATAACGCTGTTTAATGGATGGAACTTACGGTTTGCGTTCTTATAGGGCTCCTGGATCCGTTTAACACTTGCAACTATATCAAGGGCTTCAATAAGATCCGTGTCAACACGGCTTGTGTCACCAACAAGACCCAAAACGGTAGAGTGAATACCCTCAGAATGATGTATTTCAAGTCCTAAGCCTATAAGCCACTCCTCAAGATTTTGCAGCTGTTGTGCCTCGGGCTGCTCCTTTAAAACGATGATCATAATATATCTCCTTAAAATTATATTTAATAATAAAGCCCCGATAACCTTTTAGTTACCGGGGTTAAATAATCTTATTTAAGACCAATAAATCACGGCAACACTAAATGACCTTACCAAAATACTCAGTAAAGTAAAAATAGTTGTTGCTAAAGTAGAAATTCTGCTTCATTGGTTTACTCCGTTAAAGAATTAATTACATTGTAGCACTATGAATACCGTTTGTCAATAGTTTTTTCAAACTTTATTCACAAGTACAGCTTTTTGCCGTTGCAGTCATATTCGGTCAGGCCAAAATGGCTTACAGGCAGATCATAAAGCTCGGTTCCGTAAAAGCTCAGAGTACCCGAATCGATCAAAAGTATACGGTCAGCGATCTCTACGGTCTGATTTATATCGTGGAGTACACAAATAACCGTCTTGCCAAGCTCTCTTTGTTTACAGAGAAGCGAAAGAATAGCCTTTTGATGCTCTGTGTCAAGATTAGCCGTAGGCTCATCACAGATAATAACCGGTGTTGACTGACAAAGAAGCATTGCAAAATACGCAAGACGCCTCTCGCCGCCTGACAGCAGAGTGATGCTCCTGTCGGCAATATTACCCAGACCCACCGCCTGGATGGCAGAATCGATGATCTTATTGTCCTCAAGTGATAACCTTCCGCTAAAGCCTGTATAGGGCGCTCTGCCAAATCCAACAAGCCTTCTGAGGCTGACATCGGGAAGTGGGAGAGACTGTGGCATAAGAGCTATCAACCTTGAAAGCTCGTTTTTGCCGTAGCATTTTACTTCCTTATTATTTATAAAGACCTCACCCTTATATCCGACAGCATTTGACAGACACCTTAAAAGTGTGGTCTTACCGCTACCGTTTTTGCCGATAATAACGGTTATCTCTGCGGCATTTGCCTTGAATGATATATCACGGAGGATGCCTTTAACAGACAGATTTTTACATTCTATCACCTTTGTACCTCCTTGCTATAAGCAAATAAAGGAAGAAGGGAGCACCTATAAATGCCATAATTATACCGCAGGGAAGCTCTGTAGGGGTAAAAAGGGTTCTTCCCAAAAGATCCGAGAGTACACACAGCACCGCACCCGCCGTGTAAGAAAGGGGGATATTGTACCGTATATCATTTCCGGCCATACGGCGGACAATATGAGGTACTATAAGTCCCACAAATCCCAAAAGACCTGCAAAGGATACCGCACAGGCGCACAGTGCAGAGGTGCAGATAAGGGCGGTTATGCGTATTGATCTGACATTTACACCAAGGGTAGAAGCCATCTCATCACCTAAGCAAAGCAGGTTCAGCTTGGGAGAGATAGCCTGTAAAACGATAAGAGCAATATGAATAATTATACAGGGTATCAAAAGCTCTCTCCAGCCTGTACCCGAGAAGCCTCCTACCGAAAAAGCGGTATAGGAGCTTAACACATCGGGATACCGAAGCGACAAAAAGGATATCCCTGCCGAAAGCATTGAAGAAACGGCCACACCGCAGAGAATGATAATACTTCCGCCTGTTTTTTTACCTGTACCGAAGGCTATACCCATTATAAGAGCACAGCTGAGTATGGCACCCAAAAAGGCAGCCACAGGCAAAAGCATCCAAAGAGAGGGAATAAAGCAAAGGGTCAGTATGACTGCAAACCCCGCCCCCGAGTTAATACCTATAACAGAGGGCGCGCTGAGGTGGTTTTGGGTAACACATTGCAGTATTGTTCCGCCTGTAGCAAGTGCGGCACCGCACAGGGCGGCACCAAGCACACGGGGCAGGCGTATTGTGGTAAGTATTGTATAAAGGGTGTCCTTATCACAGGCAAATATATTGACCGCACCTACACAAAGGGCAAGTGCAATGCTTAATATAAGCAAGATAAGGAGCAAAATGAATTTTTTAAGCATATATCAGCTCATACAGATACCTGTATGCCTCTGCCCAACGGTGGTTGGGCTTATAATGAAAGTCGTTTTTGGGCAGAAAATGCACATTCCCTGTCTTTACCGCGGTAAGCGAGCTCCACCCCTCTGTTTTAAGCAGGGAAGAAAAATAGTCCTGCGCAGCCTTCTCATCCCCCATTGTGGTGACAAAGATATGCTCGGGATCCTCCTTGATTATTTCCTCTATACTCAGTCCGTCAAGGAGTATTGGCGCATTTTGTGCAATATTATATGTGCCAAGCTCACAAAGCATTTTGCAAACAAAGTTGTTTTCTGCCGTCTTTGCCTTGGTGGATCGCTCAGCCGAGCCGCAACGGACAAAGAGAATTTCTGTTTTTTTATCGGGTACGGTATCTAAAAGTCCGTTTATCTCCTTTTCTATATCGGAGCCGTATATCCTGTAGCTTTCCTCGTTTTCATTGATATCACAGCATATCCTGAGCATCTTGAGATAATCCTCAAAGCCCTCGACTTTGAAAAGTGCCGCCGGAATACCCGCATTACGGCAAAGCTCCGCACATTCCCGTTGGATCTCGTGGTCAAGGGTTCCTATTACCAGATCAGGCTTGCTTGCCAAAAGAAGCTCTGTATTTATTGCTGTATGACCGCTTTTGTCATCCACAAGAACAGTATCCTTGCCGCAAAAGCCTCTTTCCACACTTTCCGCTACGCTGATATCCACAGTCCCTCCCGAGATATTCCATATCTCGGCATAGGAGGAGAAAAGAACTGCCACCCGTTGGGGCTTGTCTGCAAGGATCACCTCATAGCCCGACGAATCGGTAAAGCTATAAAAGCATCCATCCACCGATACAACCTTGGGTGTACATCCTGTAAGGATAACTGATAAAAGTACTATAGTTAAAAGTCTTTTCACTTGATTATCTTGCTTTCTGCGTATTCAAAGCCAAGACGGGCGATAGTATCAGAGAATCTCTCCCCTGCAATACCCTCGTCCTTAAAGAAGAGTATAGCTCTTTCAACAGCATCCAGCAGCTCCTCTTCACTTGCAAATACCTTTGACAGAGGCATAGCCATAGCCTTTTTCTTGCCCCATCTGCCGCCGATATACATTTTGTAGCCGTTTACCTTTTCTTCAACAGCTCCAAAGGGACATTTTGCAATACATCTGCCGCAGCCGTTACAGGTTTCCTTTATCTTAAATCCACCGTCAAAGGACGCGGCCTTAACAGCGCAAATTTCGGCAGCGGAGCATACCTTGCAGCTTTTACACTTATCCTCATTGAATACAGGAACTCTCTGACCCACTATACCTATATCGTTGGTCTCGGGCTTTACACAGCTGTTGGGACAGCCGCCTACAGCTATCTTGAATTTATGGGGCAGTGTAACATCGTGCATACCCTTATAAAAGCGCTCGTGTATCTTTTCGGAGAGAGAAAATGTATCTATCAGACCGTACTGACAGGTAGTACCCTTACAGGATACCACAGGTCTTACCTTAGGACCTGTACCTCCCGACTCCAGACCGTGCTTGTTGAGAAATTCAAACAGATCCTCTAAGCTTTCGTATTTTACCCCCTGTATCTCAAGGGTCATACGGGATGTCATTGTAACCTCTCCCGAGCCAAAAAGCCTTGATGCCTCGGCTACAGCCTGCATTTTATCGGCTGTCAGCTTACCGTTAACGGTTATAACACGGACATTGAAGCAGTCCTCGGTTCTTTTGTCTCTCAGACAACCAAGACCCTTTACTCTGGTAATATCATTCTGTGTCAGCTTCATAAATATAACCTCGCATATAATTATATTGTATATTGTATATTATAATCAATATCTCCGTATTTTTCAATAGCCATTATCCATATCTACAAAAAACTTAATTCACAACTGTCATAATTAACAAAGATAATAAAAATAATAACAATATGTACTTAAGAAGATTGTACGAGTAAATATTATACAAAAACGGTATAATTATACCATTTTCGACAAAATACAGCACCACAACCTCATAATTTGATCTATATTGAATTACAGGTGCCTGCCATAGAAGCAAAGTCGCTGAATTAAGAGATAATTTGTCGAATAACAAAGGTAGTATATGTTTGACCTTGATCGGTTCAGGTGTTATAATTATCACAGCAGTTGTAAGGAGAAGGACTATGGAAGAGATATTTACCGAAGTTGCTAAAGACACCGACGCTGATATTGAACTGCGCTACAGTATTATCAGCTCGGTGGATGCAGGCAATATCGATCGGGATCTGAACAAGGTGTACTCTCTGTTGATAATAGCAATCTCAGAGACATGGGGCAATGATTCATTATTAGTGTATGATATATCCCGTACAGCACAGAGAGCGGTGGAGATAGCGAGGCTGATGTGCCAAAATACAGTTACTCCATGCACGGCTTATGATATTTTGGATGACATTCTTTAGCGGCAAAGTGATACGGCGGGTGTAATAGACCTGCCGTATTGCTTTTATAAGGAGATTATGATATACTTGATGTATGAAGTATAACATTATTAAAAAGGGCATATTTATCGAGCGCCCCAACAGATTTATAGCAAAAGTGAATATAGACGGCAATACCGAGACCGTCCATGTCAAAAACACAGGCAGATGCAAGGAGCTGCTTGTACCGGGGGCAACGGTGATCCTGGAAGAGGGAACAAGCGCTGCCCGCAAGACAAAATACGATCTTATTGCAGTATACAAGGAGGGCTTAGGACTTGTAAACATAGACAGCCAGGCACCGAATAAGGTCGTATACGAATGGCTTATGACAAAGGGCTACGACCTTGTAAAGCCGGAGCATACCTACGGCAATTCCCGCTTTGACTTCTATATGGAGAAGGGAAGCGACCGTTATCTTATGGAGGTCAAGGGCTGTACCCTTGAGATAGACGGTATCGGCTATTTTCCGGATGCTCCCACCGAGAGAGGCGTCAAGCACTTAAATGAGCTGACCGCTGCGGTAAATGAGGGCTACAAATGTCTTGTCTGCTTTGTAATACAGATGCCGTGTGTAAGTGAGGTCAGGGCAAATATCGACACCCACCCCGAATTTGGCACAGCATTGGAAAAAGCAAAGGTGGCAGGAGTAGAGGTAGTTATGCTCGGGTGCAATATTACCGAGGATACCCTTGAAATAAAAGAATAAAATTGTTGAATTTTTTTGTTTAAAAATACTTTTCAACCTTAATATTATATGCTATAATAATATATATTTTTCAACAGAGGTACAGCTATGAGCGGATTTTTTGGTGTAGTTTCAAAAGAAGATTGCGTATTTGACCTGTTTTACGGTACTGACTATCATTCCCATCTCGGCACGCGCCGTGCGGGTATGGCGGTATACGACGAAAAGGACGGCTTTGACCGTGCCATACATAATATATCAAACTCTCCCTTCAGAACCAAATTTACCTCCGAGTCTACCTCTATGCACGGTACTATGGGTATCGGATGTATATCGGACTATGAGGCACAGCCTATATATATCCGTTCTCATCACGGTTCCTTTGCGCTTACTACGGTAGGCAAGATCAACAACGTTAACGAGATTCTCAAAAAATATATTTCACCCGCCACTCATTTCTTTGAAATGACCAACGGTGAGGTGAACCCCACCGAACTGGTATGCGCTCTTATCAACCAAAAGGAAAATTTCATCGAGGGTATCCGCTACGCGCAGGAGATCATCGACGGCTCGCTGAGTATGCTTATCCTTACTCCCTTAGGAGTATACGCCGCCCGTGACAAACTGGGCAGAACTCCCATCGTCATCGGACAGAAGGAGGACGGCTACTGCGCAAGTATCGAGAGCTTTACACATCTCAATCTCGGTTATAAGAATTATAAAGAGCTCGGACCCGGCGAGATAGTGATTATGACCGCCGACTCTGTTAAAACTCTCGTTGCACCCGGCGATGATATGAAGATCTGCGCATTCCTTTGGGTATATTACGGATATCCTTCATCATCCTATGAGGGAATAAACGTAGAAAAAATGAGATACAACTGCGGCAGGATACTTGCCCGCAAGGATAAGGGAGTCGTAGAGCCTGATATCGTTGCAGGTGTACCCGACTCTGGTATTGCCCACGCGGTAGGCTATGCAAACGAATCAAAGATACCCTATGCAAGACCCTTTGTTAAGTATACACCTACCTGGCCCAGATCCTTTATGCCCCCCAACCAGACCAAGCGCGAGCTTATCGCCAAGATGAAGCTCCTTGCCATACACGACCTTATCGAGGGGCAGAAGCTGCTCTTGATAGACGACTCAATTGTGCGCGGAACACAGCTTCGCGAGACCACAGACTTCTTATACGAAAGCGGAGCAAAAGAGGTCCACGTCCGTCTTGGCTGTCCTCCCCTTATGTATGTTTGCAGATATCTGTCCTTCTCCCGCTCCAATTCAAATATGGATCTCATTACCCGTCGTGTCATAGCCGAGCTTGAGGGAGGTACTCCCGACGAGGAGACAATAGCAGAGTACGCAGATCCCACTACAGAGAAATATCAGAAGATGGTAGACCGTATCTGCGAGCAGATGCATTTTACAACTCTTCGTTATCCCACCGTTGACGATCTTGTTGAAGCAACAGGCTTGCCCAAGGAAAGACTCTGTACCTACTGCTGGGACGGAAAAAAGTAATAAATTCAGGAAGATTTTCGTTTTTTTGAACGAAAACCTTCCTTTTATTATATATAGGGAAAACTATATGTTTACAAACATACAAAAATATTGAACAATCAATATGTTAAGCGAATATTAACAAAAGCACCGGTAGTACTTGACAACTAAAGGAAAAAGTGCTATTATATAATAACGAGTAACTATAGGTATAGTTATGCCCATTTGTCTGTGAACATAAAATTTATAGTTCAGGCATACAATTTTTGAGAGAGGAGTTGATAATAATGACAAATACACAGCTTCATTCCGTCAAGCGTGTTATAACATTTATTATGGCTCTTCTTACGATTTTAAGCTCATTCGTATATTTCGATTTATCCGGTAATGCGGCTCATAATGTTTTTATGTATATATACATGGGTGACGCTACTACGGTTAATCTTAATACAGTTTATTTTTCCGAGCAGACAGGAAACGGTCTTCCTAACTGGTACGGTATCGTATGCGGAACAAGCACTAATCCGACGACCCCGGGAAATCTTTTTGCTCCCACCGCATATAGTAATCTGTTTTCAAATCCCGCCTTTAGCCGTACCGGATATGATTTTTCCGGTTCGTACTACTACTCCAACAACGGAGTTGACGGTTGGATAGGACCGTTTGGATCAGAGGTTGCAATAGAAACTACCGCAAACCGAGTTTGGTATCTCAATCCTTGCTGGATCCCAAAAACCTATACACTAACCCTTGATGCCAATGGCGGCAAGATAAATGGTTCTAACACCAAAGCATATTCTATCAAGTATAATCAGTCTTACAAGGAAGCATTTAACAACTCATTTCCCACTCCTGTGAGAGACGGATACGAATTTCAGTATTATGATTACAACAAAATTTTCGGTCTTCACACAGGCAGCTGGGAAAACAATTATTATACATTAACCGGCGATGCTACAATGACAGCTGTTTGGAAGTGTCTGCACACTTCCACAACTGTAACAAGCACGGTTGCCGCTACCTGTACACAGGAAGGCTCCAAGACCCAAAAGTGTAATAATTGCGGCGAAACATTCACGACCGCTATACCCAAGATCGACCACACCAGACAGTGGGTTACTTCTGATGGTGAGAACAGATATGATCTGTACAGATGTACTGTCTGCCGCAGCTTTAATAAAAAGCGTATAAACGTTACATTTAACGCAAACGGCGGTAAGCTTGTTGTTAACGGTACAGCAATAGATCAGCCTACAAAAGTCGACACCTACGAGCTGAAGACCACAAATGAAAACGCCTCGGTTCCCGTTGAACCGAACTTCAGTGCGACTAAGCCGGGAGCTAAATTCCTCGGCTGGTCGATTGACCCTTACGCAGAAGAGGCTGACACAACATTTTCGTCAGCAGTTAACTATACACTCCATGCCATATACGGTAAGGAGACATACACAATTACATTTGAGCCCGGACAGGATGATACTGTTGATCCTCCGAGGGCAGCTACAATGCCTGAGGGTGTTGATACCGTGGTAGAGATTCACTATGACGATCTTCTTTCAGATGCGGTCAGTCCTACCATTCCCGTGCCTACATTACCGGGTTATACCTTCACAGGATGGAGGGTTTACAATAACGGTGTCAAGGGAGGCATATATACCTCCTCTACCTGGGCATCCAGCAGATACAGACCCGATCCTGTAGGCAGTACTGTGTTCAAGGCAGAATATACACCGAAAACACAGCGTACTTTAACATTTAATTTGAAAGGCGGTACAATGCCGTCCGGATACAATACGACCTATACCTTCCTTGACGGACAGTACTTCAACGATGTTATCGGCGGATTCCCGGCACCCACCCGTGAGGGCTATGCCTTTGGCGGATGGCAGTGGAATAACCGTACCGACCATCACTGGACCGAGGGCTGGGGTGAGAACCAGACCTATTATTTCGGGCAGAATATAACATTGGATGCTGTATGGATCGATACTCCATATAAGATCATCTTCAATCTTAACGATGACGCTGTGAATCCCGCAACTATGGAGAGCGGATATTCCTTGGAATACGGCATAGCATTAAACAATTCTATTGCTACTATAGTCGGCGGTTTTCCCGAGCCCACCAGAACCAACTATACCTTTAAGGGTTGGGGCATGATGGTCAAGGATGAAAGCGGCAATTTTGTCAACAAGCTCTTTACTCCCGAAGAAGGCTGGGGCGATGCTGTACACGAGTATGAAGGTGACGTACAGATAGTTGCTATGTGGCGCTGGTGGTGTGACCACAAGGACGATAACGGCAATTATCACACCTTATCCTGGGAAGACGGTGAACAGCGTGATTACGGAACCTGTCCCGAGTGTAACAGGATAGGTGCATACGGATATAGAGTTAAGCTTTGGAACAAGAGCGGAGACATCTGTCTTTCTGAAAATCTTCCTATGGAGGATCTGTTCAAGCTTAGCGAAACCTCTGATAACCTTATATTCGATAAGGCTACAAGTCGAGTGATCGACTATATCGACGATGACAACGATCCCAGGATCTGTATCGATTTCAATCCTTGTCTTGTTGCAGCCAAGAATACCGAAGCTGCCTGGGTAGGTTGGACATACTATGATTCCCGCGGTAAACAACAGTATGTAACTCATGATAATAAATACGGTTGGCAGTATATTTTTGATGACGATTACGAAGACCCCGGTGAGGGTGTTGAGGGTTCAGGTCCCTTAAGAAATACCCATCTGGAACTGTATGCTATTTACACCGAAGGATACTACGAAGTAGTATTTGACGGCGGTGTTAACAGAGACAACAATGGCGAAGCACCTCACGGTGACGGTGTCATAGTTGACTCTAACCGCAGATACGGTGTAATGGCTATCATGGCAGGGCAGACCTACAAGGACTGTCTCTACTACATTCCTACGGCAAAGCATACTGTAAACGGTGTGCTGCATGTAAGTGTAGGATGGAAGCACAGCGGTAAGGCTCATATAGAAAATAATGATCATCTTATCGATTGCGCAACCTGGAACGAAGGTCAGCTTTACCAGCATGCATCCGACAGTATCATTTATGCACACTATGAGTATTATGATGAAGATAACGATAGATACGAGTATTCGGTAGGTTATCTCAGTACCTATTATGCCAACAATAAGTACGCACATATGAACGGCGGTGCTTATAACAACGCCTACTTTGATCCGAATGAAAAGTCCGGCGGTACAATGTACTATATCTATTACAGGCCTACCGAAAACGGTGTATATAAACCGTACAGCGCGGGTATGGATTATGTAGAATATAACGGTACCAAATATCCTGTTGTATGCGAACCTCTGTTTGCATATGATCCCGATGAGGATTATATCGACGCGTATAAATTCACACCCTCTTCTCATGAGCAGTATATATGTGATTTTAATATCAATGTATATAAGGAAGAGTTTGTTGAAAAAGGTGTGGTTATCGCCAAGGAACCAAAGCGATATACCATATATATCGGCGAAGGCGCACACTTCACATTCCCCACGGTGGTATGTGACCCCGAGGGTAACACAAGCTCTGATGAGCTTATAACCGCGAATAAGCAGACGGTTAACGGCAATACCTTTTATACCTCTGCAGGTGATAAACGGTTTGTAAGCACCAAAACCGAGTTTAAGGAAGTAGTATATCCGATTATGTTCATATATACCGAGATAACTACCCTCGGCTCTTATAATCTTTTGGATTCTGTTCATTATCCCTCTTGGGAAGCATTCAAGATGGGTTTGATCCCCTACCAGTATGACGGAGGAACTGCAGCAACGCTGCATAACTATCATGATATTCTTCCGTACGGCGGTAAGGGTGTATACTTTCATGCTCCGTATTCCGAGGTAGGTCAGCAAAGATACAAGGCTTATACCGACTATAACAGTAATTCCTATACCACGGGTTATCAGGTATACGGCTCGGGATTAAAGCTGACATATCCTAATGGATTCGGAACACTTAATCCCGCATTTACCGAGCAGTATGCATACTATCAGCAATGGGATTATACCGTTGCATACAAGGCTAATTATCCTGTAGGCCAGACCCCCGATAATGAGGGCTATACCGGAGGAGATACTGTTTACAGTCTTGTTTCTCCCTATGGGGAATATGTTACCTACAACAGTAATCTGTTTACAACCGATAACTATGTTATCACATCCTGGAACACCAAGGCTGACGGTACGGGTACCTCCTATTCCGTAAACTTTACAATGTCGCCCACAACCGCGGCATGTCTGTTTATGGAGCCCGGCATTACCCTTTATGCTCAGTGGACAAAGGTAGTTAACTTTACCTTGGTTGAGGGCGGTAAGGGCGCAAGCTCCTTTGCAACCGTAACCTATACCGCGCCGGGTGTGAGCGAGCCGGTTACCGACAGCAATATTACCGAAACCAAAACCTTCAAATGTATCTACGGTACACAGGTTTCGATATCCAATGTAGCTGCAGCATCGGGCTATGAGTTCGCATATTTCACCTGGAATAATAACCATAAGAGTGGTACGAGTGATGTTAATCTCAGGTTAAAATCCGACCGTATATTGACCAACAGGTCAACATATACCTTTACCATCGTGTCACATTGTGCTATGACGGCGCAGTTTGTAAGTGAGGGCAGTAAGAACGGCTTCTATATTGATCGCAATAATAAGCTGCTTAGAAGCTCGGATGATCCGTGGCAGCTATATCCTGCTTCATCCTCCCGTACAAAGACAGGTGTAGCCGGTGATACTGTTATAGACAGTGCATTGTACTATGAATATAAGAGTGACACCTCATACAGTATAACTGTATCCGGTTCAACCTACACAGCAATGAACAAGACACACAGTGCGCTTTATGACGAAGTGTTGACTCTTATGACCGATGCCAAAAACTTTGTAGGATGGCAGATAGGTGGTAGATTTGTAAGCTACGAGCCTGTATACAAGCACAGGGTATCCTGTGATGCAAACATTACGGCAGTATACTCGGGCACAGCTGCAGCAGGTGTGGTTTTGTTAAGTAACAGTAATGACACGGTTATTATTCAGCGAAATGCGCCTGACGGATACACCTTGGTGGAAAGCGGTTTCCTTTTGACTACCGCAAGCACACAGGTTACATTTGATCAGCTGTGTGATACTTCAGCTACTTACAGACTGACGACCACAGACTTTAGCATCAACGGCACCTTTAAGCTCCGACTTAAGGCAGGTGCATACTACGGCTACGGTTATGCAATTTACAAGGATGCAAGCGGCAATCTTGTAACTGCAACCACCGATTGGCTGACAATCTAATTTCTGCAGAAAAGGAAAACTTACTATGGCAGAAGAAACAAAAGTAAAAACCGAGATAAAGGAGAAGGGAAAGAAGCCTGCGGCAAAGCGTCCCAGACGCAAGCGCGCAACAGAGCTTCGTCCTATGGAATATCTGTTTATGCAGATATACGATACCAACTCCAATATCATCTTAGGTTACGATGCCGCACTTGTAATCAATGACAAGAAACTCGGCACACTTACATATGACCGCGTTGCCGCGGTTGCGGGCAGAAATCAGCTTGCATCCCGTGTAGGCAAGTGGCAGATTGAGGAGGTCTGTGAGCTTATTAAGCGTCAGAACTCCTACGGTAAGCATATCCACCGTATCTTTATAACACTTACGGCAAGATATCTTACCAGAGCTGATTTCTATACCGAATTTACCAAGATACTGGCTAAATACGAGATACCCCATAAGCGCTTTGGTATTCAGATAAACGAAGCCGAGCTTATGGCAGGAACAGATCAGCTTTTTGAAAATATCAGATTGCTCCGTGAGGGCGGTGCCAAGGTGTGCATCACAGACTTTGGCTCTGAGTCCACCTCGCTTCGTAAGCTGGCGACCTTCGAGGTCGATTATGTCAAGCTCAACCGTGACTTCACCCGTGATGTTGCGGTAAGTGAGCGAGCAGCCGGTATTACCGAGGGTATAGTAGAGCTATGCGAAAAGCTTAATGTCCTTGTAATTGCCGACGGTATTGACACCAAGGAACAGCTTAACGAAATGAAGAGAATGCGTTGCTTCCTTATAGAGGGCAACTATTTCTCGACTCCCGAAAGGGAAATCTCTGCATTTTGACGGGTTGGTTATCTGACCCTGTAGGGGCGGATATTATCCGCCCGAAGATGAATCTAATGGAAGGGCGGTGAAAACTTGGCTGGAAAAAATTTCAACAGTAATGATCCTGTTGCTAACGCGATAGCAGTCAAGCGATCCGGTCAAAGGACGGCAAAGCTGCAGCAACGCATAAAGGTAACAAAATGGATTGTAGTATCGCTGTTGTTGTTAGTAATAATTTTATACCTGTTATTCTTGTTCTTCTGGCAGGGTGGTGCCGGATCAGGTGATGAATTTGGCGATTTCACCGTAAAGATCGACAAAGGTCAGCGAAATCTTATATCACTTTGTGAAACAAGTAATTTCGATGATCCTACGATTCTGCTCAAGGGTACAAGTGTTCATGATCTTTGGCACAATGGGCGATCCTGGATTCCTGAAAATATACATACTGAGGTTGACGGAGGTGCTCATAGCAAAACTTCGCTTAATAAGCCCACGCCTACCGAAAAGGATCCCAGTTATCTTGCTTATACATTCCATTTAAAGAATGTTACAGATGAGCCTATCCGTTATACTTATGATATGATTCTTGTTGATAAGCTTATCAACAAACAGGTTGATGCACTTGATGCCATAAGAATTATGATCATACGAAACGGTGAAAGTGTTGTATGGGCAAAAGCACCTATCGAAGGAACTCCACTTGAAGCCGACACCGTTGAGTTTTTAGGAGAACCTGATCTATTAGAGGTTGCTAATAACGAGATCGATCCCGGTGTAACAGACAGATACACAGTAGTAATGTGGCTCGAGGGCGAAGATCCGGAATGTAACAATGACATATTCGGCAACTCACTTAAATTTGAAATGAACTTCAATGTTCAAAACAAATATAAGGAATCAGCAAAAGAAACATCCGAATGATTCCTGTAATGTAATCTAACTTAGTTATATTTTAGCCGATTTTTTCCTGAGTCCCGGGGTTAAACCCCAAGTGTATGGCAGATTGTACACGCAAGGATAATCGGGATAGGCGTAAATATATAATATCAATTTATCTTATTTTAGGAGGAAATCTAAAATGAAAAGAAAAGCTTTAATTACTTCTACAGCTGTTCTGCTCGTAGCTCTTATGTGCTTAGCAACAGCATCTTATGCATGGTTCACATCCGCTAACACCAACTCTATTGAGGCTTTCAAGATCGATGTAACCGCATCCGACGGAGCTCTTCTTCTTGCTGCTGCTGACGCATCCAGCAACTACTCCGCAGGTGCATTCAAGCCTACACTTAATGTTGTAGACTGGGATACCGCAGCTGATTGGGCTATCATTGACGAGGCATTCGTTGCTCACTCTACAGCTGATGCAAAGAGCTTCTATCCTGCTACATACAGCGATACAGCTAACAACTGGACAACCGCTGATGCTGACGCTGCAGGCTACATGCTCTTCAGCTTCTGGGTAAGAGCTCCTAAGGCTGGTACAGCTACTATCAATGTTAACACATCTGCTAACGCTACCTTCCAGGCTGGCATCAAGTACGCTCTCGGCGTAAGTGATACTGCAGAGCAGGGCGAAATGACCATCTATGATATCGATGTTGATTCCGCTGACTCCTACAGACCTTGCAACGCAGCAGGTGCTGTAAGCGTTAAGGATGACGGTACTCAGCTTTTCGTTCCCGCTGATGACGCAGCTACCGGCTTTGCAGCAGCAAGAACTCAGGCTGCTCTCGGTAACGACGGCTACTCAATCAAGTTTGACGAGGCAGGCGACAAGCTCGTAACTGTTGCTATCTGGCTTGAGGGTATGGATAAGGATTGTTCCGGTTCTTGGTCTATGCAGGATCAGCAATTCGCTCTTTCCATCGCTTGGGCATAATTTAAATTAACAAAAGTTAATTCTAATTTAGAGAATATTGATATTATGGGCGGTGCTGCCGCCGCCCAGTATATCGGTATATATTTTGAGGATATAAGGTTTTATGGATAATAACAAAGTAAAGAAGAATAAGTCAACTGCAAAAAAAGTTTGGGATGTTATTTCAACTATCCTTGTAATACTGTATACTATTATCGTTTTATTTGTAGCTGTATCTGTATTTTCATCCAGACTGACAGGTACAGGTCAGGCTGCCGTTTTGGGATATACCTTCCTTTATGTAGAAACTGACTCAATGCAGACAGACAAACCTGATTCTATCAACGTAGGTGATTTTGTAATTTGTAAGCAGGACAAAAATGATTTTAAGGATCTTGAGATAGGTGAGGTCATTGCTTATCGCGAAATGCAGCAGAAGCAGGACCCTATTACTAAAGAGCCTATCGGCGAGCCTTTTGAAGTTGTTAAGCTCCATAGAATCGTAGGATATGACGGCGACCTCTATATGACAAAGGGTGATAAGGACGGTCTCGAGGTTGACCCTGTATCCGTTAACCCTTACCGAATTGTAGGTGTATATACCGGTACACGTGTACCTTACGTAGGATTTGTGTTTGATTTTGTTAAATCTCCTACAGGTATTATGATTTGTATGGTTCTGCCTATGGCTGCGTTCTTCATTTATGCTCTTTATAAGTTTGTTAAAGCAATGATTGAGTATAAAATGTCAAAGGATCCCAGCTTGGGTACAGAACTCTCTGATGAGCAGAAGCAGGCTGCTATTGCCGAATATCTCGCAAAGCAGGCTAACGAAGCAGAAGCAAATAAAGACGAAAACAATACGGACAGTAAGTCCGAATGATAGAATATTAACTGCCTCCCCTTTAAAGCTCTTCACTCTAAACTATAAACTCTTTTGCTACAAGTTTAGAGTTTAGAACTATGAGTTTAGAGTTGATTGGGGAGGGCGGTAATTGTTCTGAACTCTAAACTGTAAACTCATAACTATGCTATGAGTTCAGAGTTGAGAGCTTAGAATAAGCCTTACGGCACTATCTCTCCCAAGCTAAAAATTACTTCATCAAAGGAAGGTACAGCATATGGAAAGCTTAGCATTATTTATTAAGGATTTTACCGGTGTATTTGTCGGTGGTCTCTGGAAGATCATTACCGGTATATTCTTTGGTATTGTTGATGTATTCAATATACCTAAATACATAAAGGTATTTGGAGAATATAAGGAGAATTTCGGCATACTGGAGTGGGTACTTGCTATCCTTGTTGCAATTGTCGTATTTGCGCTTCTTATAGTAATATTGGTATTTCTGTTCCTTCTTATCAGAAAGTACATACACAACCGTGTAAATCTTGTTTCCCGTGCAGAGATGATGGAGGAGATGGGCAACCTTAACCGTGAGATCGTTAAGCTTACCCGTGAAAAGGAGCGCATCCTGGCTATGAAGGTCAATCCTTTGGATCCTTCTCCCGAGTTTCCCGTGGTTAAGCCCGCTGAGGAAGAGAATACCGAAGCAACCGAGGAAGAAAAGCCTCTTACCGACGAGGATATCGGCCGTTTCTACAAGCTCAAGATGGTTGACCGCCAGTACGAGAACTATGTAGCTCCTGTATATAACAAGGATATCACACTTCCCGAGATATGTGATATGTTCCGTAACTTCGCATGCTCCCGTATGGGTCTGTTCTATGAGATCAAGACTATCCGTCTTTTCCTTGCTTCCTTTGCTTCAACCAGACTTCTCATACTCCAGGGTATATCCGGTACAGGTAAGACCTCCTTGCCTTATGCCTTTGGTAAGTTTACACAGAACGATACAACAATAGCATCGGTACAGCCCTCCTGGCGTGACCGTACCGAGATCTTCGGCTACTTCAACGAATTTACCAAGCGCTTTAACGAGACCGAGGTATTAAAGAAGATGTACGAGGCAAAATATACTGACGATGTATACCTCACCATCCTCGACGAGATGAACATTGCCCGTGTTGAGTACTACTTTGCAGAGCTTCTGTCCATCCTTGAAATGCCTACCCGTGACGAGTGGGTAGTTGACCTCGTTCCCTCCGCATGGCCCACCGACCCCAAGATGGTTGTAGAAGGCCGTATGACCCTTCCTCAGAATATGTGGTATATCGGTACTGCAAACAACGACGACTCTACCTTTGCTATTACAGACAAGGTTTATGACCGTGCAATGCCTATCGATATCAATACCAAGGGTAAGTATTTCGATGCTCCCTATACAGAGAATCTCAGCCTCTCCTTTACTCACCTCGAGTCTATGTTTGATGAGGCTAAGGATAAATACAGGGTATCTCAGGAAAGCCTTGATAAGATTGCAGAGCTTGATGACTATGTAATCGAGCACTTCAGACTGGCATTCGGTAACCGTATCGTTAAGCAGCTTAAGGACTTTGTTCCTGCATATGTAGGCTGCGGCGGTACAGAAATCGACGGTCTTGACTATGTACTTAAGCAGAAGGTATTCAGAAAGTTTGAGTCCCTCAACCTTTCCTTTATCCGTGATGAGATCGACGGTCTTATCAGCTATATGGATAAGATGTTCGGCAAGCAGAATATGCAGGAGTCCAAGGAATACCTCCTCAGACTCAAGAAGCTTTACTAAAATATCAGCCGTTATTGGCACACCCAAGATAAGGAGATCAGAAAGTGTCTAAACAGATAGATTCATTATATGATTCATACTATGAAAATTTTGTCTCGATGATAGAGAGCGATGAGTTCTATAGCTATGTTATGGAGAATATCGGTGCGGGCAGTAACAAGATCTCTTTTTATCAGAAGAAAAAGGATAAGAAGATCGATGTCCGCTGGATCGAGCAGATAGAGAACTGCATTGTTGAGCTTGATACCATCATCCGTAACCCCCGTCGTTTCATCGTACAGGAGGAGGAGATAGTGCCGATTGAAAAGGCACGCCGTATTACCAATGAGTCTGTTCGCCATCTTGCACAGCATACCAACCTCATAGCAAGAGTAGACGGTGACAGAGTAACTCCCAACGAGATACTCAATGTATACCGTGAAGAGAGCTTTGACATCTACGAAAACCGTTTTATCTATACACTTCTCGGCAAGGTTGAGGAGTTTGTTGAGAGCCGCCGTAAGGTGCTCTACGGTATTACCGACGATGAAGAGGTCGCAGAGCTTGGCATGGAGGGAACATTTAACAATGGATCCGAGGATGTTACCTACAAGCTCGAAATTTCTGCTACAAATAAGACATCTATGATCGATATGGACACCAGCCGTATGAGTATTTTTGCCCGTATCGACCGTCTTTCCCATATTATCCGTGAGTTCCGCGGCTCAGCATTTGCCCGTTCTATGAGAGGCTCTGCTCCCGTGCGTCCTCCTATTATGAGAACAAATGTTATTCTTAAGGACCCTAACTTTAAAAAGGCTCTTGTTCTCTGGCAGTTTATCGAGACCTACCACGAGGTAGGCTATACCATTGATGTTATCAACGAATACCGTGAGCTTGAGCAACAGCAGGTATTTGCATTTTATAACGCTCTTGCTCTTAACTATATCTGCCTTAAGAAGGCGGCAGATTCCTCAGATGAGGTTGATCTTGAACACAAGAAGAAGCGCAGACAGATCAAGCCTAAGTTCGTTAAGAATATGATCGAGGAGATCGTAGACGACTACGATATCTATAATACCGAGATCAGGCGAGTATACCTTGATGAGATCGTCAAGGCGGCAAAGAAGCGCGAAAAGCAGGATGCTCTTATTGCCGAGGCTATCAGCAATGCTCTTAAAGCCGAAAAGCAGGCTAAGCAAGATGCCATTAAGGCAGAAAAAGAGCGTATTGCCCGCGAAAAGGCAGAAGAAAAGGCTCGTATTGCTCGTCAGAAGGCGAGAGAAGAAGCCGCTCGCAAGCGCGAGGAAGAGCGTATTGCCAGAGAGAAGAAGCGCGAGGCTGACCGTATTGCCCGTGAAAAGGCTAAGCTTGAAAAAGAAAAAGCCCTTGAAAAAGAGCGCATAGCTAAGCAGAAGGCAAAGGAAAAGGCTGCTAAGGAAAAGGCAGCAGCTCTTGAAAAGGAACGCCTTGACCGTGAAAAGGCAAAGGCTAAAGCCAAGGCAGATAAAGAAAAGGCCGAGGCTCTTGAAAAAGAGCGCGTAGCCCGTGAAAAGGCAAAGGCTAAAGCCAAAGCAGATAAAGAAAAGGCCGAGGCTCTTGAAAAAGAGCGCGTAGCCCGTGAAAAGGCTAAGGCTAAAGCCAAGGCAGATAAAGAAAAGGCCGAGGCTTTTGAAAAAGAGCGCGTAGCCCGTGAAAAGGCAAAGGCTAAAGCCAAGGCAGACAAGGAAAAGGCTGATGCGCTTGAAAAAGAGCGCGTAGCCCGTGAAAAGGCAAAGGCTAAAGCCAAGGCAGACAAGGAAAAGGCCGAGGCTCTCGAAAAAGAGAGACAGGCAAAGCAAAAAGCAAAAGAAAAGGAAAGGGCAGCCAAGGAAAAAGCCGCTGCCATAGAGAAGGAAAAGGCTGCTAAAGCAAAAGCAAAGGCTAAGGAAAAAGCCGCAAAGGAAAAGGCTATAGCCCTTGAAAAGGAAAAAGCAGCAAAGGCTAAGGCTAAGGCTAAGGAAAAGGCCGCAAAGGAAAAGGCTAAGGCTGTTTCAAAGCCAAAGCAGGTAAAGTCTGATATAACACAAGCATCCGACGAGTCGGTTATGAGCATAGCGGATGCCGTATCTATCAATTTTGTTAACGACAACGGTGAAAACTGATGACCAAGCCTAAGACCAAGCGAGCAATTAAGATCACAAGCGTGATTGCCGCAGTTTTCCTTGTGTTCTCGTTTTCGCTTCTCGTTTTTGCCACACTTTCCAGAGCTAATCCCGAAATGTCGTTTTTCGGCAGCAGGTTCTATTATGTTCTTACAGGAAGCATGGAACCCGACATAAGAAAAGGAAGCTTCATTATTGCAAAGGAAGTTCCCTTTGAGAAGCTGGAGGTGGGCGATACAATATCCTTTGTATCCCATGATCCGGATATTGAGGGTAGCATCAATACCCACAATATATATGCAATTGATATCAACGGTGACGGTGTCACCGAAATTACGACCAAGGGTGCGGCAAACCCCGAGCCCGACGAATATAAGGTTTATGAAGAGGATATTATGGGAAGGGTAGTGTTCACCTCCTATCACATAGGTAAGGTGTTTGAGATACTCTCCAACAGAACAATATCATTCTGTATAACAGTTCTTCCCATTGCAATAATCGTTCTTATAAACCTGATAGACCTGTTTGTTATAATCAATACTCCCGAAAAGGTTGGTAATAATACAGCAGGTAAATCGGAAGCAGATGCTTTCGATGATAAAACAAATACTAAAGATTAAAATCTACAAGGAGGTAAATATGAAAAAGATCAAGATTATATCTATGATACTTACATTGGCGATATTGGTCACATCATGTAATCTTGGTATGATGTTTACCTCAAGTGCTGCTACCACTATCAATGTCGGCTCCGCTGCCGATCTTGCAGGACTGGCTACTTCCGTTAACAGTGCAACAAGTCCTGTTACAATTAAAATTACTGCTGATATAGATGCATCGGGAATCACCTATACCCCTATAGATGCGACTAATAAGGTCATATATTTCAACGGTAATTATCATACTATCAGTAATTTGAATATGTCCGGTGGAGGACTGTTCACTAATGTTGCTAAGGGCAGTTATTTCTACTACACCGTAATGTACAACTGTACAATTACAGATTTAAATGCCGGTAATAAAGTAGGCTTCGGTTTCCTTGCAGGTGTTATGACCTCCGGCAGGGTCGTTGACTGTATAGTTGACGGTACCATATCTGTTTACGGTGACAATCCCTCTTATATAGGAGGTCTTGTTGGCAGCTTCGGCGGAGATATGCATAATAGCTTTGCTATGGTTGATATTAATACTAACGGCAGTTATGTCGGTGGTCTTATAGGCTCGTATACCGAATCATCGACTGCTACAACCAATCTTGTTACAAAGTGTTATTCTACAGGCAGTATCGATAATGACGGGCGCAATTATATCGGCGGTCTTATCGGATATTCCTTTACCCCCAGTATTACCGAATCATACACATCTATGTGTATTCTTAATCCCTATGCCGATACCGTAAAGTCTATCGGTGTTATCAAGGGTCTTGAGGAATCACATCATGTATATTACGACGAGAATGTTTCCTTGCAGCGACAGGGTGACATGGATCCTCACCGCTGTACGCCTGCGGAGATCAAGTCAAAGCTTAAGGGTACAGGCTGGGTCAACTATGAGGGTTATTATCCTCAGATCAGCTTTGATGACGGTAACAGGGAAAATATAAAAAGAATGTCTGCGATATCTACTGCTATTGTGGATGTTAGCCGCGAGGACGGATTAACTACAGGCAGAGAATTTACTGTTGTTTCATCTGCTGATAAATATTCTTATGCTACAATTACTAAAAATGTAGGCACTGCTTCAAACAGAATTGACTGGCGCATAAGCGGCGGTGTAGATGAATACTACTTTGATCCCACCGATCTCAGCAATTTTCCCACTAATGAAGGCGCAACTATAGACGGTCTTTCCGGAAACACATATGATGCAAATACAGGCAAGTACCTGTTCACAAATACAGGTGACATCAAGTTCACCGCATATTCAGGCAGCTTCGAACGCGATATCTATGTTCATGTAACCACAGCCGACAAAAACCCCTATATCGTAGGCGGTAACGGTACAGCCCAGTCTCCCTTTATAATCAATGATTATAATGAGTTTGATATGATCAGAGTATACTGCCTTGACGATGAAACAGGTAAGTATAATTATAAATTGGAGTTTACTCCCGTAAAATATCAGGACAATTTTTCAACAACTGCGCTGTTTGACCTTGCAACAGTAAGTCATTTACCTATAATAGGTATGAAGGGCGTTCTTGATGGTAATAAAACTTTAATTGCAAATCTTAGTATTACAAATGCAAATGAAGGAAATATAGGTCTTTTTGCAACTGTAAGCAATAAATGTACTATCTCAAATCTTCATATTTCCAATGCGGTGATTAAGAGTAACAAAACTACAGCGGACGGTACTCCTGTCTATGCTGAAAATGCGGGTATACTTGCAGGTAGCATGAGGGATTGCAATGTGATCAATGTTATTGCCACCGGTACAGTAGAGAATTCTAAGAATTCGGGTATGATTGCCGGTGAGGCTAACACTGATACTCTTATCGATACCTGTATTACATACGGTATTGTATCAGGCACCGAGGCAGCAGCAGGCATTGTAGCTGTTACTGATGACACTACAAAAGCTATAAGCACATATTCCACTGCTGTTGTCGTTGATGCCGAAACAGTAAGCGGATTCTTTGCAGTCGGCGGCGGTGATGTCGAGGATTCATTATTTACCGGAAACATCGGTACTGTAAAAAACGGAACAAGATACGGTCTTGTTGACAGCGGTACCGTTACTAATTCCTATTATGATTGGCAGGCTGCAGGTATACTCTATTCCGAAGACAGCTATGCAGTAACAACAGCCGATCTTACAGGTAACTCAGATAAGATCGAGTTAAGTGACAAATGGGAGGTTTATCCCGTCACATCTCAGCTTGGCGGAAGTGCTGTTCACTATCCTCAGCTGAAATATTTTGCTGGTGATAATTACAACGGTGTGTATTCTACATATAAATCCAGAACATCATTTGTTGCTTCTGTTTCGTTTAATTATGTAAATGAACTTGGACCTGCTTCCTCTGTAAGCTTTGAAACGGTTGAAATGAAAATGGCTTACGATAAATACAGTGTAACCTCTAATATGGTTATCGGTAAGCCTGTAGCATATCCGGCCGACTCTGCTTCTACAGGGTATGCCTTTGTTCGCGGAGATCTAATCGGTGCTACTGATATCGGAATGTATAAGAACGGTATGTTTGAACTGAAGACCGGTGGAAAGCAGTTATACACAATAAAGCCCTTTAATGCGTTATTTAATGCCGATACCAGGTATGTAATGTTCAATGTTAAGAGCATAAATGTCCACTACAAGTTTGTGTATGAAGATGCAGATCTCAAAACCGAATATAATGCCGATATGCATAACAAGGGCTTGACTAAGGTTACTAATTCGTTGGCTAATGAATATAACCTTTTCCTCAATTCTCAGATGACTGATGAATTTGAGTCTCTCAGATTCCTCTATGTGGGCGAGACAATGAACTTTAAGATGACTTTACCCGTAAAGTACACTTATACAATTACCGCATTTAAGGATGCGGCTTGTACTCAGCCTGTTTCGGTTACTACAAGCGATTCGGGTGCGAATGTCTCTATAGCTGATTTGGATGATGTTTATATAATTTTCAATATATCAGAACCCACATTACCTTGGGGTATATACAGAATATTCTCAAACTAAAGTAAAAATTTGATGAAAGGAGAAAGATATGAGACCTGTTGAGCTTGAAAGAAAGCGTCACCTGCGCAACGAGTTTATAAAATCAGGTGCCATACTTCTCCTTGCAATCGTTCTGCTTATAACAGCGGTTTTTGCCTGGTTTGGTGACGACACAGCAGTTTCGGTCGATCCGTTCTATATTTCTGTTAAATCCGAGCAGGACGGAACAGAACTGGGTCAGGATATCGTTACAGATAAATCGGTCATATTACCCTCAGCCACCAAGCTGGGTGACGATGAGATTTCCGTTAACGACTTTTCAAAAGCTATTCGTGTAATGCCTCTTGAGGTAGAGTCCCCCTTGCCTAACAATGTAAGCATATCTATTACTGTTCCTAAGGGTCTTCATTATTACATTGATACCGATTATGTTGCGGGAACAGATACAAATTTAGCTTATTCACAGACGATAAACAATAACCATACCGCAGGCTCGGGTAATGACAAGGATGCCGTATTGATATATACCTCTGACGACTTCAAAGGCAGCGTGTATAAGCATATGGTAGCTATCATATTCTGGGCTGATTACCACTATGTTGACGAAAAAACCGGTAAAACCTATGGACAGATAATTGACGAGGAAGGCGCACTCAATCTCAATGCGATGATGAGCTTTAAGATAGTATTGAATACGGGTGAATGATAATATATGAGTAAAAGTAAAAAATTACCTAATCTGCCTGATAAAACTATATCAAAAAAAGGCAGTGAAGTTAAGCAAAGGAATGATATTTCCTCAAGCAGGGAATTTCGCCGCCGTTACAGCATACTGATTGCAGCAATTGTTGTAATTCTGATGGTAGTTGTGTTTTCTATCGGTATGGCATTTTCTTGGTTTGCACCCGAGCAGGATGCGGATCTTACGGTTATAACCACCGATTTTGAAACACAGACCCTCTATAAGTTGTCTTCGTCTGAATCCGATTTTACCGATCTTACAGATGATGTTGTCTTTAATATTTATGATTTGGATGAATTACAGCTTAAGGTCAAATTCACCGGACCCAGCTCTGCTTACATCAGAGTACAGCTTTTTGAGAACTTTTATACCCTTAGCGGTGATACCGAGGTTATGCATCCTGCGACAGATGTCACCTATACTTTGGGTGATGATTGGATAAAGGTTGGAGATTATTACTATTACAAAAATGTCGTGACATACACAGAGGTTAACGAAAAGGACGAGAACGGAAAAACGGTTAAAAAGAGAAATCCTACAGAGGTTCCTTTCGTTACATCTGCCTCGACCAAATATGACAGTGATACAACCAGCGGTATAAATATGAAGCTTGTAGCTGTTGTCGAGTCGGTTCAGCCTGACAGATTTAAGGAATTTTTCGGTGCTGATCCGGAATGGTTGTTTGCGAACAATTAAAATATAAAAGGTCACCAAAAGGTGACCTTTAAATATTATAAAGAAAAGGGTCATAGAAATATGACCCTTTTGAAACGAATATATTTTATCTGTTGTTGATCATCTTGGTGAGCTCTACAGGATCAACCTTTTCGCCGTCCTTGTAAACTCTCATATTACCGGAAGCGATCTCGTCGATAAGGATAACCTCGTCATTGTTGTAGCCGAACTCAAACTTGATATCCCAGAGGTCAAGACCGATAGACTTAAGATCATCTGCAACTATCTTTGTGATAGCCAAAGTCTGGGACTTAAGGGACTCAAACATCTCGGGAGACATAACACCAAGAGCCACAAGACCCTCGCCTGTTACCAGGGGATCGCCCTTCTCGTCATTCTTAAAGGTACACTCAACATAACCGCCGGGAAGGGGTGTGCCGTCCTCCATATATTCTCCGTATCTGCGGATAAAGCTGCCTGTTGCAACAAGACGGCAGATAACCTCAAGACCGTGACCGAATACTGTTGCGGGAAGAACCTCCATAGTAGCATCATCAAGGTTAGCACTTACATAGTGAGTCTTGATACCAGCTTCCTTAAGAAGCTCAAAATAATGAATGGAAGACTGAAGGTTTGCCTTGCCGATACCGTCGATGGTAAGACCAACTGCATTTTCACCGGGATCAAAAACGCCGTCCTTACCGGTACAGTCATCCTTGAACTTAAGCATTACATTGCCATTGTCGAGAGCATAAACATCTTTTGTTTTGCCTGTATAGAGTTTCTTCATTTTCAGCACCTCAATCATAAAATTTACGGAAATATTATATCACATTTTTTTTCGGTTGTATAGTGCTTTTTATATTTTTTTTTCGATTTTGATAAATTATCATATTAACCTTGAATATTTGCCAGGATTTATGTATAATTTACTTATGAGTATTAACAGATTTGTCGAAAAATTCGGATTACAATTAAATGATCAGCAAAAGAAGGCGGTGCAGAGTGTTGATGGTAACACCCTGCTTTTAGCCGTACCCGGAAGCGGAAAGACAACGGTGCTTGTCAGCCGTCTTGGTTATATGATATATAATTGCGGTATTGAACCCGAATCCATTCTTACAATGACCTATACAGTATCGGCAACTCATGATATGAGAAGCCGCTTTACCGCATTTTTCGGGGACGAATATGCCGACAGACTTGAATTCCGTACAATAAACGGAGTATGCCAGCGAATCATCGGTATGTACGAGCATTATAACGACACCCGTGCCTTTGATGTTATTACAAACGAGGGCGAGATAAGCCGTATCATATCAAGGATATACCAAGTGGTGGAGGATACCTTCCCCACCGAAAGCGACATCAAAGCGGTGAGGTCATATATAACCTACTGTAAGAATATGATGCTGACCGAAGCCGAGATCAAGGATATCGACGATACCGTAGATCTATATGCTATATATAAGCAGTACAACGACACCCTGAGAGCAAGCGGTCTTATGGACTATGACGATCAGATGGTATATGCACACCGGATTCTGAAGAGATACCCCGACATTTTAAATGCAGTAAAGCAAAAATACAGATATATCTGTGTCGACGAGGCACAGGACACATCAAAGATCCAGCATGAGATAATCAAGCTGATTTCCTCGGGTAACCTCTTTATGGTAGGGGACGAGGACCAGAGCATATACGGCTTCCGTGCCGCTTATCCCGAGGCACTACTGTCCTTTGAATCCGATTATAATGATGCCAAGGTTCTTCTTATGGAGGAAAACTTCCGCTCGGATGCAAATATAGTGGCTCACGCAGATCGCTTTATACAAAAGAATAAACTCCGTCACCAAAAGACAATGAAGCCGACCCGCAGAGCCGTAACACCCGTAAAGCAGCTTAATTCCACCTCAAGACTGAGCCAGTACAGCTATCTTTTAAAGGTTGCACAGAACCCCGAAAAAGAAACCGCTATACTTTACCGCGACAATGAATCAATGCTGCCCTTGGTGGATCTCTTTGAGCAAAACGGCATCGAATACCGTACAAGAGCCGCAGATCTGACATTTTTCAGCCATAAGGTGACGGCAGATATCAGAGATATAATATCCTTTGCTTACGATCAAACCGATGCGGATATATTTATGCGGATATACTATAAGATATCAAGCTATCTTACCAAGGACAACGCCAAGCGCGCCTGCGAGATAGCCGCACAGAAGCGCATTGACATTCTTTCTGCCGCCGAATATCTGCCTATCCACCAGGGTACAAGGAAATCGGTAAAAGCACTATCTACTCATTTTCAGAATATGAGGGCAGAGAAGGCGGGAAGCGCGGTCTACCGTATAAAGAATTATATGGGCTACGGTGATTACCTTGACCGTATGAATATTAGAGATAATAAGCTGTCTATCCTTGAGGCTATCGGACAGAGGCTATCCTCACCCCGTGAACTGATTACAAGACTTGAGGAGCTTGAGGATATACTTTCCGAGCGGAAAAATATCGACAGCAAAATTATCCTCTCAACCATTCACTCCGCAAAGGGTCTTGAATATGATACGGTATATCTCATAGATGTCTGTGACGGTATATTTCCCGAAAATGTAATATCAAACTACCGTAACGCAGATGAAACCGATATAAAAGCCTACGAGGAGGAGCGCAGACTCTTTTATGTAGGGGTCACAAGGGCAAAGAACAGACTGCATATATTCAGCTATTCAACAGCCCCCTCCACCTTTACCGAGGAGTTTTTTGAGACCTCAAAGCAGCTCGGAACAGATAAATATACCGACTTTACTGTGGCTTCGGTCATAAGCCACCGTGCCTTTGGCAGAGGCCGTATACTTTCCCGTGACGGCGAGCTTATCTCGGTTCGCTTTGATAACGGAAGCATTAAAAAGCTGTCGCTTGGCATATTGATATCACAAAAATTAATTTAGTCTATAAACAAAATATTGAAATATATCGGGTTATCTGTTATAATCACGGTATAATATAATTAACGGAGAAGAATATGTTTGGAATCAAAAAATTATTAGGCTTTGGTATGATGCGTCTGCCAACAGCTGACGATAAGCCCGATCACGCAAAAATATGCGAAATGGTGGACTATTTTCAGTCAGAGGGCTTTAACTATTACGATACCGCTCACCTCTACCACGGAGGACTGAGCGAGGTGGCTATCCGCGAATGTGTGGCAAAGCGCTATCCAAGAGATGAGTTTGTACTTTGCGACAAGCTGTCGGTGAACTATTTTGAAACCCGGGAGGACATCCGCCCGCTGTTTGAAAAGCAGCTTGAATTATGCGGTGTGGACTATTTTGACGTGTACCTTATGCACTCCCAGACAAGGGGTATATATGACAAGTTCCGCCGTTGCAATGCCTATGAGGAAGCACTTAAGCTTAAGGCAGAGGGCAAGTTCAAGCATTTCGGAATCTCATTCCACGACACCCCCGAGTTGCTTGAAGAGATACTTACCGCATATCCCGAGATAGAGGTGGTACAGATACAGTTCAACTACCTTGACTACGAGGACACCGCCGTACAGAGCAAGCGCTGCTATGAGATATGCCGTAAGTTCAATAAGGCTGTATTCATAATGGAGCCTGTACGTGGCGGCAGTCTTGCCAAGTTCCCCGAAAAGGCACAGAGTCTGCTGACCGAGGGCAGTCCCGCAAGCTATGCAATCCGCTTTGCGGCAGGCTTTGAGGGTGTTGCAGCCGTGCTATCGGGTATGGGTACTATGGATATGGTCAAGGACAACACCTCTTATATGAAGGACTTTAAGCCCCTTACCGAGGAGGAGATCAAGCGGCTTTTCATCATCCGTGATGTTATGAAGAACGCAAACACAATCCCCTGTACACAGTGTAGATACTGTGTTGAGGGCTGTCCTATGAATATTTCTATCCCCGATCTCTTTGCCTGCTATAACACCAAGCAGATCATAGATGACTGGAATCCCGGCTATTATTATAAGAACGTACACACCGCGGGCAAGGGCAAAGCATCCGACTGCATCAAGTGCGGAGCCTGTGAAGCTATGTGTCCCCAGCATCTTAAGATTACAGAACTTCTTGAAACTGTGGCAAATACTTTTGAGGTAAATAAATAATTTAATGAAAAAATATTTCGGTTTTTTCAAAGGTATGAAATACGGGGAATGTGATGAAGATTTTGAGTTCTACAGATCTATCAACAACAAATACTCAAAAACAGATATACTAACATATATGAAGTCTCTTTCCGTTTCCGCTATCGCTATGATGTCTGTTGAAGATATATTTGATGGGGAACGGATAGAACAGGCAGGTATAATCGAAGATGGGGATTTTATTTTTCCATGTGATTTTATACACTACTTTGAAAAGTACGATATAGGCATTACTTTGGAATACGAAGGCTATATTGAGAATTATTTGAATAAATAATTTCAGTATTTTCTCATTTATGATTGACACAGACGCATAATTGTGCTAAAATATATCCATAAATATTTTAATTTCGGAGGCTAACTGAAATGAAGCATATCAAGACTTTAGAAACTAAGAATCTTTGCACCAACAAGGGCGGTTGCGGCGAGTGCCAGACATCCTGCCAGTCCGCTTGCAAGACCAGCTGCGGTATCGCAAACCAGGAGTGCGAGAACAAAGAGAATAAGTAAGCAGGTGAGCCTGTTTATAATCGGGTGAGGTGTATTTGACACATCACACGAGCTTCTAATATGCTATAAAGCGAGTAGCCGCCTTTTGGGCGGCTACTTTTATGAGGAGAATCTATGTTACATTGCTATAAATTAGGCGGACTTAACATCGTCCTTGACATTCATTCAGGCTCGGTCCATGTGGTGGACGAGGTTGCCTATGATATGATTGAGGCTTATGAAAGTAAGGACAGAGAAACGGTAATCGCCGAAACACTTGAAAAATATAAGGACAGAGAGGATGTTACCCCCGAGGAGGTATCCGAATGTCTTGACCAGATAGATGAATTAAAGGCCATGGGCAAGCTCTATACCCCCGACAGCTTTGAGCCTATGGCGGGTGAGCTTAAGGCGCGCACCTCCGGTGTTGTCAAGGCGCTGTGCATACATATCGCCCACACATGCAATCTCAACTGCTCATACTGCTTTGCAAGTCAGGGTAAGTACCACGGTGAGCGGGCAATGATGAGCTACGAGGTAGGCAAGCAGGCCTTTGATTTTCTTGTAGAGAACTCGGGCAACCGCCGTAACCTTGAGGTCGACTTCTTTGGCGGTGAGCCTCTTATGAACTTTGATGTGGTAAAGCAGCTTGTGGCTTATGCCCGCAGTATCGAAAAGGAAAAGGGCAAGAACTTCCGCTTTACCCTTACCACAAACGGAGTTCTGGTTGACGATGATGTTATAGACTTCTGTAACCGTGAAATGAGTAATGTGGTCCTCAGCCTTGACGGACGAAAGGAGGTCCACGACCGCTACCGTGTTGACTTTGCAGGTAACGGAAGCTGGGAGAAGATAGTTCCCAAGTTCCAAAGGTTCGTAGAAGCAAGAGGCGGCAAGAACTACTATATGCGCGGCACCTTCACTCACCACAATCCCGACTTCCTTGAGGATATCAAGGTAATGCTTGACCTTGGCTTCAATGAGCTTTCTATGGAGCCTGTGGTTACAGCTCCGGGGGATCCCGTGGCTCTGACCGAAGAGGACAAGCTTATTGTTATGGAGCAGTATGAGCAGCTTGCTGCTCTTATGCTCGAAAGACGAAAAGAGGGAAGACCCTTTACCTTCTATCACTATATGATAGACCTTAAGGGCGGCCCCTGTATATATAAGAGAGTATCGGGCTGCGGCTCGGGAACCGAGTATATGGCGGTTACTCCCTGGGGTGACCTCTACCCCTGCCACCAGTTTGTAGGTGACGAAAAATTCAAGCTGGGTGATGTATGGCAGGGTGTCACCAACAAGGAGATGCAGGACGAGTTTATGGGCTGTAATGTCTATGCAAGGTCCGAATGTCGTGACTGCTGGGCAAAGCTTTATTGCTCGGGCGGATGCGCGGCTAATGCATACCACGCAACAGGCTCGGTAAAGGGCATCTACAAGGACGGCTGTGACCTTTTCCGCAAGCGTATGGAATGTGCCATTATGCTTGAAGCCGCAAAGAGCTTAGACGAAGAATAATGACCAACCCCATCTGTGATTTTTTAGATAACTACCGTGACCGAAGCCAATTACGCCTCCATATGCCGGGGCATAAGGGCGTAGGCGGTATGGGTGTCGAGGGACTTGATATAACCGAAATTGAGGGTGCGGATGTGCTTTACAATGCCAAGGGCATTATCAGACAGAGTATGGACAACGCAACAGGGCTCTTCGGCACACAGAGGACCCTCTATTCCACCGAGGGCTCGTCCCTTTCAATCAAGGCTATGCTCTATCTTGCGATGCTTACACGGGGTGACAAAAGACCTCTTATAGCCGCAGGGCGCAATGCCCACAAGGTGCTTATGTACGGCTGTGCGCTCCTTGATATAGAGATAGACTGGCTCTACGGAGACAGCCTTCTGTCATGCAATATTACACCTGACGCCCTTGAAGAATACCTACGGCACAACGACCCCGTAGCGGTATATATCACATCCCCCGATTACCTCGGTAATATGGCGGATATAAAGGGACTTGCCGAAGTCTGTCACCGCCACGGTGTAATGCTGTTGGTCGACAACGCTCACGGTGCATATCTTAAGTTTCTGCCCGCATCACAGCACCCAATAGACCTTGGAGCGGATATATGCTGTGACTCGGCACACAAGACCCTGCCTTGCCTTACAGGGGCGGGATATCTCCACATTTCAAGGAACGCACCCGAGTATCTCTGTGATATGGCGGACGATGCAATGAGTCTCTTTGCATCCACAAGCCCGTCATACCTTATACTTTATTCCCTTGATCGCTGTAACAGCTATCTTGACAGCGTGTTGAGACAGCGGCTTTGTGATACTATCCCCTGTGTAGAGGAGCTTAAGCAAAGCCTTTTCACAGTAGGCGACGAGCCAATGAAGCTCACCCTTGATGCAAAAAAATACGGCTATAGCGGTGTAGAGCTGTCAGAGCTGATGACAGAGCAGGGAATAGTCTGCGAGTTTGCCGACCCCGACTATCTTGTGATGATGCTTCCCCCCGACAAGGAAGCGGTAATATCGGTCATATCCGCATTACTGTATATCGACAGGCGCGCACCCATAGAGGACACACCGCCTGCCTTGAAGTGCCTTGAAAAAGCTATGAACCCAAGACAGGCTATAATGTCAAAAAATGAGCCTGTCAGCATCGATAAGGCTCTCGGACGGGTGTTAGGCGCACCCTCGGTAAGCTGTCCCCCTGCGGTGCCTATTGCGGTCTGCGGAGAGGTCATAGACCAAAGTGCCATCGAGCTTTTCCGCTATTACGGTATAGATAAGATAAGAGTAATTATATAATGTAATGTAAAAAGGTTACCTAAACGAGGTAACCTTTTTTAGTTGATATATTTTGGCTTTGCCAAAATGAGAGGGCGGCATATTGCCGCAGCGAACCCCAAACCTCGGCAAGCTCGGTTTGAGGACCCCGGCCGCCCCCGTTTAATTCTTGATTTCAATATAAGCCGCAAATATGCAGGGACCCTGGTGATACTCATAATTGAGATCATCAAAGCTATCCATACCCGCGCCCTCGCCGTACACGGCGATAATGTCGCCCTCCTTATAATTTTTGAGCTCCTTCTGACAGTCGCGGACTATTATCTCAATGTCACCGTATTCTGTGTCGGTACATACATAATATGTGTTGTATTCAAGACCGTCATAGTATCCCACAAGGTCTACGAACTTACTCTTTACCTTAAGCTCAAGGCAGACAAAATCTCCCTTGTAGCTGTTAGGTGAGCGATAGAAGTCCTCGGGGGTAACGGTATCGCATTTTTGAGTATATTCCTCATAGGGAAGTCTTTCTACAGGCTCGCTGAAAATATTTGTAACCCTTGATACTATACTGCCTATACCGAATGTGGTAACCAAAAAATATACCGCGGCAATAACCACAAGGGTGATCTTGATACCCTTTTTGTGAGGACTTGTCAAGAGCAGTATGATGCCTATAACAGGCATAAACACCATCATTATGGCAATAAACCACCAGCTGTGATACCATTCTACAAATCTGACTCTGCCTGATGAATTCTTGTGCTTTTTATGCTTTACCTTTTTACGGTTACCCGCGCGGAAGGCCTCGGGACATTCCTTGCCGCATAAGGGACAGTTGTCCTGAGGGAAAAAGCATCCGCAGTCAGGACATTTATTAAGATCGGGGCGGTCAAGCTCATCCGAATCGTGCGCACCTAACAGTCTACCCATTGATATAACTCCTTGTATTTATTATATGAATAAATTATATCATAATTAAGTACAAATGTCAAATATACCTTGAAATAAAAAGAATATTGTATTATAATATATTTTGTATAATTATAAATTTTTTTAGGATATCACCCAAAACGAGGTAAATATGATAACAGGCGAACTCAAAAATAAAATAGACAGCTTATGGGATATATTTGCGGCAGGGGGACTTGTAAATCCTCTTGACGTTATAGAACAGATCACATACCTTATGTTTATCCGCGATCTTGACGATACCGACAATCTCCGTGCAAAAGAATCGCTGATGTTAGGTTTAGAGTACAAAAGCCGTTTTGCCGGAATTGTAAATATTAACGGCAGAGAAATAGATGCAAACCAGCTCAGATGGTCTGTTTTCCGTGATCTCAACGCAGGACAGACATATTCCATAATGCAGGATTTTGTATTTCCTTTTTTAAAGACCCTTGATGCAAACAAGGACAGCGCATATTCCAAGTATATGGATGATGCTATCTTCAAGCTGCCTACACCCCTGCTTCTCTCAAAGGTAATAGACGCCCTTGACGAGATATACGACCTTATGTCAAAATCCGAGGATAAGGATATCCGCGGAGACGTATACGAGTATCTTCTCAATAAGATAGCACAGTCAGGGCTTAACGGTCAGTTCCGTACCCCTAGACATATCATACATATGATGGTTGAGCTTATGCAGCCAAAGGCCGATGATGTTATTTGTGACCCTGCCTGCGGTACATCAGGATTCCTTGTAAGTGCTGGAGAATACTTAAAGGAAAATCACAGAGAAGAGATCTTTTTTAACAACGTCAAAAAGGATCATTATATGAATCATATGTTCCACGGCTATGATATGGACAGAACCATGCTCCGTATCGGTGCTATGAATATGATGACCCACGGTGTAGACCGTCCCTATATAGAATACCGTGACAGCCTGTCCGACCAGAACCTCGACAAGGACAAGTATAGCCTTATCCTTGCCAATCCCCCATTCAAGGGCAGTCTTGACTATGATACCGTATCGGCTGATCTTCTCAAGGTCTGCAAGACCAAAAAGACCGAGCTTCTTTTCTTAGCCCTCTTTCTGCGTATGCTCCGCATAGGCGGCAGATGTGCTTGTATCGTTCCCGACGGAGTCCTCTTTGGTTCTTCTACCGCACATAAGGCTATCCGCCGAGAGATTATAGAGAACAACCGCCTTGAAGCCGTTATCTCTATGCCTTCCGGAGTATTCAAGCCCTATGCAGGTGTATCTACCGGTATACTTATCTTTACCAAGACCGGACACGGCGGTACAGATAATGTTTGGTTCTATGATATGACCGCCGACGGCTACAGCCTTGATGATAAGCGTACAGCTATAGCCGACAATGATATACCCGATATTATCGCACGTTTCAGAAATCTCGAAGCCGAAAAGGAAAGCGAAAGAACCGAAAAATCCTTCTTTGTATCCAAAGAGGAGATCGTTTCAAACGACTATGATCTTTCTATCAATAAGTATAAAAAGACCGAGTACGTGCCTGTAGAATATCCGTCTACCGAGGAGTTAATGGCAGATTTATACGAATTACAGAAGCAGATTTCCGAGAAAATGGACGAGCTTAATTCTTTGCTTGGATTGTAAGGGGGGATGCTATGAAATTTTCTGATGTTTTAGAAATAAAGAACGGTAAAAATCAAAAACAGGTTGAAAATCCTAACGGTAAATACCCTATATATGGTAGTGGGGGAATAATGGGATATGCTGATCATTATATTTGCGAACCACACACAGTTATTATTGGTAGAAAAGGCACAATCAACAACCCTATTTATGTCGAAACACCTTTTTGGAATGTAGATACTGCATTTGGGTTACAGGCAAACAAGGACATTCTGCATCCAAAATATCTGTACTACTTTTGTGAAAATTTCAATTTTGAAGCACTTAACACTACTGTAACTATTCCGAGTTTGACAAAAGCAAATTTGCTTAACATTGACATTCCTCTCCCATCACTTGCGGAACAGGATGAAGTCATTACTATTTTAACTTCAGTTGATAATCTAATTTTAGATAGTGTTACTCAATTACAAAAACTTAACGAACTCGTCAAAGCACGATTTGTCGAACTGTTTGGGAATGTTAGTGATTTTGTGAATATTACTGATATTGCACACACATATATAGGTTTAGTTACGACCATGACAAAACACTACTGCAATAATGGAACACCCCTTTTGTTTAATTCAAGTATAAAGAGCGACAAAATCGTATGGGATGGGACATATTTAGATGTGGAATTTGCAGAAGCGAATAAGAGCAGGATGCATAAGACTAATGATATTGTTACAGTACACACTGGCGATATAGGTACATCTGCTGTGGTTGGAGAAGAATTCAATAACTCATTGGGATTTGCTACGATTGTAACAAGAATAAATGATGTAAGTAGATACTATCCAAGATTTGTTTCAAGTTTCCTAAATTACGGTTCGGGTAAAGAACAACTTAAGAAATATTCGCGAGATGTTAGGAATAATTTGAATCTTAAAGATTTTAATAGACTTATGGTTCCTAATGTGAATGTATTAGAACAAAAGAGATATGTTGATTTTTTGGAACAGACCGACAAATCAAAATTGGCAGTTCAAGAAAGCCTTGAAAAACTTGAAACACTAAAAAAAGCATTAATGCAAAAATATTTTGGATGAGAATTACACGAAAATAGCATTAATATGACACTTAAATGACATGAAAATGACATTGTGTCTTTTCAAAACTGATGTTATAATTTAGTCTAAAGAGGTGAAATAATGACAGATATTAAATGGAAATTAGATGGCGAACCAAAGAATAACTATGAAAATGCAAAGAAACTATTGTTAGAAACCGATAAAGCAATTAGTGCCTTAACCCTTGAAGAGCAACGAAAACTTGCATATGAGTTTGCACAATATAAAGGAATATACAGTTTATTCCAAATGATGTAGAGTCTGTAAAATAATCAATATGACAACTAAAACAAAAAGACAACACTACTTGCCCAAATCTTATTTAAGTTCCTTTGCTACAAAATGTAAAAAAGCAAGAATGGTATATATTATTATAAATAGTGAAAGTCATTGTAAATTTGTTTCTATTGATGATATTTGTCTTTGTAATGATTTGTATGAGCAAAAATACAAAGATGATACCGGTAATGAAATATATATTAATAGAAACAGCATAGAAAATAGTTTTATAGGGATAGAAGGCAAATATAAATCAGTTATAAATAAACTCGATTCTTTGCATCTGAAATCTAATGATGAGATGATATCAGATGAAGATAGAAACATATTGTCAAAATTTATGGCACTCACCATACTACGCCATCCGATTTTTGTGAACTTGTCGAAACAATATGTGAAGCAAAACATTAAATCATTAAGTAGTTGTGGTGATTCTAAGCATATTTTAGATATAACAACATTTGCCTTCTTGAAATATTTTTTAAGTATGGATGACCATGCATTATATATACCGGCTATGCAATCCACAATAAGCGAAAATAACGCGTTTATATTAAAAGCGAAAAACCACAAATTTATAACAAGCGATTGCCCAATTATAAATTTAGACGGTGAATATAAAAATGTAAAATTTGATATGATAGGTTTTCCTATATCTCCAGACTATTTTTTTGCATTTATAGATTCTGCGAATGACTTTAACAACAGGGTAATTTTAATAGGAGATGAATTTGTAGATTTTCTTAATTTGTATCAAGTTCACTCTAAATCAGCTAAGATGCTTATTTCAAAAGAAGAATATAATTTATCTCGGTACATAGGAGAGAACTCCCGATGACTAACTTTAAATTCCTAAAAAAATCCCCGCAGTTTGACACATTTTCAGATGTTGCTATAGCTGCAGAGAAGATATTACATATTGACCTGTCTGCCTGTGTCGTTAACTGCCGCAGGGCTATGGAGTTTGCTGTCAAATGGATGTATTCGGTTGACAGTTCTCTCACTATGCCTTGGGATGACAGTTTAAGAAGCCTTACAGATAACGAGGATTTCAGAGATATCGTAGGTAACGATATATGGGAACGCCTTAAGCTTATCCGCACTTTAGGTAATAATGCCGCTCATACAGGTAAAAAGCTGACCTACGAACAGGCGGTACTTTGTCTTGAAAACCTCTATATCTTCCTTGACTTTATAGCTTACTGCTACGGTGAGGAGTATGAGAGCGGCGAGTTTGATCCTTCGCTGCTTAAGCCTACCCAAGAACCTGTCAAGGCAGAGATACCCGACGTTGACTTTGAAGCTCTTATAGCCGAAAACAAGGCGTTAAAGGACGAGCTTACCGCAAGACGTACCGAGCAGCAGCAGACCTACGTACCCAAACCTCTTGATATATCCGAATATACCACCCGAAAGGTATATATCGACGCTATGCTTATAGATGCGGGATGGGCAGAGGGTAAGGACTGGATAAACGAGGTTGAGCTTGAGGGTATGCCCAACAATGCCGAGGTAGGCTATGCCGATTACGTCCTTTACGGGGATGACGGCAGAGCCTTGGCTGTTATAGAAGCCAAGCGTACCTGCGTTGACGTTTCCAAGGGCAGACAGCAGGCAAAGCTGTATGCAGACCTCCTTGAAAAGAAATACGGCAGACGTCCTGTTATATTCCTTACCAACGGTTTTGATACACGTATCACGGATAACCTCTATCCCGAGCGCAGAGTTGCCGCTATATACTCCAAGCGTGACCTTGAAAAGCTGTTTAATCTGCAGACTATGCGTACAAGCTTAAAGCATATTACTGTGGATAAGAATATCGCAGGCAGATATTATCAAGAGGGAGCTGTCAAGGCTGTATGCGACAGCTTTGGTGAACGTAACCGCCGCAAGGCTCTGCTTGTTATGGCTACAGGCTCGGGCAAGACAAGAACGGTTATTTCTCTGTGTGACGTTCTCCTAAATCACGGCTGGGTCAAGAACATACTTTTCCTTGCCGACCGTAACTCTCTTGTAACACAGGCAAAACGCAGCTTTGTCAATATGCTGCCCGATCTTTCGGTTACCAATCTCTGTGAGGATAAGGAGAACTATAACGCACATTGTGTTTTCTCAACCTATCAGACTATGATGAATTGTATAGATTCGGTCAAGGATGATAAGGGAAAGCTCTTTACCTGCGGTCATTTTGACCTTGTGATATGTGATGAAGCCCACAGGTCAATATATAACAAATACCGTGATATATTCAACTATTTTGATGCTCCCCTTGTAGGACTTACCGCAACACCCAAGGACGAGATAGATAAGAATACCTATGAGATATTTGAGCTTGAAAACGGTGTTCCCACCTACGGCTATGAGCTTGCACAGGCGGTCAGAGACGGCTACCTTGTAGACTTTATGACCATAGAAACAAAGCTCAAATTCATCGAACAGGGAATAGTTTACGACGAGCTGTCCGACGAGGACAAGGAAGCATACGAAGCTACCTTTACCGATGAAAACGGAGAACTGCCAGAGAAGATAAATTCATCTGCTCTCAATCAATGGCTCTTTAACGAGGATACCATCAAGGAAGTTCTCAATGTTCTTATGACCCACGGTCTTAAGATCGACTATGGCTCAAAGATAGGAAAGACCATTATCTTTGCCAAGAATCACAGACACGCAGAGAAGATATACGATATCTTCAACAAGGAATATCCCCATCTGCCCGGTTATGCCAAGGTCATTGATAACTATATGACCTATGCGCAGAGTGCCATAGATGAATTTTCCGATGCTAAAAAGTTGCCACAGATCGCTATTTCCGTTGATATGCTTGACACGGGTATAGACGTTCCCGAAGCCTTGAATCTTGTATTCTTCAAAAAGGTAATGAGTAAAGCGAAGTTCTGGCAGATGATAGGCAGAGGTACGCGTAAGTGTGACGGACTTATCGACGGCGAGGATAAGAAAATTTTCTATATCTTTGATTTTTGCGGTAACTTTGAGTTCTTCCGTATGAACGTAAACGGCAGAGCTAATGCAAATCAGTTATCTGTACAGGGTGCTATATTCAGCTTGAAATCACAGATCGCATACAAACTGCAGGACATTGATTTCCAGAGTCCCGAGCTTATTGAGTTCAGAAAAGCTCTTGTTGATGATATGGTCACAAAGGTAAGGGAGCTTAACAAAGAGAACTTTGCTGTCAAACAGCATTTACGGTATGTTGAGCTCTATTCCAATCCGGACAACTATACTACCTTAACCTACGAAGATACCTTAAAAATGACAGACGAGCTTGCACCGCTTATAACCCCCTATGACGATGAAGCAAAGGCTGTCCGCTTTGATGCATTGATGTACGGCATCGAGCTTGCATATCTTGTGGGTAAAAAGTATTCCAGAGCCCGTACCGATCTATATAAAAAGGTTTCGGCTCTTGCAAAGATAGGCGGAAATATCCCCGAGATCACTGCACAAAGCGAGCTTATAGACAAATTGCTTCATACCGATTATTTAGATAATGCGGGTATAAATGAGTTTGAGCATATCCGAGAAAAGCTTCGTGATCTTATTAAGTATATTCCGGTAAATCATATCACTTTTAATACAAATTTTGATGATGAAATACTGGCTATAGACTGGAACGAATCCGAGCTTGAAAACGACGATCTTGCCAACTATAAGGCAAAAGCGGAGTTCTATGTCCGTCAGCATCAGAACGAGGCTGTTATTGCCAAATTAAAATCAAACGAGCCTTTGACCCACGAGGATGTTGAGGCTCTGGAAAAGATCCTGTGGAGTGAGGTCGGCACAAAGGCTGATTATGAAGCAGAATACGGTAACAAGCCTCTTGGTGAGTTTGTTCGTGAAATCGTCGGGCTTGATATGAATGCCGCAAAAACAGCTTTTGCCGAGTATCTTAATGATACTAATCTTAACAGCAAACAGATATACTTTGTTAATCAGATAGTAGAGTATATTGTACATAACGGCTTGTTGAAGGATATGTCTATTCTTACTGAATCACCCTTTACCGATAACGGAAGCATCGTTGAGGTGTTTACCGATGTAACGGTATGGTTTGGTATAAAAAAGATTATTGACAGCATCAATGCCAATGCTTTAGCTGCATAACAAAAGGACTGCAATCGCAGTCCTTTTTGTCTTATATTCTCTTTACCAATTCATCAATATCCTTGCGCTTCTTTGCTCTGAGCTTATCATCCGCTGACGCATACCCAAGGGTAATAACAAGCCTTACCTTGTTATCGATTCCGCAGATGGTACGGAGCTTTTTATCGTCGAGCCAGCCGAGGATACAGGTAGAAAGTCCCTGTGCCGTTGCCTCTGCGGTGATATAGGCGGTAAGTATGCCGATATCTATAGAACGGTAGTCATTGTCCTTAAGCTTTGCTCCGATGGCTGCTGTCTTGTTATAGGGCATTTCGGATATTACAAGCATAACAGGTGCCTTGTCGGCAAATTTATTCATTCCCATACCCTGACAGGCTTTTGCTACTTCTTTTGCCTTCTCGCCCTTGCATACGGTTATATGATAGGGCTGAGAGTTACAGGCGGAAGGGGAGAGCCTTGCCGATTCAAGTATGGCATTCAGTTTTTCATCTTCTACCGGTCTTGTCGGGTCGTAGCTACGGCAGGATTGACGGTTTAATGCAATTTCTGTAAAATTCATTTCGACTTCTTAACAATCAGATCTCTTATCTGCGTGCTGTTTGTGCTCTTGGTATAAGGGAAATACACTATCTCAACGCCCTTGTCCTCAAAATACTTTTCGTAGCGTAAAAATCTCTCGGTTCCCTTGTAGTCGCTGCCTACAAAGAGCTTGTTGAAGTGCCACTTTTCCCAGGCCTCGCTGTCCTCGGGTACAGACTGTACCACCTTGTCAACATACTGTATCGCACCTACGACCGCCATACGCTCATCAAAGGGGATAAAGGTCTCCTTGCCCTTGTGGGATGCATCTGGATGAACGCCTACTATAAGATAGTCACACAGCTGTTTTGCATTGCGGATAAGGTTGAGGTGGCCTACATGGAAGAGGTCAAATGTTCCCGAAAGATATCCTATAACCACCTTATTCTCATTTGCGGCTCTGCCGGAGGACTTTTTGTACTCATAGCTGCTCTGTCCAAAGGCGTGGGGGTCGGCATTGTAGCGCTCAATTACACCCTTAAAGGTCTCATCAAACTGAGGTATAAACAGCTCGCTGTGGTTAAACAGATTTTGTACTATTTCACCCGCCAGAGCCTCGGTCTGACTGAGATCGTTTTCACCGCCGTTAAAGCGGGTTCCCTTAATAGAGCCGGGAGATACATTGAGGATACGGTTAGGTGTACCATATGCTTCAAGCTCTGTGTTTACACTCTCTGTAAAGCGGCAGACAGCCGCCTTTGTTGCGGCATAGACCGAGAACATAGGGGAGCTTACAAGTCCTGCTATAGAGCCCATAACACCGCAGTAGAAGGGCTCGTTTGCCTTTATACGGTCATAGAAGGCTCTTATGACCTTTATTGCCGCCGCAGAGTTTACCTTAAAGAGGTTATCTATCTCGGCAGGGTGCAGATATTCAAAGTCACAGACTCTGCCAAAGCCTGCGGTTATCATAAGCAGCTCTACAGAGCTGTCCTTTGCGTAGCTGTCAAATATCTCGGTGGAAAAATCAAGAAGATTGCAGTTTATGTACTCATATCTGTCGCGGATAGCTTCGTCCATCTCAGGCTCATAGCGGTCGAAAATACAGGCATAATAACCGTCATTTATCAGCTTGCGTGTTATCGCAAGACCTATTCCGTTACTGCCGCCGACAATTATCGCTTTTTTCATATTGTCACCTTATTTCAGTTTATTTTTAATCCATTCGGCACATCGCTGGGATGCCTTGCCGTCATCGCAGAATTTAAGTCTTGTATAGAACTCGTCTACACCCTTGTTGTAACTGTCGGTATCAAAGTCCTCGATGAGCTTTATAAGATCCTCATTGTTCTCCGCATGGGGAAAGGGAATCTCGTCATAGTCAAAGTAGAAGTTACGGTCACCGATATAGCTTTCAACATCGTTTGCCCATCTTACACAGGGCTTGCCGCCCAGGGCATAGTCAAACATAGATGAGGAATAGTCTGTAATAAGCAGGTCGCAGGCACAGAGCAGCTCCTGCATATCGGGATGCATTGTGCCGTTGATTATTCTTACTCCGTCATATTCAAACAGACCCTCCGACACCTTTGCAACATTGGGGTGGAGTCTTATTACCACCGACCAGTTACCGCCAAATCGCTTTTCGCAGGCCCTTTGCAGACCTTGGGCATCTATAGCATAGCAGTCTACCGCACCCTTGTCCACACGGAAGGTGGGGGCATAGAGCACAAATTTTCTGTCCTTATCGATACCAAGCGATTTTCTTACTCTGTCATCTGCCTCGGGGTCACCGTTGATAAACACATCGTTACGGGGTGAGCCAAACTCGGCTATCTCACCGTCATACCAAAAGCATCTTCTTAAGGTCTCGGTGACAAAGCCGCAGTTTGAAAGAAGCAGGTCTATATAGCCCGAGTCTCTCTTTGCGCCCTTTTCGTAATCCGAGGGCAGAGAAGCGATGGCATCCTTTTCTATCTGCTTAAAGGGGAAGCCGTGCCAGGTCTGGAGATAATACTGACCCTTCTTCTTTGCACGGTCATACTTACGGCAGTTGTCTACCCATACTCTTGCCGTGGCTAACTGCCATACTCGCTTTGCCGAGTCGTAGGGGCAGGGGATGACACCCTCGGGCAGGGTTGCGGCTTCCTTTTCGTTTTTACAGAGCCATACCAGCTTAGCCTTGGTGCAGCCCTTTCGCATAGCCTCGCAGATAGCCTTTGAGTTATCCGAATAGCCTCTGCCGTAATAGCTGCAGAATACTACTTTATTTTTGTCTACGGGCAGAAGGCGGCTAAGCACCCAACAGCCCCTGATATACAGTTTATTTATAATGCTCATCAGTTATCCTCTTGCTTTGACATAAGATGCTTGTTTTTAACTATAACCACGATACGGTAGAAGAGTATCAGTCCCTCGGTAAGTGATACACTTGCGGCCAGGGTAATTGCGTTCATTGTTCCTGTGAAGAAAAGAGTTGCAAGGATCGAAAAGTGGAAGATAGATCCTACAATTGTTGAATAGTTTGCGTGCTTTGTAAGTCCCATAGGGGTGAGGGTGGGAAAACCGAAGATATAGCTGGGAAGCACTATAACACCTACAGGCAGCATTGCTCGGAGCACATAGCCTGTCTCGTAAAATCCCTCTCCAAAGAACATCTCGCACAACGGACATGCCCAAATAAACACCACGGTACAGAAGACAAATATGATGGGTTCAAATACCAGCAGTACCTTTTTTACCAGCTTAAAATCGCGGTTTTTTGCCATATAAGGGTACATACTGTCCGATATGGGTGACAGGGCGCTTTTGCCTGTGTTGATAAGCTGATTTGATGATGAATAATAGCTTATTGCGCTTTTTGAGCCAATGATATCAAGCAGTATGGTGTTGAGCGCCGTATATGCGGTGGTGGCAATTCTTGAAAAGAAAAATGTAGAGGAGCGCTTAAGCTCGTGGAATATATCAGAGGGTCTTACCGCAATAAAGCCTATACCAAAGCTCTTTTTGATGTGGAATATGGCCGCTATAAGTGCAGCTCCGTTGCCGAGGATATTGAGGGTGGGGATGATCCACGCCTGCTCCGGCTTTTTGAACAGGACGAATATTCCAAGGGTAAAGAATACCTTTATCGCTACTGTTCTTACGGTAACGGCGGTCATCTTTTCTATACCTCTGTAAAGATAATCGGGCATCATAGAGGCAAAGAAGGTAGCCGCAAAGGTCAGGTATAAGAACAGCTCCTTTTCCTTCCAGTCAGGGATGAACTGACAGAGCACAAAGAGAATAACAAAGGATATTGCCGCCAAGAACAGCTTCGCTATTGTAACCGATGTGAGTATGGTACAGAGCTTTTTCCTGTCGTCGCGGTGCTTTGAGACCTCCTCGGTGGCTGACAGCAGAAATCCGAAGTCGATAACAAGCTGAAAGTATAGGATGATTGCCGCCGATGCACCTATAAGCGATCCGTAAAGATCCTCGGTCAGTACTCTTGTCTGGTAGGGAACGACTATAAATGACAGTATGTATGTGGAAAATGTCAGTATGTACAGCATAAGGGTGTTCTGTAGGAGAACACCTTTTTTGCTCTTAAAAGAAAACTTTTTCACGGCTCGCCTTTCATGATTTCTTGAGTTTAAAAAGTAACGCTACGGTCTTGTAGTGCTTACCACGGAGCAGCTTGAATACAAGAGCCTTGAGTCTTGGCAGCTCACACAGGTATTTGTTATTTTGATAGTCGGGGAAGTTTTTATCCATATAGTCGGCAAATTCCTTTAACAGAGGATGCTTGGTGTCCTCACGGAGAACTCTTACCGATGCGGGGATATATACATTGTCTATGGCAAGACGGCAGAGGATGTCCTTATATTCGTCATAAAGACCCTCCTTTTTGAACCAGGGAAGTATATCCTCAAAGGCGTCTATTATCTCGCGGTTGCGTTCAAGGTTAGAGGAGCGCATAATAGAGCCGTTACGCTGGAGGTATACATACAGGTTGTCGGGGATGGTGACAATGCTTTCTGCCTTTGCAAAGAGCTTGGGGGTGGTACGGATATCCTCATACCATACCCTTGCGGGATATTCGATTGAATAATCAGTATACAGGCTTCTTTTCCAGATACGGCTCCACGCATTTGGCAGTGAGAGCAGAAACTCGGGATGCTCGCTGAGCTTAAAGGGCTTGTCATACTGCCTGTAGTTGGAGTTGAGGGGTGTGCGTACCCCCGCCTCTGTTTCGGTGAAGATATTAAAGGATATTACATCTGCGCCTGTCTGTTTTATCTTTGATGCAAGCAGGGAGAGTGTACCGGGTATGACGGTATCGTCGCTGTCGGGGTAAAAGACATATTCGCCACGGGCGGCGGCTGTGCCTGTGTTTCTTGCGCCACCGAGACCCTTGTTCTCCTGATGGATAACACGTATAAGCTCTGGGTGCTTTTGCGCCAGAGCGTCGCAGAGGGCAGGGCTTACACCGTCGGTGGAGCCGTCATCCACAAGGATTATCTCGTAGTCATTAAAAGCGGGGTCAATTACCGATTCCACGCATTTTTCGAGATAGTCCTTTACATTGTATACGGGTATGATAACACTTATAAGCATTTTTATTCCTCTTTGCCGAAGATCTCGGTTATTTTGGGGATCTCTTTATTGGTTACAGGGTCTATTTCCGGCTTTGTGTCGTACTTTTTTACCACTACAAGATAGTATACTCCCGCAAGCACCGCTGACAGGAATATGGATGCGTTGGGACGGCGCAGTACTCCTGCGGTAAAATAGGAGTGGGCAAGGCAGAGCAACAGACCTATGCCAAGGGATACGGCATCAAGGGTAAAGTATTTTTTGATGCTCTTTATAAGCGCCCATATGATGAGAACTGCAAAGTAACCAAGGAACGCAATATAGAGCGCCAGTCCCGCCCAGCCGTAGAGATATAGTATACCGTGGAAGTCGTTTTCCACATCATAGGTCTCAACTGTCTTTTGTCCTATGGAGTTAAGTAAGGGCTGGCCGTATCTGTCTGTTGACACGGTAAAGCGGCTGTATTCTATACCAAATATCTGTGCGGACACGGGCAGACGCTCAAGGGTCTGCTCTGCATACGTTATCTTCTTTGCGCGCAGGGCGGAGAGGGTCTTTACATCGGTTGTATAGTTGTACATTTCCATAGTCTCGCTGAGGCCGAAGATCTGTACAAAGTCGCTGATGTAGTATTTATATACGGGGGCAAGCTGACTTATAAGCTCTCGTCTTTCCTCCTCGGTCAGAGCACTGCTTTGAGAATCCTCTGCGCTGTGCTGCTTGTTGATAAGGCTGTTGACCTCCTGAAGATCCTGTATTTTTTTTGCAAGATCAGCCTGACGGTCGCTCTGCTCGTCATTGTATATATTGAGATGGGCGGTCATGGGGGAGTAGTCAATAAGTGCTATAAACACTACCGCAAGAGCAAGGAAGATAATACTGTATCTCCAATCCTTACGCCGGAGTATAAGTATCATAACACCTATACCTACAGTTACAGCAGCAATGCCCAAATATGCCAGTCTTGTGCAGGCAAAGAACATTGCAAGCAGACCGAGAACAAGGGTTACTATAAGGGCCATAGGTCTGCGCTTCTTTGCGTTGAGCAGCGTTATACAGGCAACGGGAAGAAGAACAGAGAGGTTTGAGCTCTGGGAGTTGGTGTTGTTGAACCAACCGAGCACGCCTGTGTTATAGAAGTTTGTTCCGTTACGGTACATACCCGGGTCTGTGCCTGTTATGACGCTGATTATCATAACCGAAAGGATTATCCACAGAGCAATAGTCATACCCCACTGTAAGCCCTCAAAGGCCTTTTTGTTTCTTCTGAGGCAGGAGATGATGGCTACGGTACACAGGGGCATCTGTACAACACGCACATAGTTGGACATATCTGTGACAATGCTCTGTATTCCCGCCTCCCATATTGCATACAGGTGTCCTAAGTATAGAAGGCCTATAACACCGCATACAGTAAAGTATATCCACTTGCGCTCGGATACTGTAAATGCAAACAAAAGGGTGAGGGCAAGCATTCCCATTCTGAGAAGCAGGGTAATGCTGTCGGGCAGAGCCCAGCGCTGGAACCAGAAGGATATGATATCCATTACCGGCTGTATGAGCATAAGTACTGCCAAAAATATATGAGCCTTATCGTTAAGCTTATTTTTTATTTCGGTCATAGTGGAGTCCTTTCCTGTGATTTACGAAAAAATAGACGGATGCCAATATGGCGCTGAGATAGATCGAGGAGCCGGGACGGCGCAGTACTCCGCAGGTGGCATATGCGTGGAGCATTATGGCAATAAATGCCATACCGAGACCGGCACTCTCAATATTGAATACGCCCTTGAAGTCGCGTATAAGGGCTTTGAATGTGATAAGTACAAAATATAGTAAGAAAAGAGAAAGCATTATGAGTCCCACACCGCCTGTGAGATAGAATACTCCGTGAAAATCGTTTTCCACATCGTGTATCCATTCCTCGTGGGTCATATCGCCTAACTCCATACCAAAGAGCATTGCCGTGACCCCTTGCTCCTCCATAAGAAGCGAGCAGTAGGTCTTCTTCATCCGTCTGACATCACATATGTCGCCTGCCTCGGTGCTGTAGTTATACTCCTCGGCGACCCTTTCAAGCCCAAAGCGGCCGACAAGACCGCCCATATAGTACTCATAGGCTTCGCGCAGATCCTCTGCTTTGTCTCCTGTTACAAGACTGTCGATATGAGCCTGCTTCTTTACTGCATTAACAGACACCATATTTTGGTTCTTGATCATAGGTGATATGGGATATGCGCAGACAAAGAGAACAAATATAAGGCTCAGACTGACTATTGCCTTTATGCTCTTACGGTCTGTAATGAGTAGGGTGATAACAAGACCTAAAAATGTCATCAAAAGTGCGATGTAAGCCAGTCTTGTGGCAAACATAAAGAGAATGAGAGATGAAAAGAGCGCATTGAGAATAAGCATGGGCAGATTGCTTTTGAATCTGCCGACTGTCATTGCCGCAAACATAGGTACAAGGGCAGAGAGCACCGCACTCTGGGCGCTGCCGTCATTGAACCAGCCGATAATGCCTATAGACTTATTGGCATAGGTGTAGGGATTTGTTCCGGTTATAACGCTTATTACCTCTATTACCGCAATAATAACAAGACAGACGGCAAAGCCGACTCTTATAGCCTTGTATACACCCTCATTTGCCTTGACAAAGGTGATAAGGCATAATGCCATAATCGGCATATGGTATATCCTTGCAAGGTTTGCAATGTCGCCTATTGGGTCATTGTAGCCGTGGAGGGTGCAGGCGTATATATGGCAAAGGGTATAGACAGTAAGAATAACTGCCGTAATTATGTATATCCTCTTTTTTTTCGAGAGGATAAAGGCTAGCAGCAGTACCGCCCAAAGCACCGTGACCCTCATTAAAAGGGTAGGTATATTTGATATGCCGCTCTTGCCGATAAAGTAGGATATGACATCCATACAGGGCTGCAGTATGAAGAGCAGCAAGGTTATCATCGGCAGACGGGCCTTAAGTGTGGTTAGCTTGTTTGTCGGGTGCATATATTATATGACCTTTCCTAAAATTAATACAGAATTATTTTAACATAATTATATATATATGTCAATTACGAAGAAGTGAATAATTTACTTTAAAATTGCGAGGGAAGAGAAATGAGGTAATAGGGAAGAGGGAAGAGGTAAGAAGTAAGAAGTAAAAAACGACAAGGTTAAATGAACCTTGTCGTTTTTTTGGCGGAGAGTGAGGGATTCGAACCCTCGTGCGCGTGAGCGCAAACTGATTTCGAGTCAGCCCCGTTATGACCACTTCGATAACTCTCCGTATATATTTAATTTATGGTTTAGCAAATACCAACAAAGTATACCGCCGGGGCGCCCCGTTATGTCCTGTTGTAACATCAGCTCTGACTTCGCAAATGCGATTTGCTTGTCAATCGCTGTGTTACTGCCACTCCTCAACCTCGCTGTATCTGCCACAGGCAGCGCTCGGCATCGTCCCCACTTCGATAACTCTCCGTATATAGTACCATGAGAGTATACCACGAACCAAAGCAAAAATCAAGTATTTTTCTCAATTCTCTTGAAAATTAAATTTAATATGCTATAATTATATGAGTATGCTTTGGAGGTGATGCTATGCTTATAGTAGGGCTTACCGGTGCCAGCGGCAGCGGAAAGGGTTATCTTTGTTCGCTCCTTTGCCATAAGGATATATGCATAATAGATACCGACAGGGTATATCATAAAATGATATCTGCACCCTCATCCTGCGTGGATGCTCTGGTGTCCGCCTTTGGAGAAGGTATACTTAACCCACAGGGCGGTATTGACAGAGCCGTGCTTGGCTCTATCGTCTTTTCGGATGAAGAAAAGCTGAAGCTTCTTAATTCTGTTGCCCACGCATTTATACGCACAGAGTGTGAGGAGATAATGGAGCGCTGTGATGCAAAAATAGTCATCCTTGATGCTCCCGTGCTATTTGAAAGCGGCTTTGATGATATGTGCGATGTTACCGTGGGTGTGGTCGCAAGTGAGGATGTGCGTGTGGAGCGCATAGTCAAGCGGGACTCTATTGACCCTGAAAGGGCATACGCCCGTATCAAGAATCAGCACACCGATGATTATTTCAGGCAGAGGTGTGATATCATAATCGAGAACGGCTCGGGTGACATTACGGCTGCTGCCGAGGGTCTTTTAGTCGAGCTTATGAGGTTGTATGGCGAAAAAGAGAAGAAGAAATAGACGCAGAGCAAGAGCAGGGATATTTGCAGGCGGTGCAGGTATAATTATCCTGTTTGTGCTTTTGCTTACGGTATGTATACTTTGTCTTGTGGGGCTTAAGCTTACCGAAAAGGTGGCAACAGAGATAGAGCTGAGAACATATCCTCTTGAATATTCGGACATTATAAGCAAGTACTGTAATGAGTACGATGTACCCAAAAGTGTGGTATTTGCCATGATCAAGGTAGAAAGCAATTTCAGGGAGGATGCACTATCTCATGCGGATGCCAGAGGACTTATGCAGCTTACTCCCGAGACCTTTACCTGGCTTGCCGGGAAGTTAGGCGAGGAGGTGTCGGTGGATCAGTTATATGATCCCGAAACCAATATCAGATACGGTACATATTATGTGTCCCGTCTTTATTCTCAGTTCGGCAACTGGGAAAATGTGTATGCCGCATACAATGCAGGGCCTACAAAGGTAAGCAGCTGGCTTGATGACCCCGTGTATTCCAGTAACGGTGTACTTACAAATATTCCTTATGAGGAAACTAAAAACCATGTAAACAAGCTCGTTAATGTAAGAGCTAAATATATTGAATTATATTTTTTAGGAGAATAGAAATGAGTGAATTAAAAGACAAGCTTTTTTATGACCACAAAAATGTTTATGAGGTGGTTGACGAAAACGAGGTAGCAAAGATCAACGATTATTCGGTCGGTTATATGGAGTTTTTACGCAAGGCTAAGACCGAGCGCGAGGCTGTGACCGAGGGTGTCGCAATGGCAGAAAAGGAAGGCTTTGTACCCTATACCATGGGTATGGAGGTTGTTCCCGGCGGCAAGTACTATTACAATAACCGCGGCAAGGCTCTTTACCTCTTTATCATCGGTTCCGAGTCTATGGAAAATGGTATCCGTATCTCTGCTGCCCATGTTGACTCTCCCCGTCTTGACTTAAAGCAGGTCCCCCTCTATGAGTCCGAGGGTATGGGCTTCTTTAAGACCCACTATTACGGCGGTATCAAGAAGTATCAGTGGACCGCTATCCCCCTTGCCATCCACGGTGTTATATATAAAAAGGACGGTACAAAGGTAGAGGTAGCCATTGGCGAAAAGGCTGATGATCCTGTATTCTATATCAATGACCTTCTTCCTCATCTCGGCAAGGACCAGATGCAGAAGAAGTTAGGCGAGGCTTTTACCGGTGAGGACCTCAATATCCTTATCGGTTCTGAGCCTGTCAAGGGCGAGGGCGCAGATGCGGTCAAGCTTAAGGTAATGGTGCTTCTCAACGAGATGTACGGCATTACCGAGGCGGATTTCCTTTCTGCAGAGCTTTCTGCTGTTCCCGCAGGCGACCCCAAGTATGTGGGCTTTGACCGCAGTCTTATCTGTGCATACGGCCACGATGACCGTGTTTGTGCATATCCCGCAATGACCGCTCTCTTTGAGAACCCCAACCCCACCCATACTCTTATGGCTGTTCTTGCCGACAAGGAGGAGATAGGTTCCGAGGGTAACACAGGTATGAAGTGCGAGGTATTTACCGATATTATGCAGGAGCTTGCAAAGGCTACAGGCGCAAACTACCATATCGTAAAGGAAAACTCCAAGTGTCTTTCTGCCGATGTAAACGCGGCATACGATCCCAACTTTGCAGAGTGCTATGAAAAGAAGAACAGTAGCCACATCAACCACGGTGTTGTTATGACCAAGTTTACAGGCGCAAGAGGTAAGTCCGGAAGCTCGGATGCAAGTGCAGAGTATGTTTCCTTTGTACGCGGTATCTTTGATAAGTACGATGTAGTATGGCAGACAGGCGAGCTTGGTAAGGTTGACCAGGGCGGCGGCGGAACCGTTGCGGCTTATATCGCACAGAAGAACATCGATACCATCGACCTCGGTGTAGCTGTTATCTCCATGCACGCTCCCTATGAGGTCATAGCCAAGGCTGATGTGTACATGGCTCACAAGGCCTTCAGCGCGTTCAATAAGTAATATGGCAAACGAAATGTTTGACCTCCGCGCCCGTGAGATCATAGCAAATATCCTTGAAGTTGACCTTGAGGATGTTGTTGATACGGCTGATATAGTAGATGACCTTGGTGCAGACTCTATACAGGTGCTTGATCTCATTATGGCTCTTGAGGAGGAGTTTGATATATCCATATCCGATGCGGATGTTATAAACAACCGTATAGTTGAGGATATAGTAGGGTATATAATAAACGCAAAATAATGTTATACGGCAGGCTCGGGGAGTCTGCCGTATTTTAATATATTTGGTAATAACTTATTAAAATATTGTTGATTTTTGTAAAAAAATGTGATATAGTTATTGGGAATAGATATATTTATACAATCGGGGTAATATAATGGCGATTTTTAAGTGTAAGATGTGCGGTGCAAGCCTTGAAGCCGAGGAGGGTGCATCTGTTGTTGTATGCGATTATTGCGAAACAAAGCAGACCCTGCCAACGGCAAAGGATGAAAATCTGCAGGGTCTTTTTAACCGTGCAAATACGCTGAGATTAAAGAGTGATTTTGACAAGGCAGAGCAGGTATACGAAAAGATCCTGCAGAACAGTCCCACAGAGGCAGAGGCATACTGGGGCTTGATACTCTGTAAGTACGGTATAGAATATGTAGAGGATAAGACTACCTTCAAGCGTGTTCCCACCTGCCACAGAACATCCTTTGATTCTATCATTTCGGATGATGACTATAAGGCCGCTATCGAAAATGCCGATGCCGTACAGAGAGGTATATACGAAAGCGAAGCAAAGGAGATAGACCGTATCCAGAAGGAGATCCTTGCTATATCCGCAAAGGAGGATCCCTATGATGTGTTTATCTGTTATAAAGAAAAGGACACAACAGGCAGACGCACACAGGACAGCGTTATAGCAAACGATATATACTATCAGCTTACCAAGGAGGGCTTTAAGGTCTTTTATGCTGCCATAACTCTTGAGGATAAGCTGGGAAGCGCATATGAGCCCTGCATCTTTGCGGCTCTTAATTCGGCAAGGGTCATGCTTGCCATAGGCACAAAGCCCGAGCATTTTAATGCGGTATGGGTCAAAAACGAGTGGTCAAGATTCCTTAAGATGATGAAAAGCGACCGCGACAAGCTGCTTATCCCCTGTTATAAGGATATGGATGCCTATGAGCTACCTGAGGAGTTTTCGCACCTGCAGGCACAGGATATGTCAAAGATAGGCTTTATCAACGATATAATCCGTGGTGTAGGTAAGCTGCTTGATAAAAACGAAGCCGTCACACCTGTTATACAGACGGTTGCGGCTGTGTCTGATGTTGATACAGAGCCTCTTCTCAAGCGTATGTATATATTCCTTGAGGACGGCGACTGGAAGAGTGCCGATGAATATGCCGAGAGAGTCCTTGACCGCGATCCCGAAAACGCTCTTGCATATCTCGGTAAGCTTATGGCGGAGCTTAATGTAAAAAAGAGATCTGATCTTGAAAATCTTGCAAATACCTTTGACAGTAATGCTCATTATAAAAAGATCATACGCTTTGCCGATGACGCATTGGCAAAGGAGCTTGATGGTTATAACCGCAGTATAATCGAGCGTAATACCGAAAGAGTCTACAGGGAAGCTGTAGCTAAAATGGATTCTGCCAAAACTCGGTACGATTTTGAAATGGCAGCAAATCATTTTAAACAGGTAATAGATTATAAAGATTCCGGGGCGCTTAAGGAGGAATGCCATAAAAGAGGTCGTATAGCAAACAATGACAGTACCTACGATGCTGCCTGCGTAAGAATGAAGGATGACAGCATACAGGGTTACGGTCGTGCTATCAAGCTTTTTAAGGGTATTATTGACTGGAAGGACTCTGAGGCTAAAATAGACGAATGTAAGAAGCGCCAGCAGGAGCTTTGGGTCAAAAAGAACGATGCCGATTATGAAAAGGCTGTTCAAACTATGCGTGCCGATACGCTTGACGGCTATAATGAGGCAAAAAGACTCTTTAATTCCACAATTGACTTCCGCGATTCAAGAGAAAGGATCAAAATATGCGAGCTCAACATAAAAGAGCTCAAAGAGATCGAAGAAAAGAAGAAGGAGTTATCCACTCTCAAGGATCAGGTAACAAAGTGTACAAAGGATATTCAAAAGCTTGAAGAGGAATGCAGAATGCTTCCTACAGAGAGAAAGTGTACTAATATTACAAACGGTGTTGTGTTCGCAATAGTTGCGGTTTTTTGTGGCTTTTTGGGTGTTTTATGTTGTAATTATTATGATGATGATATGCTTTTCTTTGCTGTGTTGATGTTTGGTGTTGGGATAGTATTGGCTATTTGCGCTGTATTTATGTTTACACCCGTGCCATCCAAGGAAGAGATAGCTGCAAATTTGCAGACTATATCCGATAACCATTATAAGATCCTGCAAAAGAACGAGGAGTTCGAGCAGTTGGAAGCAAAGATCAAGGAAACCGAGAAGAGGATAAATAACCGTCAGAAATTTGAATGACCGTGTTGTTTGATTCTCAAAAAATAATTAAAAAATTAATTTTAAAAATAATATTTTATAAATAGCATCAGGAGCTGAAAAAATGAGAAAATTTGTAATCGAATGTCCCAAATGCGGACGGTATGCAGAGGCATCCAAGGGATTCTTTGCAAAAAAGCATGTAGAATGTGCCTGCGGTTATAAGATCAATGTCAAGGCAGAAACTCTGGCATCAAAGGTGTGCCCTCATTGCGGCAACACTGTTGTATATGACCAGTCCAAGGGCGAGGGCGCAAAGTGTCCTGTATGTCACGAGCGCATCAACACCCGTGAGAACTTATCCGTTCTTGCAGAGTTTACCTGTCCCTCCTGCAGCTGTAAGCTGTCTGCGGACAAAAATGCCAAGAGCTATACCTGTCCTCTCTGCGAGACCCAGATCAATGTTCAGGAGCGCATAGCAAAGGAAGCGGCAAAGAATGACGGTCTTATAAGTGTTGTTAAATACGAGGGCGATAACACTACCTTTGTATGGAAGCATCCCATAGAGGACTTCAATATGGGCTCACAGCTTATCGTTCACGAGTCTCAGGAGGCTATATTCTTCCGTGACGGAAAGGCACTTGACCTTTTTGGACCCGGCAGACATACCCTTGTTACACAGAATATTCCCATACTTGAAAAGCTTTATAAGATAGCCTCCAGTACCGATATCTTCCATTCTGAGGTATACTTTATCAACATGACCACCCAGATGGGCATCAAGTGGGGTACAGATTCAAAGGTAAGACTCTTTGATCCTGCCTCCGGCTTACATATTGAGATAGGTGCCTGCGGTAACTTCAGTATGCGTGTTTGTGACTCAAGAAAGCTTGTTGTTAAGCTGGTAGGTACAACAAAGGGCCTGACCCAGGGTAACATTATGGGACAGACCACCGAGGTTACAATAGTAGATAAGTCAAAAAATCTCTATGTTCACAGCATCAGCGAGGTTGTAGGCAAATTCAAGGCCCTTGTTATGAACAAGGTTAAATCCAATATTGCAAGGATCATCAAGGAAAACAGCATCAATATCCTTGAGATTGATGAATATATGGATGTTATCTCCGAAAAACTCAAGGATGCAATAAATGTAACTCTTGAGGAATACGGCCTTACAATGCCCGAGTTCTATATTACATCAATCCTGACTCCCGATGATGATGCCAATTTCAAGAGACTCAAGCAGCAGTTTGCCGAAAAGACCCTGCGTGTCCGCGAGGAAGAGGTTAAGAGAGCGGAGGCAGAGGCAGCTCAGAGCCGAAAGATACTTGAAGCACAGACCGAGGCTCAGCTTAAGATGGTAAGCGCTCAGGGTGAGGCCGAGGCTCTTAAGATCAAGGCGATGGCAGAGGCTGAGGCATACAAGGCTCAGGCGATGGCCGAGGCTGCCGAGATGCAAGCCAAGGGCTATACATATCAGCAGGAGACCGCCCGTGAGGTAGGTCTTCAGGCAATGAAGAACGGCATTACCGGCGGCGGTAACGGCGGTGGAGGCTCAGGAATTGGTGATATTGCCGGACTGGCTGTTACCCTGGGTGCTATGGGAAGCGTTGTTGATATGACAAAGGATGCTCTTAATCCTATAGTTCGTAATTCTTCGGATATCGGCTCAGGTGTTATGGATGCAACAGCGGCTGATGCCTGGAACTGTACCTGCGGCTGCAGCGGTATCAAGTCAAACTTCTGTCCCAATTGCGGCAACAAAAAGCCCGAGCCCAAGGCAGGCTGGGACTGTGCATGCGGCTGTAAGGGTATAACCTCTAATTTCTGTCCCGATTGCGGAAGTAAAAAGCCCGAGCCTCCCGCTGCCTGGGATTGTGTATGCGGCTGTAAGGGTATAACCTCTAATTTCTGTCCCGACTGCGGAACAAAAAAGCCTGAGTCCTGGGATTGCCCCGACTGCGGAAATAAGGGTATCAATGCAAAATTCTGTCCCGACTGCGGACATAAAAGGGAAGGTTAACGACTTATGAAGCCTGTATCAAAGTCTTTGATGAAGATCGGCGTATCATTTTTGATCCACGCCGTTGTATTGATCGTCTTTACGCTGTGCTTCTTTCTCGTTAAACTGTTCATGGGCTTTGGCTCCTGGGTAGGCTTCGTCTTTGTGGATGTATCCTTGGTGGTCTGCTTTGTGATCAGTATATTTGCCTCCTTCGGTAAAGAGGATATATATAACTTTCCCATCATTAATGTGGGATTAAGCTATGTGGTCGTTCAGTTTGTTGTTTTTTTGATAGCAAGCATCGTAGGTATATTTCTGCCCTGGATCATATTGGTGCCTAACCTTATCGTTTGCATAATACTTCTGGGTGCTACCGTGATCTTTACGATTCTTACTCTTGTTACCAGAAAGACGGTTGAACACATCGATAAGACCACAAAGGAAGTTACCGAGGCAAATCTGCTTTTGCGTACCGATGTTAAGGATATGGCTGAGATCTGTGAGGATCAGACTCTTAAGACCGAGCTTAATAAGCTCCATGAGCTTATAAGATACAGCGATCCTGTTACAAACAGCAAAACCAAGAAGCTCGAGAAAGAGATCGCCTCCGAGCTGGAGAACCTCAGAGCCCTTGTTGAAGCAGGCAAGTACGAGGACGGCCTTGTTCTTACGGAAAATGTTGCCGATATGGTAAGAAACCGTAATAAGGTCTGCAAAATGACTAAAAAATAATGCACTAATATTTAAAAGAGCCCCGCTGGGTATCAGCGGGGCTCTTCAGCGTGTCGATAAACCTATCGACACGCTGGCAGACTTCGAAAAAGGAAGCGAGAACCCCCAAACCTCGACAAGCTCGGTTCGGGGAACCCCGCACGGTTTTCGTGAAAATGGTCCGTAGATCTCGTTGACACCAACAATTCCTTCGGCGCCCTAAAGTCGCTTGAACTCATTGGGTGTTTGCCGTGAACCCCCAAACCTCGGCAAGCTCGGTTCGGGGAACCCCGGTGCCGTCCTCGCAGCCCTGCTTTTTCTGCCACAGGCAGCGCAGGACTGTTCGGCGTACTAAGTAC
>JAFYLH010000004.1 GCA_017537175.1 Clostridia bacterium | reverse complement strand
TTCAGACTGTCGAAAAAGTCGGTCGGCCGTGTGGGGCAAGTTGCCCCTGCCATACTGCGCGCTGTAGGACATTGGACATTTATCATAAAAAACACGACACAACGCAAAAAGCATCTTACCAATATGGAAAGTTATTATTATAATGACTATATCTCCCAATATAGTCTGATAAGTATTCAAAAGTGGTGTATACATCATGTATACACCACTTTTTTCACACTTTTCCGCCAAGCCGTCTCTACCGTACTTAGTACGCCGACGAGTCGGCTTGACGAAAACCGACACTTCCTTTTTCAAAGTCTGACAGCGTGTCGATAGGTTTATCGACACGCTGAAAGCAAGTCGCCTGACTTGCTTTCATTTTTTATCCGATAATCTCAGTCCCTCATATGTCCTTCGTAACAGATCACAGGAGGCATCGAACTTATCCGCCTCCTCGTCGGTCATATTCAGCCGTATATGCCCTACGATGCCGTCGCGGTTGACTATACAGGGCGAGCCGATATACACATCCTCCTGCCCGTATTCGCCCCGAAGGTAGGAGGAGAGAGTCAGAACGCTGTTTTCGTTGCCGTAGATGGCCTTTGTTACCCTGATAAGCGCGGATGCAATTCCGTAACAGGTTGAGCCCTTGGCTTCGATTATTGAATAAGCGGAGCGCCTTACCTCTTCTTCTATGGACAGCATATCCTCAAGGCTGTACTTCCCTTTTGATTCCTTTATTATCTCGTTTACCGTCTTTGTGGCTATCATTGCCGAGGACCAAAGGACAAACTCGCTGTCTCCGTGCTCGCCCACCACATATGCGTGAACATTGCGGGGATCTATACCAAAATACCTGCCGCAGAGAAAGCGCAGTCTTGCACTGTCAAGGGTGGTTCCCGAGCCTATAACCTTTTCGGGGGATGCTCCTGAGAGCTCAAGAGTCACACGGGTCATAACATCCACAGGGTTTGTAACCACTATATAAATTCCGCCAAAGCCCGAATCTACTATCCTCGGTACTATATCACATAGGATATCCGTATTCCTGTCTGCAAGATCAAGCCTTGTTTCACCCTTATGGTGGGGGCCTCCCGCACATATGACTGCAAGGTCGGCATCATAAAGATCCTCATAATCTCCTGCATACACCGTCATCTTTTCGGGGGTATAAGCAAGACCGTGGCTTAAGTCCTTTGCCTCTCCCTTTATACGGTGGACATTTTTGTCTACAAGCACCAGCTCATTACAGAGTCCGCTTGTCAAAAGCGCAAAGGCATAGCTCATTCCCACACTTCCGCAGCCTATTATACCTATCTTTCTTTTATCCGAAAAAAACATACCATAACACTCCTTTTGAGTTATTATGGTATGTATTTTTTATATTATTCCTTTGTTCTTGTAATTATCAGGCCCTTGCCCTGTATATGGCTTGACCAGATAACATTTCTGGGACAGGCATCCACACACTTGTCACAGCCTGTACATTTGCTGTAATCGATGGATGCAATATTGTTCTCTACCTTTATGGCATCAAACTCACAGGCCTTTTCACAAAGCTTGCAGGCGATACAGCCAACATCACAGTATTTTCTGACTACCGCACCCTTGTCGGCCGCCTCACAGCCTACCCAATGCTTTGCATCATAGGGGATAAGCTTGATAGTACCCTTGGGACAGCTTACCGTACAGGCTCCGCAGCCTGTGCATTTGTGGTAGTCTACCACCGCAACACCGTCAATAATGCTGATAGCATCAAACTTGCAGGCAGAAACACAGCTGCCAAGACCTATACATCCGTAGGGACAGAGCTTATCTCCGCCGCCGAGACGCACCGCGGCAATACAGTCATGCGCGCCCTCGTATACATATTTCTTTATAGCGTGCTGATATGTACCCGAGCACATTACCTGCGCACGCATTCTGACTCTGCCCTCACTTGAGATACCCATAATGCCGGATACCTTTTCGATAACGGCATCCTCGGCAGCATTACAAGCCGTAGGAGATGCCTTTCCCTCTACTATAGCCTGAGCAAGTGCAGAGCAGCCCGAAAAGCCGCATCCGCCGCAGTTGGCTCCGGGCAGACATTCGCTTATCTCTTCAATACGGGGGTCTACCTTAACGGCAAATATTTTTGAGGCTATGGCAAGCAGGATACCCAATACTACACCAAGTACTGCAAACCATACAACAGCCCATACAATATCCATTCCGACACCCCCTTAACCTATAGAAGCACCGGAAAATCCGGAGAACGCCATAGCTATAAGACCTGCTGTCACAAGGGCGATAGGCATACCCTTGAATACCTTTGGGGGATCGGCATATTCTACCCTTGCACGAACACCTGCAAAGATAACGATTGCAAGAGTAAAGCCCACTGCCGCAAAGAAGCCGAAGAGCACCGAGAAAACAAAGCTCTGACCCTTTGCCATATCAGAATACTTTTGCATATTGATAATAACCGCACCCAGCACCGCACAGTTGGTGGTGATAAGAGGCAGATATATACCCAAGGCATTATACAGGCTTGGAACAGCCTTGCGCAAAAACATCTCGATAAACTGCACCAAAGCCGCAATAACAAGGATAAAGGCTATGGTATAGAGATATTCAAGATTAAAAGGAACAAGAATAAAGTTATAAACAAGATTACAAGCCGCGCTTGCAAGGGTCATAACAAATATTACCGCACAGCCCATACCCAATGCAGTATCAGGCTTTTCGGATACACCTAAAAAGGGACAGCAGCCAAGGAAGCGGGAGAATATAAAGTTCTCTATGAGAACTGCGGACAGCATAAGCACAAGTATATCAACAAACATTACTTATCCTCTCCTTTCTTATTCTTTTTATCCTCAATGGTATGCATAAGCTTATTGACAAGGGCAATAAGACAGCCCAGAATTATAAAGCCTCCGGGAGGGGATATGGCAATGCCCATAGGCTTAAAGGACTCGCCAAAGAGCTGTATTCCCGCAATAGTACCAAATCCCAGCACCTCACGGACTGCGGATATGATAAGCAGAGCCATAGTATAGCCTATACCCTGTGCCACACCGTCTATAACAGATGCCACGGGACCGTTTTTGGAGGCAAAGGCCTCTGCGCGGGCAAGGATCATACAGTTAACGACAATAAGGGGAATAAACACACCAAGGGAGCGGTCAAGGGCAGGCAGATATGCCTTAATGAGAAGCTCTACCGCCGTTACAAAGGCTGAAATAATAACAACATATGCCGCTATACGCACCTGCTTGGGTATAAACTTACGCAGAAGCGAGATAAGCAGATTTGAGCATATAAGCACAACGGTTGCCGCCACACCCATACCTATGGCATTGGATACCGAGGTGGTGATGGCAAGCATTGAGCAAAGACCCAAAAGCTGAATAAAAACGGGATTCTTGTAGAGGATTCCGTCAAGAAATTGCTGTTTAATATCAAGCTTCATTTCTTACCACCTCCACTGCTTTAAGCGATTCATTGACCGCAAGGTTTACTGCACGGGAGGATATGGTTGCTCCCGCAACAGGCTGAATATTGTCTTTAAGGACAAGCTCACCCGATTTATTGTGGTACTGATCAAGGAAATCGCTTTCGCCTACCTTTGTTCCCACACCGGGAGTCTCTGACATGGAGATTATCTCCACACTCTTACACTTGCCGGCATAGGTTACACCCACCATCATTTCTATATCGCCCTTAAATCCGGTGGGAACGGCATTTACCGCATAACCAAGCATGGTCTTATCTGCAGAAAAAACCTTATATACATCCTTTATCGGGGACTCAAAGGAATCGGATTCGACCTTTTCTATCTCAATTGAATCGCCAAAGATACGAACGATAGATTCTTTCATTCTTGCTTCGTTGTTTGCCTTTATCCTGTCGGCGGTAAAATAGTTTACCGTAGCAAGAAGCGCCGCGCTGAGGGCACAGATAATAAGCAGAACGCCTGCTATACGGAGGAAATAAAGGATATCAAATTTCTTTTCCATCACTTTGCCTCCTTTTCCTTCTTGACATAACCGAAGGGCTTGGGTCTGGTCAGCTTGTCAATATACCAGACAAGAAGATTCATTATAAGTATAGCAAAGGAAACACCCTCGCTGTAGCCGCCGAAATAACGGATAAATACTGTTATTGCTCCGCAGCCTACACCGTAGAGCACACGGCCCGTTGATGTTACGGGACAGGTCACATAGTCGGTGGCCATAAAGATCGCACCTAATATAAGACCGCCGGAGAGAAGCTCCATAAGCATAAACTGATATGCCTGTACTGAGGATACCTTGGGAAACAGGAAGGTCAGAATTGCTACCGTACCGAGGAAGGATACGGGGATATGCCATGTAATGACACGGCGCACAAGCAGGTAGATACCGCCTATAAGCAAAAGCAGAGCGGAGATCTCGCCTATACAGCCGGGCATATTTCCCATAAACAGGTCAAAAAGACCTACCTCAGGCGCATTCCCCAGCTTAAGTGCCGCAAGAGGAGTGGCACTTGCGGTAATGTCAGCTGTGCTGACAGAAACAGCGCTGAGCTTTTTGCCCAGAGGCTCGATAAAGCCTGTTATCTCATCCGGCCAGGCAAGAAAGAGAAATACTCTTGCCGCCAAGGCAGGATTGACTATATTCTTTCCTATACCGCCAAAAAGCTGCTTTACAACGATTATTGCAAAGAACGAGCCCATAACAGGCACCCACAACGAGACCGTAACAGGAAGATTGAATGCAATAAGCACACCTGTAACCACCGCCGAAAAATCAAGAACGGTAACAGGACGCTTTAACAGCTTTTGGAAAAGAAATTCAAAGATCACAGAGGATGCCACAGAAATAAGCAGCACCGTAAGAACTCTGAAGCCAAATACATATACTGCCCAGACAAGGGCGGGAGCCATAGCTATAACAACATCAAGCATTATGCTGCGGCTTGTATCGCTGTGCTTGACATGGGGAGCGGGTGCAACACGGAGAAGCTTTGTACTGTCCATTATTTTACTCCTCCCTTCATCAGTCTGCGCTTTTCGTTTATCTTTGCCTTTGCGGCACGGTTAAGCTGGGTAATGGGCACAGCACCGGGACAAACATATGTACAGGCACCGCATTCAACACAGCTCATAACATCATACTGCTCACACAGCTCGTACTTTCCCTCGCGGGAGAATAATGCAATATAATTGGGCATCAGCCTCATCTGACAGGCGCGGACACATCTGCCGCAACGGATACAGGTGGAGGGCTGCTCGTATGCCTTATCCTTGGATGCAAACACAAGCACGGCAGAGGTACCCTTGGTAACAGGAGCATCAACATCCCATTGACCCTGACCCATCATGGGACCGCCGTTAACTATATACTCATATTCCTCGGTCGTACCGCCGCAGAAATCTATAAGCTCACGGTAGGGTGTACCGATAGGACATTTTACCGAGCAGGGGTCTGCAATACAGTCGCCGTCTACGGTAACGATTCGTTTGATAAGAGGCATACCGTATACAAAGGCACGGTATACCGAGGCACAGGTCTCGGCATTGAATACCACACAGCCCACATCAGCGGGAAGCTTGCCTGCGGGGATCTCCTTGCCTGTTATTGCATAGATAAGCTGTCTTTCATCCCCCTGAGGGTACTTGGTCTTTAAGACCTTTACCTCGGCATATCCGCTTCCCTTGGTCATTTCACGGATAAGCTTAATGGCATCAGGCTTATTATCCTCAATAGCAATATCGCCGCAACGGATACCCAAGGCACGCAGAAGTATCTTCATACCGCCGATAACCGCTTCGGGCTCCTCAAGGAGCAAACGGTGGTTTGCAGTAATATAAGGCTCACACTCGGCGCAGTTTACAATAAGAGTATCTACCTTATCCTTTGCCGACTGTATCTTTGCATATGTGGGGAAGGTCGCTCCGCCCATGCCGGATATACCGGCACGGCGCACAACATCCACGACCTCATCGAATGTAATATCGGTAAATGAACCGCTGTAGGGCTTTATGTCGGGACAGACCCTGCCAAGCATATCATTTTCTATAATAACATGGGTAACAGCCACACCCATAGAGTTTGACTTTTGTTCTATACCTATGACCGTGCCCGAAACACTTGCGTGAACGGGACAGCCCAGACCCTGGGTAACCTCGCCTATGACCTGTCCCATATCCACCTTATCTCCCTTTTTTACCGTAGGAGTACAGGGAGCACCTATATGCTGCAGCATAGGTATGGATACAGTTCTCGGATTGTCAAAGCTTCTTACGCCCTTAGTCCGGGTATTCTTTTCTTCCGGGACATGAATTCCGCCCCTAAAGGTAAGTGCCAATGCTTTCACCTCTCTGAAACTGATTATTCAAGATATTATACCATTTTTGTTCACATTTTGCAATATGTTAACCATAAGTTAATTATTTGTCAAAGTATTCCTGCGGTCGTGATTTAAAAGAAAAAAATATTTGATTTTTTTGCAAAAAAGTGTTGACAAGGTGAGTCGGTTATGCTATAATACACAGGCTGTCCGATGACAGTAAAGATGTGGCGGGATAGCTCAGCTGGCTAGAGCAACCGGTTCATACCCGGTAGGTCATGGGTTCAAATCCAATTCCCGCTACCAACGGCCCGTTGGTCAAGCGGTCAAGACACCGCCCTTTCACGGCGGTAACGGGGGTTCGATTCCCCCACGGGTCACCAAAACAAAAGCACACCGTATGGTGTGCTTTTTGTTTTGTATACAATACTCTGTTGGGGGAATCGAACCCTGAGAGGGCGATTGGCGTTAAATGAAAGCTACCGGTGGCAGGTTTCATAGCCAAGCGGTGCGCAGCTTTGCGAGTAGCAAAGCAAGCAGTGAAGATTTGCAAAGCAAAGCTTCTTCCCCCACGGGTCACCAAAACAAAAGCACACTTCGGTGTGCTTTTTTGTTTTTCGCTGAACTAACA
>JAFYLH010000039.1 GCA_017537175.1 Clostridia bacterium | reverse complement strand
GCGTTGTTACCGCCGCCACCGACACCAACTACCTTAATAACTACACCGCTATCGTAGTTCTCAAACTCAAATGCCATTTTTTATATCCTCCTAAATTTTTAACCAAATTTATTTTCTGCTTAATGTCTATAATATATTAAATATATATAGTTATAATAATACTTTTTTCGTTATTTTGCAATAGTTTTTGACAAAATTTATTTTATTTTTAACATTTTTAATCATATTCACCGTCGCTGTCCAGAAGAACATAGGCCGCCTCAACATCCTTGATGTCTATAGTACCCTGAGCCTCGCCAAGATCCTTGACGATCTCGTTCATAAATCTCAGCTTAAGCTGCAGGTCATCTGTGTTGCCTATATTTGCCTTAAGCCTGTGATCATATGTAATGTAGATATTAAAACGGTCGGAAAAATCTATTGCGCTGACACCCTCAAACAGCTCAGCCGCCTCAAGGATAGGCAAAAGCTCCTTTGCCTGCTGGGAATATGATTTTCTGACATACTCAAGGTCGCTTCCCACCACCGCACGGCTGATGTCTCCGCCTATAAGCTTTTTGATGTTGGGATGAGCCGCCAGCACCTCGTCCTTTGATTCAAACCTGCTCATTACACGGAGCTTTCCCGACAGAACAAAGCATTCACCTGCGATCTCCACATAATAGTTGGGATCATCGCAAGTTACATTAAGTACAACGCTGTTGGGGATCTTTCTTTCCACCTTGACCGTGCGTACATAAGGGAATTGCGACAGGATAGCCGTAGATACCGACTTATCGTCTATTAGGTATATATTCATATCCCTCTTTATTCCCGAGGCATTGACTATATCTCCGTCATTATAGACGCTGTTTCCCTTTACGGTGATAGAGTGGACACGGAAAAATATTGCTACCGTGCTTATGAGAAATACTGCAAGAAGAACGAGGATAAGCACCGTATATAACACCCTCTGACGAAGCTGTCTTGTGCTGTTTTTTCGTTTAAGCCGTTCAAAGCCGCTGCGCTGTTTTTTTTCCGTAGCGGTATTTTGTGGCTTATTCTTCTCTTTATCAAGCATTTATTTTACTGTTTCCTTTATATATTCGTAGATACGCTGTGCAGCATCATCTACTGCAAACCTCTCTACATTCTTTTCCATATTACTACGCTTGGAGCTGTCCGCGATAAGCGACTCTACAGCCTTTGCAAGAGCGCCGTCGCCCAAGTCCTTTTCCTCAATGAGGATGCAGGCATCCGCCTTACGCAGAACATCTGCGTTTTTGAACTGATGGTTGTTTGTTACATTGGGGGATGGGATAAGCACGCTTGCTCTGCCCAGCACCGCTATCTCGGAAAGTGTCATAGCTCCCGCACGGTTGATGACAACATCTGCCGCCGCCATCTTTTCGGGCATATCATAGATATACTCAAGCAGACTGAGGTTGGGGTATTTATCAAGCCCCGCATCCTTGAACATCTTCTTTGTCTCTTCGTATTCTATACTGCCTGTGCCGTGTATATGAAGTATCTCGGGGTGCTTCGCGGTATAGCGCTTCATCATATCAATAACCTCCTGATTGATACGTTCAGCACCCATACTGCCGCCAAGGGACAGTACCATATATTTATATTTTCCGGTAACACCCTGATGCTCTCTTGCTATATCGCGGCTCATTGACGAAAAGTCACCGCGCAGGGGGTTGCCTACTCTTACGGCCTTATGGGGATACTTGAGCTGAGGGATAGTCTCTTCAAAGTTGACAAAGACCTTTGTAGCCTTCTTTTCAAGCATCTTGATGGCAAAGCCGGGGGTTGCGTTTGACTCGTGAAGTATAGTGGTTATCTTAAGATCGGAAGCAGCCGCCACAACAGGCCAGCAGGCATATCCGCCCGTACCGATAACCACATCAGGCTTGAACTTTTTGATTATTTTTTTACAGTCCGAAAAGGACTTTGCCGCAAGAAATGCGGTCTTGATATTAGAAGGAGAAAGACTGCGGCGGATACCCTGTATCTGTATATGATGAAGCTTGTAGCCTGCGTGAGGAACAAGCTTGTTCTCAATGCCTCTCTTTGTACCCACAAACTCTATGACCGCATCGGGGCAGTTTTTCTTTATTATATTGGCTATGGCTATTGCGGGATTGACATGGCCGCCTGTTCCGCCGCCGCTCATTAAAACTCTCATATAACTACCTACTGCTTACTTTGATAAGAAAATCTCGATATTGACAGCACAATGCCCATCTCTACAAGGAGAAGCCAAAGTGCGGTACCTCCGTAGCTGAAGAACGGAAGGGTAATACCTGTGTTGGGGATAACGGCGGTAACAACTCCGATATTGAGCACTGCCTGTATACCCACCTTACCTATAATGCCTATAACAACAAGGGAGGAGAATGTGTCGGGAGCCTTCATTGCAATAACAAAGCCTCTCCATATAAGCAGCACAAAAAGTGCTATTACCGCAATTGCGCCTACAAAGCCCAACTCCTCGCAAACTATTGAAAATATAAAGTCGTTCTGAGGCTCGGGAACATAATTGTACTTCTGATAGCTGTTGCCAAGACCTACGCCCAAAAGTCCGCCTGAGCCGATGGCGTTAAGACCCTGGAGGGTCTGATAGATATCGCCGAGGCTGGAATACTCTTCGGGATGAAGCCAGGTGTCGATACGCTGCTTGGCATAATCGGTAAACATTATGGCTGTAAAAACTATTGTGCCTACCGCACCTGCCGAAACAAAGAGCCAGAATTTTCTTGCTCCGCCTGCAAAGATAACTATAGTACCGATAAGGAAGAGGATAATAACACCCGAAAAGTGCTTTTCCAATGCTACAAGGAAGCATACGGTACAAACTATAAGATAGGGGAAGAGGTCACCCCACAGAGAGGAGGTCCTGAAATCCCTGTAATCTGTTATTTTTTTCTGATATGTGGCAAAATAATGGGCAAGCATTAGCACCAGCACCGTTTTCATAGGCTCGGAGGGCTGGAATCTGCCCACGATGGGGATCTCGATCCATCTTACCGCCTGACCCTCGGCTATACCCAGTATCGGTACAAATGCCAATACGATACACATTATTACAAATGCAGGAACGGTAAGCACTCGCATTATACGGTAGTCAACGCGGGTAACCACCAGCATTATAATAAATCCGGTTATAAGGAATACCGTCTGTCTCTTTATGTAGAAATAGCTGTCTCCCCTGTCCTGATAAGCAGCCGCAAAGCTGGAGGAGAATACCATAATAGAGCCGAAGCACAAAAGAAGAATAACAATGATAAGCATGGGTCTGTCCATAGCCGACTGAACGCGGACTACCTCGGGCAGCTTAAGCTTCTTTACTCTCTTACGGGGAGCACGGGGCATCTTATTAACTTTTTTTGCAGTACCGTTATTCAACGCTCCCGCCTCCTTTTTTGCTATTGTGCGGGAGGGGTAACCCCTCCCTACGGTAAATTATTTAGCCAAACCGAAAAATGCAACTACAGATACTGCCATTGTGACCAAAGAGAAGATCACTACTATCTTTATTTCACCCCAACCACACTTTTCAAAGTGATGATGTATGGGTGCCATTTTAAATACGCGCTTTTTGGTAAGCTTATAGCAGCCTACCTGAATTATATCGGATGCCGCCTCGCAAACATAGATAATACCCACCAGCAAAACTATCAGGGGATTGTCTATAAGGAAGGCAAGACCTACCACAAGACCGCCTAAGAAAAGCGAGCCTGTGTCACCCATAAATACTCTTGCGGGGTAGAAATTGTATACAAGGAAGCCTACACAACCGCCTATGACCATAGCGGAAATAAGCGCAGGAGCAAGCATCTGACTTACAAATGCCGCCACCGCAAAAAATCCGCCTACCACCGTGGTAACGCTTGCGGCAAGACCGTCTATACCGTCGGTAAGGTTTACTGCATTAACTATACCTACTATAAGAAGTGTAGCGATAATATAGTAGAAGAATCCAAGATCAAAGCTTATATTGAAGTAAGGGAAGTACAGCACCGTAGAAAGATCGCACAAGAAGGTCATAGCCACAAGATATGCAACCGCTATAAACACCTGCAATATAAACTTCTGTGCCGCCGAAAAGCCTTCGTTTTCCTTTTTTCTTATCTTTAAGCTGTCGTCCCATATGCCGATAAGTGCATAGCAAAGTGCCATACCGTAGGTAATAAAGAACCTTTTTGCCCATCCATCGTTATCGGTTATAACAGCCGCAACACCAACGGTAAGGATAACCACAGACATAGCCACAAGGAAGGCAAGACCGCCCATGGTGGGGGTTCCCTGCTTGTTCTTATGCCAGCGGGGGCCTATATCGAGTATCGTCTGTCCCATCTTGAGACTGCGAAGCTTGGGAATAAGCCATCTGAGTATAAGCACGGTGAGACCGAAGGTGCCTACCAGGGCTATAATAAAATAAATTATGTATTCAGGTTTCACTTCTTATTCCTCCGACAGGATCTTTGTTATTCTTTCAAGTGCCATACCACGGCTTGCCTTAAAGAGTACGGTATCGCCCTCTGTAAGCTTGGCTGAAACTATCTTTGCAAAGCCCTGGGCATCGCTGTTATCGGTAAACACGGTAACCCTGTCTGCCGCCATACCTGCAGAGATAGCACCCTCTGCCATCTTGCCTGCGTGAGGACCAAAGGCAAAGAGCAACTCGATACCCATCTCAGCAGCCTTTTTGCCTACTCCGTAATGGAGAATATCAGACTGCTCGCCCAGCTCCAGCATATCGCCAAGAACCGCTACCCTTCTTCCCTGCTTTGCCTTTGCACAAAGCACCGAAAGGGATGCCGCCATAGACTCGGGACTGGCATTGTAGCAATCCTCGATTATTGTATAGCCCTTGTTTTCATATATGTTCTGGCGCATTGCCGCATTTTCAAAGTTAAGAAGTCCCTCTCTTATACGGCTGTCGCAGACACCTGCAAGCTTACCCACCGTATATGCAACGGCCGCGTTATATACATTATGTATACCCAGCACATTGATACGGAAGTTCTTTGCAATACCGTCGGGGGTCTTGATATCAAAGGTAAAATAGCCGTCGCCCTCTACTATATTCACGGGTCTGTAATCGGCAGACTCGTTGTTCATTGCCACATATACCGCAGACTCTACACCCGAAAGCAAGGGCTCGTCACCGTTGAGCACCAAGGTACCCTTCTTTTTGTTGAGACCGTCTGCGATCTCCATCTTTGCATCGCGTATACCCTCGCGGCTACCAAAGTTCTCTATATGGGAGGAGCCGATGTTGGTGATTACCGCAATATCAGGCTCTGCGATTTTTGACAGGCGGGATATCTCACCCTTAAAGCTCATACCCATCTCCAGCACCAGCGCCTCTGTGTCGCAGGGCATACGGAGTATGGTAATAGGCATACCTATCTCGTTGTTAAAGTTGCCGTCTGTCTTGTGTGTCTTGTATTTTGATGCAAGAACTGCAGAAATAAACTGCTTTGTGGTGGTCTTGCCCACACTGCCTGTTATACCTACGGTAAGAGGCTTGATAAGCTGCTTATGGGTTCTTGCAATAGCTCCGAATGCCGCAAGGGAGTTGTCTACAAGAATTACATTTCCCTTTACCTTATAGGGGATGCGCTCGCATATGATAGCTGCGGCTCCGTCCTCAAAGGCCTTGCCTATAAAGTCGTGTCCGTCAAAGCGCTCACCCTTGATGGCCACAAAAAGTGTGCCCTCCTCTATCTCACGGGAATCAAGAGAAATATTGCGTATAATGGCAGAGCCGGAATAAAACAGCTCGCCGTCAGTTACCTTGGCTATCTCTGCCAAGGACATTCTCATCTTGTCAACATGGATTATACTCATTTCCTTCTTCCCCGATCCTTTCTTTTTCTGCATCCTCTATTATCTTTTTTTCATCGAAGGGCTGTTTGCCCCAAGCGTTAATTTCATAGTTTTCGTGACCCTTGCCGCAGAAGACTATCACATCCCCCGGCTCGGCCGAATGAACCGTATATCTTATTGCTCCCCGCCTGTCGGGGATAACAAGATGCGGCTTTGTCTTATCGATACCCTCAAGGATATCTCTTATAATATTGTACGGGTCCTCGCTTCTTGGATTATCCGAGGTTATTATGACCCTGTCTGCAAGCTCTGAGGCTATACGCCCCATGGGAGCGCGTTTGCTTTTGTCCCTGTCGCCTCCGCAGCCAAAAACACATATCAGTCTGCCGCGGCTTATCTCCCGTAAAGCCGTAAGTATCTTTGTCAGAGCATCGGGAGTGTGGGCATAGTCAATAAAGATACTGTAGCCGCTGTGGGGTATACCCACCCGCTCTATCCTGCCCTTGACCGCGGGCATTGTTGACATAGCCTGTTTGATCACACTCTTTTCTATGCCCATATAACAGGCAAGAGTGCAGGCGGCCATTGCGTTGTATACATTAAATCTGCCTGTGAGAGGCAGCCTTAGGTGAAAGAGCTCTCCCACCGTGAGAAAATCAAAATCACAGCCGTCGGGTGTTACCCTTATGTTACGGCATATATAGTCAGCCGAACAGTCACAAAAGGAATATGACAGCCTCTGTTTTGCAGAGCAGGTAACCGTATCGGCATATTTATCGTCTTTATTGTAAAGGGTTATATCGCATTTTGAAAACAGCCTTGCCTTTGAGGCGGCATATGCACGCATATTGCCGTGGAAGTCAAGATGCTCGGGGGTAAGATTGGTAAATATCCCTACATCAAAGCTCAAGGGCTCAAGCTTTCTGTACTCAAGGGCATGGGAGGATGCCTCCATCACCACATACCGACATCCCTTATCCGCAAGCTCCTTTAATCTTAAGTAGAGCTCGGGGGGATCGGGTGTTGTAAGGGCGGCATTGAGTGTGCCTATTCCCTCACATTTTATGCCGCTGCACCTTAACAGATGAACTGTCATGGCAACGGTACTGCTCTTGCCGTTGGTGCCCGTGACCGCTATATACCTCATACGGTCTGAGGGACGGTGGCAGAGATTGTTCCAGATAAGAGCATATGCTGCTCTTGTGGATGGAACACGGATATAGGGGTAAGCCCCCGTGAAGCCTTTATCCTCGGTTACTATAACAGCAGCACGGCGTGAAAGAGCTTCCCCTATATATCTGTGTCCGTTGTATGAGCTCCCCGCAATCGAAATGAACATATCATCCGGTCGGATAGTGCGGGAGTCTGCCGATACCGATCTGATCTCGATATCGAATCTTTCAATATTGGTTTCAAGTATTTCTACCCCGCAAAGGAGTCGGGATAAAAGCATAATATCATCTCCGGAATGTAATATCCTTTAACATCCCGAATTTTAAACTTCATCATTCTGTTCCGTCGAAATAACGGACTGTGATGGTAACTACAGTACCGTAGGGTACCTTGTCGCCGGGTGCGTGGCTCTGGGATACTATCTTTGCACCGCTTTGGTTTATAGCACCGTCTATTCTTACATTAAAGCCGTAGGATACAAGCACATTGTTTGCAACCTCTGCGCTGTAGCCTGCAAGATCGGGAACGGTTATAAGATTATTCTCGGGAAGAGAATCGCCTGTATAGAGAATTATCTTACCGCTTTCCTGCTGGATAATAGAGCCTGCCGAGGGAACCTGTGCAGTTACAACCTCGCCGTCGCCCACGACCTCGCACTTAAGTCCCTTACCCTCTATAGCGCTCTTTGCCTCGGCTGCAGCCCAGGTGGTATAGTTGGATACCGCAGTTGTTATCATACTGCTGTCATCCTGACTGTACTGCTTTTCTATACCAAGGGTGGGAAGTATCTCTGTAAGGGTTGCGGCAACATAGGGAGCTGCAACCACACTACCAAAGTGGGATGCGGTCTGGGGGTCATCAACAACTATAAGCACCGCATACTGAGGATCGTCTGAGGGAACATAGGCAACTGTAGAGCCTACAACATCGGTGGTGATATCGGTATCCCTCTTCTCGGAGGTACCTGTCTTTGCGGCTATCTTATAGCCTGCAACATATGCGTTCTTTGCACCGCCGTCTCCCGAAACGCCCTCTTCAAGGACACGGGATATCTCGGCACATACCTCTTCGCTTACTACCTGTCTGACCGCGGTATCGTCAAACGCCTTTATAACATTTCCCTCAGAGTCAACTATCTTTGAAACAAGGTGAGGTGTAACAAGCTTACCGCCGTTTGCAACGGTAGCAATGCCTCTTATCTGCTGTATGGGAGTTACTCTGAAGGTCTGACCAAAGGAGTATACCGCAAGGGATACATTGCTGAAATTGCTGTATTCTTCATAGATAGAGCCTGCCTCGCCGGGGAGGTCTATGCCTGTCTTTTCGGTATATCCGAAGGCATTGAAATAATCATAGAAGCTCTGTCTGCCTATCTTTGCCGCTACCTGCATAAGTGTAGGGTTACAGGACTGCTGCAGACCCACGGTATATGTCACCGCTCCGTGACCTGAGGTCTTGTGGCAGTGGATATCCTTGGGATATCCCTCTATCTTCATCTTACCGCTGCAGTAGTAGGGGTCGGAGAAGGTGGTCACACCGTCCTCCAATGCCATTGCCGTGGTTATTACCTTAAAGGTAGAGCCGGGCTCGTAGGTCTCGGTTACCGACTTGTTTCTCCACATGGAATAAACAAGCTGCCAGTAGTATTCGTTGTATTCGTCTGTTCCCTTGACATATTCGCTGTCACTAAGCAATACCTGAGAGTCTGCGTCAAGGGTGTAAGGATCGTTTAAGTCAAAGTTGGGGTACTGCCCCATAGCAAGTATGGCACCTGTGTTGACATTCATTACAATACCGCATACACGGTTTGTGGGGTTGTTGTCAAGGTAGGTCTGCTTGAGCTGCTCCTCAAGGACCTTCTGTACACGGGTATCTATGGTGGAAATAAGGCTGAGACCGTGCTGAGCCTCGATATAGCTGTCATACTTGTAGGGCATACGGTTACCTACCGCATCACGGGCGGTGATATACTTACCCGCAACACCTGTAAGCTCCTCGTTATACTGCAGCTCCAGACCCATCTGACCGCTGTCCGAGCCTACACAGCCAATAACAGACGAAGCAAGTGTTCCGTAGGGATAATAACGCTTGGTGTACGCCTCATAGTGTATCTGCTTGTCAAGATCATACTCATTGATAAGTGTTATGATCTGGTTATACTCTTCTTCGGTGATGTTCTTCTTTATGGTCTCGTCAGCTCTGTTGGTCTTGGCTATCTTTGCCATAATGCTGTCATACTCAACATCAAGTATGGTAGAAAGCTGACTTGCTATAAGTGCGCCCTGTGTGGAGTCCTCTATATCACGGGGGGATATAAAGATTCGCCAAGTGGTCTCGTTGGTTGCAAGGAGCTGCATATTGCAGTCATAGATAGTACCGCGCTTTGCCGAAACCACCGTTTCGCGCTCGATGTTATCGATAACCCTTGCCTCATACTTTTCGTGATCTATTATCTGCAGGGTAAAAAGACGGATAAGCAGCACCGCCCACATTGCCATAAACACCAGAACTATAACAAGAGTCCTTGCGGGGATATGTCTGTTTGTTTTATTTTGCACTTCTCCTGTTCCTTTCTGATGTTTTTTATGCCTGTTTATAAAGCCGAAGCAAGCCGAATGGGCAAAATTACCCTTTCGGCTAAAGAGCAGAATATGAGAGTGGTTTTTCACTCTCAAATCCGCTGTATAATTATTATTTTTTTACGAGCCGATATATTCCCGAAGTCCGCGGAAATTTTCTCCGATGGCACTCATTACACCGGATACAACTGTCGCATCGGGAGTAGGCTCGGTCTCAACGACCTCTACCTTATCCTCCTGATCAAGGGATATATGCTTCTTGGTCAGCTGATCAGACTTTACCATGCCCAGATTTTCGATAGCATACTGCTCTATCTTGAGCATATCGTTCTTCTCCTCTATGGCAAGGGCAAGGTCCTTCTTTTCCTCAGCCAGGTCGGTGAGCTCTCCGCGAAGGAGAGCTACCTCGATGGTGTACTCATTGATCTGCACATAGCTCATAACGGTGAACATGAGCAGGAGAGTACAAATGGTTACTATAACAACAGCACCGACAGGAAAGGATCTCTTTGCGGATACCTTAACGGTATCAACTCTTCCCCAGCCTTCAAGAAGCATAGGGAGAAGATTTCTCCTGATGTCGCTGAATGTCACGGGCTTACGCGCCGCAGGAAGGGTGGCGGCGCGAGGTCCCGACACGGGTCTTACGGCCCTTGTCGTTTTAGCAGTTGTTCTATGTATAGGCGCACCGCTATGAGCACGCTTGGGGTTATTAGGTTGGCTCTTAGGGTTTTGCGCCCGGTAGTTCATTGCTTTACTTCCTTTTCTTTAGATTTTTTCAAATATTCTCAGCTTTGCGCTCTTGGATCTTGAGTTCTCTTCCAATTCCTTTTGGCTTGGTAATACAGGCTTACGGGTTATTACCCTTCCCTTAGGCTTGTTTCCGCATACGCATACAGGGAAATCCGGAGGACAGGTGCAGCCGCTTGAAAGCTTGTTAAACGCCTGCTTTACTATGCGGTCCTCAAGGGAATGGAAGGTTATAATGCATATCCTGCCGCCGGAATTGAGCATTTTAACGGCAGCTTCTATGGTAGGCTCTATTATGTCGAGCTCACGGTTTGTCTCTATTCTGACAGCCTGAAATGTTCTCTTTTCGGGGTGTGCGTCGTTAGACTTGGGAACAGAGCGCTTAACTATCTCCACAAGCTCACCCGTTGTGGATACAGGTCTTGAGGCTACTATGTTGCGGGCGATCTTGCGGGCAAACTTTTCTTCGCCCCAATCGCGGAGTACTCTTGTCAGCGCCTCTTCGTCATAATCGTTGACCACATTGTATGCGCTGAAGGTTGCCTCTCGGTTCATACGCATATCAAGGGGAGCATCCTGCATATAGGAAAAGCCGCGCTCGGCTGTATCAAGCTGATAGGAGGAAACTCCAAGGTCCAAAAGCAGACCGTCTATACCGCCCTCGGTATCGATATTACCGATATTTTCAAAGTTGTCCTTAACAAAGGTTACCTTTGTAAGATGATCCTTTAATCTCTCGGTGGCAGCGGCAATTGCATCGCTGTCCTGGTCTACGCAGTAAAGATGTCCGCCATCCAGCCTTTTTGCAATCTCAAGGCTGTGTCCGCCGCCCCCTGCGGTACCGTCTATATACACACCGTCGGGCTTAATGCAAAGCCCCTCAACGGCTTCATTTAAAAGCACCGAATAATGGTTAAACTCTGCCATATCAGAGACCCAATGCCGCGATCTGCGCAAGCAGCTCGGGAGAATTTTCCTTTTCTATCTCAAGGGCACGGTTCGTGTCGCTCCATATCTCAGCGTGATCGTCAACACCTATAACGACGATATCCTTTTCAAGCTCGGCATAGGCGCAAAGCTCTGCGGGAATGAGTATCCTTCCCTTTTCATCGGGTGTAAGCTCCTCCATTGCAGAGAACACCTTACGGCGGATAGGCTCGCCTGTTACCTTTGGAAGTGCCTTGAGGGCATCCTCAAACTCCTGCCATACCTCTTCGGGATAAAGGGCGATACACTTGGCAGAAAGGCTCTTTGCCGCAATAAACTTCTCGCCTATATTGGCTCTTATCTTGACAGGCAGAAACATTCTGTTCTTTTTATCTATAGTATGCTTATATGTTCCGCACAGTCTTGCCATATGTATCCTCCTTTCCGAAAATGTCGTTTTCTTTCATTTATAAGAGATATATGTAAATATCCGTCTGTTGAAACAAGGGTGTTTTGCGGTGAAAACTGCACTTTTGCTCAAAAATTACCCATTTTTGACCACAATTATGCACTTTTACCCACCATTTGTATCAATTATAATGCAATTCTTTTTATTTTGCAATACCCTTGAGAAAAAAATTACAGTCATTACCACTTGCGAAATAATTTTTTTCGCTGTTTTGAACATTTGTTCTGTATTTGTTCGCGAAAAACCGAACAAAAGGCGAACAGTTACTCTACAAACAGAAAAATCCCCGGCTCGGGCGTATTACCCTGCCTGGAGATCCTTTATGTCTTTATTATATTCTACCGTTTCTCTTTTGCAAAATCAAGAATGCGGTAAGGTTGTTTACATGTGTAATATAAGGAAGGATTATAATTATATCAATATATAAGACAAGAGTCGATCAGGGAACCGTCCCCTGATTGAGGGAACCGTCCCCTGATTGAGGGAACCGTCCCCTGATTGAGGGAACCGTCCCCTGATTGATAATTCTTTGTAGGGAATGCATTTATGCATTCCGAAGGTAAACGCTTTCGCTGATGTTATCCGAACCCGTACATCACGGAACGGATAAATCTGTTCCCTACAGGAGTGTGGCTTCACTTAATGTATCACTTTATAATTGATCAGTAGAAAACCGATTCGACGGTTTTCTACCTTAAACTCCTAACTCCTAACTCCTAACTCCTAACTCCTCACTCCTAACTCCTCACTCCTAACTGAAAATTAAAAGAAGGTCGGTTTTGCCGACCTTCTTTAATTTTTACTTATGCAACTATATCAAGAACGTAGAAGCAGGGAGTCCCTGCACCCACAGTCGCTTGAAGTATTCTGCCGTTTTTAATTCAGTGCACGATTATGCAACTATATCAAGAACGTAGAAATTATAGGAGTCATCGTTATACTGAACCATGAAGCTCCAACGACCTGTGGTAAGACCGGAGATTACGATCTCGCCGTTCTCGTTTGCATTTACTAACTTCTTGTACTGTGCATTAGGAGCGTTCTTAATGTTGTTAGCGGTGGTG
>JAFYLH010000038.1 GCA_017537175.1 Clostridia bacterium | reverse complement strand
TTGTTTGCTCTTTTATTTGTGTTTCCTTAAAGGATTTTGCTTGACGAGATTTTCCTACACACTTCAGTATTTTATACATCGTGCTTGTACTCATCTTTGTTGTTCAATTTTCAAGGATCGCTGCTGTCTCGCGGACAGCTTATCTAGTATATCACAATGTTTTGCGTTTGTCAAGTACTTTTTTCAATTTTTTTGAAGTTTTTTTCGTGCTTGTTTTTCGCTTGTATTGTGCCCCGCGTCATGCGGGATTTATAGTATAACCGATAACATTCAATTTGTCAACCCCTTTTTTCAAAAAAATGCATATTTTTTTATATACCGTCAATTCTACTAACATGATAGCCCTTTTATTGCGATGTATTATAATATATGCACTACTTGTAGCCGCTTTGAGGCTTACCGGCAAGCGCCAGATGGGAGAATTGGAGATATCCGAGCTTATTACCACCTTGATATTATCTGAGGTTGCGGTAGCCCCGATATCAGATCCCGACATACCTGTACTGAATTCCATACTGCCTGTTTTTGCTTTAAGCGCCTTTGAGGTTATAGTAACCTTCTTCACTTCAAAGAGCCCAAAGCTTCGCAGTATCATAGCTGGCAGACCAAATGCCGTAATAAAGGACGGCGAGATCGACCAGGATGAGCTTAAAAAGCTGAGGCTGTCCGCCGCCGAGCTTATGGCACAGCTGAGGGTAGCGGGCTCGCCCGATCCTTCAAAGCTGCAATATGCCTTTTTTGAGGAGGACGGTCAGCTGTCTGTAGTCGAAAAGGATTCGGACTATATATTCAGTCTGATATGTGACGGTAAGCTCCACAGCTTTAATATCCGCGAGGCGGGCTGGAGTGAGGAAAGGGTCAAAAGCTTTCTTGACAGGCACAACACCGACATTTCTCAGGTGTTCCTTATGACCCTTGATCAAAACGGAAAAATATCCATTATATATAAGGAGGAATAAAATGCGTTCTTTTGTTATCTCGGTAATAATACTGCTTATCTGCTTTACGGTTGCCTCTGCCAATTATCTGTGGACCCGTTCTGCCATAAACACACTTCTTGATGATATTGAAATGGTAAGTGCTGACGGTATAGATGAGCTTATTGAAAAATGGGACCGGACCAAGACGGTTCTGTATTTTACTACACGAAGCTCTCTGCTGAGGGATTTAGAAGCTGAGCTGCAGCATCTTCGGGCAGCTGCGGATTCCGGGGATGAGCTTGAGATCAACACCTCCAAAAGCTCTATTATATATAAAATGAAAGAAATCTGCCGTTCCCACGGCTTTGACCTTAAATCTATCCTGTAAAGATATTGATTTTTTCTTCATTTTGTTATATACTGATTATATATAACATAAAAGAGGTGTACACTGATGAATTACTATCCTATGAATATAGCCGGGGTGGACCGCAAGCTCCCCATATGCCGTGTTACAGACGATCTTTATATCGGAGCCTTTGTTATCTTTGGCGATCAGGAGCTTACCGTTGCCTGTGCCGATGCGCTCTTGAAAAAAGCTCCCGAATATGATTACATAATTACCGCAGAAGCAAAGGGCATTCCCCTTATACACGAAATGGCACGCCAGTCAGAGGCAAAGAAATACTTTCTTGCAAGAAAGAAGCCCAAGCTCTATATGACAGGAGTGTTTGAGGTAACCGTTCGTTCCATCACCACCGAGGGAGAGCAGAAGCTCTATCTTGACACAGCGGATGCCGAAATGATGAAGGGCAAGAAAATACTCATAGTAGACGATGTTATCTCCACAGGTGAGTCCCTTAAGGCTATCGAGGCTCTTGTGGAAAAGGCGGGCGGAATCATTGCCGGCAGAATGTGTATCTTAGCTGAGGGTGATGCCTTAGATCGCGACGATATCATTTATCTCAATCCTCTGCCTTTATTTAATGCAGACGGAAGCGTAAAGGAGTGATAATATGTCTAATATCTGGCACGATATATCTCCCAAAAGAATCAAGCCCGAGGATTTTATCGGAGTAGTTGAGATATCCAAGGGTTCAAAAAAGAAATATGAGCTGGACAAGGAGACAGGCTACATTATGCTTGACCGAATCCTGCATACCTCCACCCATTATCCCGCAAACTACGGATTTATACCCCGTACCTACGGTGATGACGGAGACCCTCTTGATATTCTGCTCCTCTGCTCCGAAGTGCTTGAGCCTCTGACCCTGTGCAGGGCTTATCCCATCGGCGTTATCACCATGATCGATAACGGAAGAAATGACGAAAAGATCATTGCCATCCCGTATAACGATCCCACATATAACAGTTATAAGGATATAACAGATCTGCCTACGCATATCTTTGACGAGATGAAGCATTTCTTTGAGGTATACAAAAACCTTGAAAACAAGGAGACTGCAGTAAACGAGGTAAGAGGCAGAGAGGATGCCATAAGGATCATCTCTGATGCCATCAACAACTATATAACTACATTCTGTCAGTAAAGGAGATACAGCATGAAGAAAAATGCAATTTACATTCTGGTCGTTGCTTTAATACTTTCAATGGTAATAGCGACCTTCCCTGTCAATGCAGCACAGGGTACAACATCAAAATACTACCCCGAATCTGCAGATGATATCGTAAAGACCTTCGGCAGTGATGTTCTCCTGACCCCCGGGCAGGATGACAGCTGTATAAACCTGACCTGGAGCTCCTACGGTGAGACTCCCGACAGAGTTCAGTGGATCGAAACAAGCAATCTTGTTGACGGCACAATGCCCGCTTCATGTTACTCAACATACTCCACCAAAGAGGCAAGCATCCGCGGATATACCGCAAGAGCATCCATGACCGGACTCAAGCCCGACACCGAATACAGCTACCGTCTTATCGCTTCAAACGGAACAACAGGTGAGCTTTACAGCTTTAAAACAGGAAGCGAGGACAAGTCCTTTTCCTTCCTCTTTGCAGGAGACCCTCAGGTAGGCGCCAGCGGTACCGATAACGACTATGCATGGTGGGCAAAGACCCTCGACAAGGCGGATGAGTGGTTCGGTGACGATATCGAATTCCTTATGACCGCAGGCGACCAGGTCAACGAGCACAACTATGTAAGACAGTACAACGGCTTTGCCGTAAATGATTGGCTGCGCGGTCACACTCTTATCACAACCGTCGGTAATCATGACGACGGCTCAGGCTACAGTCAGTACTATACCTATACCAATGTTGACCAGAGCACCACCAACGAGGCAGGAAGTCACGGCGGTGACTTCTGGACCGAGTATGACGGAGTTCTCATAATGTCTCTGAATGTCAATGACAGGAGTGTTTCAAAACACAAGGCATTTATGGAAAGAGCTATCACAGAATACACCGAGCTTCACGGTGAACCCATGTGGACTATAGTTACCTTCCATTTCAGTATATATACAGGCGGTGCCCGTGCAGATGAGTTTTCAAGCTGGCGTAACACCCTTGGCGTATATATGTCCGAGCTTGGCGTGGACGCTGTTCTTACAGGCCACGACCATGTATATACCCGTGCTTATATGATAAACGGAGCTGAGATCATTGATGGTGAAGATGCTTATTCTCCCGTAAACGGAGACGCTTACGGAAGCTATCACGATCCCAAGGAGGGTGATGTTTTCTACCTCACCGCAAACTCCTCCTCCGGAAGCAAGTTCTACGATCTCTACGGCGGATATCTGCCTTATACCGCAGTAACAAACCAGGAGAGCGTACCCAACATTACAAAGGTAGATGTAACCCCCGATTCTCTGGTGTTCACCACCTACCGTACCTCGGCGACCAATGACATCGGTGATGTTATGGACTTTTTTGCGATCCACAGAAGCACCGATGAGGATAAATATGCTCCCTCACTTAATGTCCCCTCCACTTCCTATTATAATGTAGGTGATAAGATCGATCTGTACGACGGCATCACCGCTTATGACAATGTTGACGGAGACCTGAGCGACAAAATTACCGTTGAGGGTAATATTGACATCACACAGCCTGTTGTACTGACCTACAAGGTTACAGATGCCGCGGGCAACACAAACGAAAAGCAGCGTACATTCATTCCCCTTGATACCCAGAAGGTTATATCAAAGGAAGAGACCGTATGGAAATACCTTGATACCGGCGCTGATATTTACGGAATGACAGACGACCGACTGAGCTGGAGAACTCTCGAGTTTGATGACAGCACCTGGCTTGAGGGCAAATCCGCCTTCAGTGCCGTTGCAGGCCGGCCCGGAGATATCGGAGGTATCCCCACCACCACATTTATCGAACAGTATTTCCCCGAGGGCTCAGACGACGAGGGTTCAAATATCCCCTGTTATTACTTCAGAACAACCTTTGATGTAACCGATATCGAAAGGATCACCAGAATTACCGGACAGGTCTATTACAACGATGCCTGCTGGATCTATATCAACGGAGTTAAGCTTGCAAACTTCAATGTTGCTACGATAAGCGAGGGCGAATATGTTTATAACGGCAACCATGCCCCCGGAGAGGCTGCAGCTTTAGGCTCGATAGATATCACCGACCCCGAGATTATTGCTTCCTTAAATCTTAAGGAAAAGGATAATATCGTTGCAGTAATGCTCTATCAGTTTGACTCGGTGGAGGAGGGCAACATCCTGTTCCATTTTGACTACCTGAATATGAGTGCAGACGGCGCAGAATTCCCCTTTACAGATGCAAAGCCCAACCATTGGTATTATGATGCAGTTACAAGAGCATACAGGGGCGGTCTCTTTGTAGGCACCTCCGCTGACAAGTTCTCCCCTAACGGCTCTATGACAAGAGCTATGACCTGGGCGGTACTGAGCCGTATTGCAGGCGAGGATATCGGTGCCTCTGAGGGCAAATGGTATCTTGGTTACCAGAGCTGGGCTATAGAAAATGAGGTATCCGACGGACAGCGCCCCAATGATAATGTAACCCGCGAGCAGCTTGTTTCTATGCTCCACCGTATGAAGGGTAATCCCACAGCAGAATACGACCTTTCATCCTTCCCCGATGCAAACAAGGTATCAAGTTGGGCAAAGGAATCTGTAATGTGGGCAGTCGATACCGGACTTATGGTAGGCAAGGGTGAGCGCCTTGCTCCCCGCGACAACGCCACAAGAGCAGAGGCAAGTGTTCTTCTCCTCAAATATCTTGATATAGAATAGGTATAAAAATGAATAACAAAAATATTATACAAAAGCTTTCACTTATATTGGCAATATGTCTTTTGCTAACCTCTGTGCCTGTATTTGCGGCAAGAAATCAGGGCTCTGTCATTCCCGGTGACAACGCAAAGGCTCCCGAAGCCGCAAAGCTCTACGGTTATGATACCATAATAACCAAGGGCAAGGATGACAGCTATTATCATGTCACCTGGTCATCTGAATTAAGCGGCACCACTGAATATATCCAGTGGACAGAAGCGGATAAAGTTGTTGACGGAGTTTTCCCCGCAAATGCATATTCTGCCAAGGCAAGTAAGTCTCCCGGGGTGTGCAGAGGTAAAATGACCGATCTCAAGTCGGACACCGACTACGCTTACCGTGTGGGTAATGATCTTACCGGCTGGTCGGAGATATATTACACCTCTGTAGGCAATACCGAGGACAATGTATTTTCATTCCTTGCGGTAGGCGACCCTCAGGTAAACTCAAATGTTGACGGTGAGACCTGGAACATCTCCCTTGAAAAGGCAAAAAACTGGTTCGGCAACGATGTGGAGTTTATCCTGAGCTTAGGCGACCAGACAAATGCGGGAGATGATGAATCACAGTTTGATGATTTTGCATATCCGGAGTATCTGCGTTCCCTGCCTCTTATAACTATCCTTGGAAATCACGATGACTGGGCATCCAACTACAGCGAGCATTTTACATATACCGATGTAGATCAGTCCACCACCTCAAGGGGCGGCATATACGGCGGCAACTACTGGGTAGAGCATGACGGAATGCTTATAATCACCCTTAACTTCCAGTATGAAAGTGAAGCTGCACATATTGCCTATACCGAAAGAGCGATAGAGGAATATACGGCAGCCCACGGTGATCCCGTATGGACTGTGGTTACATTCCACGATTCTCTCTTCTCGGGAGCAGACTCCCGTTACCTTGACACAAACGAAAAGAGAGACATCTATTCTGCGGCATTCTCCCGTATGGATGTTGATGCGGTATTCATGGGACATGATCATATATACACCAGAACCTATATGATCAACTCATCTGAAATTCTTGACGATGCAGATATGTATGAGCCTGTTTTCGGGCAGGAATACGGCAGTATGCGTGACCCGAAGGACGGAGATATCCCCTTCTTCACTCTCAACTCCTCCTCAGGCTCAAAGTTCTACGAGATAACAGACAAGGCTCTTCCCTTTGCGGCAAACGCAAATCAGGAAAATATCGCTAACATTACAAAGGTGGATGTTACCCCCGACTATATGGCGGTATATACCTACCGTTGCGGACAGAACAACGAGATAGGCGACCTTGTGGACTTCTTTGCCATTCACAGAAGTGTTGATGAGGATAAATACGCACCCAACCTGAATGTACCAAACACTACCTATTATTATACAGACGATATCCCCGACCTTATGGCGGGCATCACAGCCTACGACAATGTAGACGGCGATGTAACATCGGGTATCACCCACAGCGGAAGCATTGACCCCTATTCTGTTTCTACAGTAACCTACAAGGTCACAGATAAGGCAGGAAATACCGCAACCGTTGAACGCAGATTTATACCCCTTGATTCGGAAAAGCTTATAAGCTCCGAAAATACTGAGTGGTCTTATCTTGACGACGGAAGCTGTCCCTTTGACTTTGATGACGGCTATGACGAATACCGTTGGACCACCGAAGAATTTGATTATAGCAATTGGAAGACCGCAAAAGGTCCCTTTGGCTCTATAGACGGTGAGCTTAAGGAGCATAGCGCAGGCACTCCCAATACCCTTATAAATCTTCTGTTCCCCGAGGGAACGGATGACGAGGGGGCTGTCATACCAAACTTCTTCTTCCGTACCACCTTTGATCTGAGTGATCCCGGAAGTGTTGAAGCACTTATCTTTGATATGTGGTTTGACGATGCCGTTACTATCTATATCAACGGTGTAATGGTGCGGCAGTACAACTGCTTCCTTGCGGGAGCAAATATGGGTTACTCGGGCTGTGACAGAGATACTCCCCTTGATATTACCTCACAGCATCTGCCCTTTAAGATAGACGATAAGACCGTCCTTGATTCTCTTAACTTAAAGGAAGAGGGTAATATAATCGCTGTAGAGCTATACCAAAGCGGTATGAACTCTGATGATATATACTTTGATCTTACCTCTCTCACCGTACAAAGAAGTATAAAGGAGCTCCCCTTTACCGATGTTAAGCCAAATCATTGGTTTGCCCCTGCGGTAAGCTACTGTGTAAACCGCGGCTATGTTACAGGTATGACCGAGACCACCTTTGTTCCTAACGGCAAGCTTACCCGCGCTCAGTTCCTGACCATACTTGCAAAGCTTGACGGTGTTGACCTTACACAGTATGAAACCACCGATGCAGGCTTTACCGATGTAAAGACCTCTCATTGGTACAACGAGGTGGTCTGCTGGGCGGTGGAAAAGAGCTATACCAGCGGTATTTCCGAGACCCTCTTTGGTCCCAATAACAACATCACCCGATCCCAGCTTGCAAGATTCTTCTTTGTTTATTCCGAAAGCAAGGGTATACCCACCGACGGCAAGGCTGACCTTTCGGCTTTCCCGGATATTGCAAAGCTCCAGGAATGGGCAAGACCCTCTGTAGAGTGGGCGGTCTATGCAGGTCTTATTTCGGGTAGTTCTAAAAACGGAGTAAGCTATCTTGATCCCAACGGCACAGCCACCCGCGCACAGGCGGCAGTTATGTTCAAGGCCTTTGATGAATTTCGCAAATGAAGGGGCAAGTCGCCGCGAACCCCCGAAGCTCGGCAAGCTTGCTTCGGGGAACCCCGTTGCCCCACCCAAACTACGCCCTGTAGGACAGGAGTTCGTCCTGCCATATCACACGGAATGGAGCAATTTCCTATACGATGAAAAATCTTAAATGCTTTATACCTGTCATTATGATAGTCCTTATCCTTGCCGGTGTTTTTGCCGTATGGATGACCAATTCCATTAACTTTGAATTGTATAACAACGAGTCTATTTCCTATGTCAGAGGAAAGGTCATCGCTGTTAATTCACAGGAAATTGAGCCATATGACGAGCTCCCCGGCAGAAATATAGGAACACAGAATATAACCGTCAGACTCTCGGACAAGCGGGAGATAACCTTTGATAACATACTCAGCACCACACATTCCATAGAGGTAGGTGTGGGAACACGGGTCATAGTTAAATGTGACGAGCCCGAGGGCATTACCCCCGGGTACAGCCTGTACAACTATGACAGAAGTATAGGTATCATCCTTGCTTTTGTGTTATTTATTGCGGTAATATGCCTTGTGGGTAAGATAAAGGGTCTGTATGCGGCAATAGCTCTTGTTGTGTCTATGCTTATTATAGGCGGAGGACTTGTCCCCGCGGTATACAACGGACACTCTGTCATTATTGCCACCCTTATCACCTGTATGGCTATCGCCTCGGTAACACTTTTACTGCTCAACGGCTTCTCGGCAAAAACCGGAGCTGCCATATTCTCCACCCTTATAGGTCTGGGGGCATCGGCAATACTCTATGCAGTTGTGGCAAAGCTGATTTCTGTTTCGGGATACAACCTTGAGGAAACAGAAACCATGATACTTATAGCCAGAGCGACCAAGCTGAAGATCGGAGAGATCCTTTTCTCAAGTATTCTTCTTGCGTCCCTTGGCGCGGTTATGGATACAGCAATGTCTATTGCCTCTGCTCTCTTTGAGATAGCAGAGAACAAGGCGGACATTTCAAAGAAAGCTCTCTACAAAAGCGGTATGAATATCGGCAGCGATATGATAGGCACAATGTGTCAGACCCTTGTGCTTGCCTTTACCGGCGGATCTGTAGCATCCATTATAATTATGCTTGCAAACGGAACAGCCCTGCATCGCTTTTTATCCTCTGACTTTCTTGCACTTGAAATACTGCAGGCCTTAACAGGCTCCTTTGCGGTAATACTGACAGTTCCGATCACAGCGTATTTTTGTTCGGTACTGCATAACCCAAAGAAAAAGTCGTCTCGTTGAGACGACTTTTTATAAATGCGGAATGCGGATCCATGACACCCCGTATCTTTGATACGGTTGGTGGAATTATGCAAGGAGTTTGCGGAACGCAAACTGTCGCAGTGCGGAATGCGGAATTATGGAGGATTTTTGACCGAAGTCAAAAATCTACTTTTTGTTTATTATTTTACAAGCTAAAGCTGTCAACAAACCGCTTAAAATGATTATAAGTATATCTGCGATTGAGAGTACTACATACGGTATCGGCTCAAAGAAAAATCCTTTACCTAATATATAGAGATTTCCGCTTAAGAGACACATCTCCCCTATATACATAAGAAGAGTAACGGCTGAAGCGGTAAGCGAAGGAACAAGCACCGAAAGTGCTTTTTTCTTTTTTGTAAGGAAGCTTGCGGCAAAGAGTCCCGCTGTTGCTCCCAGACTTATGAAATACATTGCCATAAGGATGGCGGACATAGGAGAAACCGTCAGCTCACCGTCACGGAAAAAGGCGGTAAAGCAGGCTAAAATTGAGAGTCCTATAAGATCAACCGCAGCTGCCGCCTGAAGTATAAGAGCTTTATATTTACTCTTATCGGCCGTTGCAAAGCCGTAGATAACATTTATCACGGCAATTATTATGACAGCCGATATCATATAAAAATGCAGCTTGAACCAAGGACTGTATTCTCCCATCAGCACATCTATTGCGGTCCAGGTTCTGGTCTCGTACATATCAGGAGAAACATAACACATAACCATCTGCCAGCTTTCAAGGGTTGTCATCACCTTGTCGGCTACTATGACCTTGCTTTCAAAAAGCAGCTCTGATGCAAGAAAAACTCCAAGTGAGCATATACTTGCGCAGAGTACCGCAAATTTCTTTGTTAGCTTGATGATAAGGGGCATAAATGCCACCGCAAACAAAAGTGCAATAACGATAGGTGTATAGGGAATTATGTATTTAGGGAAATTTTCTTTTGGAACATTTCCCACTGTACACATAAGATCTATTACCTTAACACCCATATATATGGGGTAAGCTGAAACCAGCATCGTTCCAAGCAAGGCGGTAAGCCAATATCCGTAAAGCTTTTTCATACTATCCTCCCATAGAATTTGTAAGTAAAAAATATGCGGTAAAAAGAATAAGTAAAGTAAAAGAAATCACCGAAAGCACCGACAGCTTTTTATATGATAATATCCGCTCAATACGGGTCCTTACCCCCGCACCTCCAAAGGGCGAGGCATATACCGTCTTCACCTCTGTATACCGCAGAAGTGTGAGTGCATACTCCTTATGCTCGGTTTTCTGCAGCCTTGCTATGACCGATTCATCACAGGCAAGCTCGCTATCGCTTATGTACAGCTTTAAAAACAGCCACACAAGTGGATTGAACCAATGAATACAGGCGGTAACAATTGCAATCATCCGCCACAGATTATCAAGTCTTTTTATATGGGCTTGCTCGTGCAGAAGAACATATTTATCGGTTTGATCTGTTGGGAATATTATCTTTGGCTTTATGATGCCGTAAACTGCGGGAGTATTGACCTTTCCCGAATAATAGATATTATCCCTTATACCCACGGCATCGCAAAGCTCCTTTTTTGTGGCGAAATAAACTATTGCCATTGCAATTATAAGGGCGAGTGCCACCGTAACCCAGACAAAAAATCCCACATTCATTACATCCTCTATAATATTGACCTTGTATGTAATGGGGAAGTATTCATCCGCCGCCATTATACAGTTTGTCATTGTTAATGTAACCGGGTTCTTTTCGTATACCGTCACAGTCCTTGTGGTAAAGCTTGAAATAAAAGACATAAGACTGTATTTGCCCGAAAGACCTACAGGTATAAGAAGTCTTATCAGAGGCAACAGCCACAGGACAGATATTACTCTTCTCGGGATCCTCTTTATACACCGTAGCAGCAGTATCACCCCGCTGACAAGAGCGGCAGAAAGGGACATATTAAGCACCCAATAAAATATACCACCCATAATTATGATTTTTTATCTATAAGAGCCTTAAGCTCTGCTATCTCCTCGGCTGTGAGCTTCTCATCACCGATAAGAGCCGAAAACAGGGCTTTTTTTGAACCGCCGAAAAGCTTGTCTATAAGAGAATTTGCCTCACTTAACTGTATATCGTCTTTTTTATACACCGAGGTGCAGACAAATCCCGGCTCTTCTCTTTTTATAAAGCCTTTTGCCTCTAACTTTTTTATTACCGTATAGGTGGTATTCTTGTTCCATCCTATACTCTCTGTAGCCATAATGCTTATATCCTTTGCGGACACAGGCTCCTTTGCCCATATAAGCTCCATGACCTTTAATTCGCTGTCAAACAGATTTTTCATATCATCGCCTCCAGACTATTCCTATAGTCCATACTATCACAATAGTCCGCATTTGTCAAGTAAGACTTTGGAATTTATACAATTAAAAAACAAAAGAAGATTTTTGTCCTTTCGGACAAAAATCCTCCGTAATTTTGCATTTTGCATTTTGCATTTAAAAACAAGCAGGGGCATACGCCGCCTGCTTGCTTTTCAGTATATTCCCTTGATCTCATGATCGGGTAAGCAAAGCATAAGATAGATATAAAGTGCCGTAATGTCGTTTTCAGGGATCTCAAGACAAATATCCGCTTTTTCGTCGGTGGTATTTATCCAAGCGATATCACACTCTGCCTTTCTTACATATTCCATAAGAGCAATAATATCGGCATTGGGCAGGGTCAGCTCAAAAAAGACTTCCCTTCTTCTGTTGCCCGAAACCCTTTCGCAATTTTTTGAAAAAAGAGCAAACTCTGTCTCTGCATCCTCTGTGTTTGAATAAACACGGCAGGTTAGTATCTTCTTAAGCTCATATTTATCCGCAAGGTCACAAAAGCTCTTTAATCTTCCGCTTTTTTCGGAGTATACGGGCAGAACCGCATAGTCGCTTTGAGAGTGGTATACATCCTCACAGGCAGAGACAAAATCCTCGGCATAGGATACCGCAGCCCTATCAAAAAACATAGAAAAGCTGTCATATGCAAGATCGCTTAAGGGGTTTTTGACATAGCTCAGCCTGCATCTGCGTTTGGCGGGTATAAGAGGAATATGCTCTCTTATATCCCCCGCCCTTTCGGCTATTCCTCGGCAGAATATAACTCTGTCCTCTGCCGACAGCTCAAGGTCATCCATAATATCGCCGCAGATATGTCTGAAATCCTCAAACTCATCATCCGCCTTTGGAAAGACCTCTGCCAAAGCTAAGCCGGACTCACGGATATGACCAAAGCGCCTTTGGTCTGCCGAATATTTTTTTGCGTCAAGCCTTCTGAGATTAGCCCTTGTGATCTCTAAAATTTTTTCAAGCTCCATCAAAGATTCTTTTCAAGCAGAGCATAGCTTGCGGCAATAAAATCGTTCATTTCATCCGCCGACAGCTGTCTCTGACTTGCCTTTGCAAGGGTATAAACATACTTTGCACTCTCCTCGTCCTTGGTGTCGTGGAGATGCTTGATTATCTTACTTTGAGGGTTAAGTAAAAGTGTAAATTCATCGGGGATATTGGGCATAGCTCCGCCGTACATCTGCATAACATCACGCAGACGTCTGGATTCCTCGTTTATGTTCATAACCGCAGGAACCGATGTATCCTTAAGGTTTTCAAACTTAACGGTAAGTGTATCGCCGCCGAACTTTTTAAAGAGGTCGACAAGCTCCTGGTCCTCCATAACCTCGCCGTCACCCTTAAAGCTATCATCTATATCAGAGTCAACGCGCTTGAACTTAATATTCTTATCGTTCTCCACAAGGGTGATATACTGGGTATCTATATGTCGGTCAAGGATTGCTACCTTCATACCCGCATCAGTATACATCTTGATATAGAAGGCGGATGCCACGGGATCGTTTGCGTAGTAAACTATGTTCTCGTGCTTTTCCTTTGCTTCTTCAAGATATTCGTCAACTGTAACATGACTGCCGTCGGTAAGCTCAAGGAGCATAGCGTTCTTCACCTTGTCAAAGAACTTCTGGTCACGCATGCAGGCAAACTCGCAGAAGAGCTTCATATCAGCCCACATCTTTTCATAGCGCTCACGCTCGGTGGTAAAGAGTGAGTTTACCTTGTCGGCAACCTTCTTTGAAATATGAGTAGCCATACGCTTGACATACTGAGAGTTCTGCATATAGCTTCTTGAAACATTAAGGGGTAGCTCGGGGCAGTCGATAACGCCCTTGAGCATAAGCAGATAGTCGGGCAAAACTTCCTTTATGTTGTCGGAAACAAACACCTGATTGTAATATAACTTTACCTGACCCTCAATGTTGTCATAGTTCTCGTTAAGCTTGGGGAAGTAGAGAATTCCCTTGAAGTTAAGGGGGTAGTCTGCATTGATATGAATATGGAAAAGAGGATCACGGTACTCGTGGAATACCTTTTTGTAGAAATCCTCGTAGTCCATCTCGGTACAGTCGGCAGAGTTCTTCTGCCAGAGGGGTGTTGTATCGTTTACAGGCTTGTCCTCTTTATCCTCGCTGTCATCATCGCAGTTGAGATATATCTCGGTAGGCATAAAGGAGCAGTACTTGTCAAGTATCTCGGTGAGCTTGGCTCTGCCGAGGAACTCGGTCTCATCCTCGTTTATATGCATAATGATATCGGTACCGCGGCCTACCTTTTCATAGCCTGTGGTGATCTCATACTCACCCGACTCATTGCCTACCCACTTGACAGCAGGGGCATCGGTATAGGACTTGGTGATGACCTCAACCTCATCGGATACCATAAATGCAGAGTAGAATCCGAGACCGAAATGTCCGATAATACCGCTAGAGTTATCCTCCTCGTACTTCTGGATAAAGTCCATAGCACCTGAAAGAGCTATCTGGCAGATGTACTTTTGTACCTCTTCCTCTGTCATACCGATACCGTTATCGGATACGGTAAGGGTTCCCGCCTCCTTGTCTGCGGTAACGGTGATCTTATAATCATCCTCAATGCCGTGAACCTCGCCGAGAGAGGTAAGTCTCTTAAGCTTTGTCACAGCGTCACAGGCATTGGAAACTATCTCTCTTAAAAAGATCTCCTTCTCGGAATAAAGCCACTTTTTTATAATAGGAAATAAATGCTCTGTTTCAACAGATATTCCACCCTTTATAGTCTTGTTTTCGTCCATAATAAAAACTCCTTGCTGTTCTAATATATTAATAATACTATATTACAATATTCCGGAATAAAAATCAACCGAGATATTGCTTTTTTCCTTAAAAAGATATAAAATATATATACAACATTCAAGGAGAATTATTATGTCAAAATACGAAGAAAAAGCTATAAATTTATTTAAGGAAGGCTACAACTGCGCACAGGCTGTGCTGTTGGCGTTCAGTGATGTTACAGGTCTTGACACAAAGGCTGCACTTACCCTTTCCTCCTCCTTTGGCGGAGGCATTGCCCGTATGCGTGAGGTGTGCGGAGCGGTAAGCGGTATGTGTATGGTATTAGGTGTGCTCTACGGCTATGACGACCCCAAGGACTATGAAGCAAAGAAGGCTCACTATGAGCTTATCCGTGCCGCTGCCGACAAGTTCAAGGCAGAGAACGGCTCTATCATCTGCCGTGAGATCTTAGGCGATCCTGCCCACGGCGGAGACCCCACTCCCCGTTCAGACTCCTTCTACAAAAAGCGTCCCTGTGCCGAGTACGTCGGTATGTGCGCGAAGATCGTTGAGGATATTCTCAAGGAAAAGGGTACCATATGAAACTTGGCGGTTTACAAAAGCTGACACTCTTGGATTTTCCCGGCAAGACCGCGTGTACCGTATTTACGGTGGGATGCAACTTTCGCTGTCCCTTCTGCCACAACGCTTCTCTGGTCAGAGGCGGTGTGGGAGAATTAAGCGAGAAAGAGTTCTTCGCTTTCCTCAAAAAAAGACAGGGATTATTAGACGGCGTCTGTGTGACAGGCGGTGAACCTACTCTGCAACCCGATCTTGAGGAATTTATATCAAAAATAAAAGAGCTTGGCTATGCGGTAAAGCTGGATACCAACGGAACTGATCCCGAGGTTCTGAAATCCCTTGTGGAAAAGGGACTTATAGACTATGTGGCTATGGATATCAAAAATTCAAGACAAAAATATCTGTCTACCGCAGGGGTAACAAAGGATCTTTTAGGTAAGATCGAGGAAAGTGTGCGCTACCTTTTAGAGGATCATATTCCCTATGAATTCCGTACTACAGTTGTGTCCCCCCTCCACGAAAAAGCCGATTTTTATGATATCGGAGAGTGGATATGCGGCACAAAAAACTACTTTTTGCAGAATTTTATCGACTCGGGAGACCTGATTTCCGACGGCATGAAGGGCTATGAAAAAGAGGTGTTAGAGGAGTTTGCCCTTGTGGCACAAGGCTTTGTGCCGAATGTGAAGATTCGCGGCATTTAACAATATCTTGTGGTTATTAAAATTCTTTTAACACAATATCTTGTGTTTTGCCCTTGACAACCCCAATATCTTGTGTTATAATAAACGCACCCTCGCAAGAGAGTGCGTTTTTATGTTTAAGAAAAAATAAAAATACATCATACTATTGAAAAGGAGAAAAGAAATGTATCAGGTTATTAAACGTGACGGCAAGCTTACAGATTTTAACCTCAGTAAGATTGCAGATGCTATTACCAAGGCTTTTGAAGCTACCAACAAGCAGTATCATCCCGACATCATCGACTTTCTCGCTCTTCGAGTAACCAGCGACTTTGAGCCCAAGATCCACAACGGCACAATCGCAGTTGAGGACATCCAGGACTCTGTTGAGTCTGTTCTGGTTCAGGCAGGCTATGGCGATGTTGCCAAGGCATACATCCTCTACCGTAAGCAGCGTGAAAAGATCAGAAACATGAAGTCCACCATCCTTGACTACAAGGATCTGGTTGACAGCTATGTTAAGGTTACCGACTGGCGTGTTAAGGAAAACTCCACAGTTACATACTCTGTCGGCGGTCTTATCCTTTCTAACTCCGGTGCTATCACCGCTAACTACTGGCTGTCTGAGATCTACGACGATGAGATCGCTAACGCTCACCGTAACGCAGACATCCACATCCACGACCTTTCTATGCTCACAGGCTAC
>JAFYLH010000037.1 GCA_017537175.1 Clostridia bacterium | reverse complement strand
ACCGTCCGCTTTCTAAAGTGGTCTATACACAGATTCTTTGCAATTGTGTATAAGTACGGCAGCGCTTTGTCACTGCCAAGATTTAATCCTTGCTTGTAAAAACGAAGAAAGGTTTCTTGTGTAATATCCTGTGCTATTTGATCATCATACATCTTGAAATAGCAATAGCGGTATATTTTGTCATATTGTTCTTCAATATCCATTTTAAGCGAAACCTCCCTTCATAATGTTTAACGGATTATGACAGTAAAATGTGCGGCTATTCAAAAAAATTTTATCTAAACTTGATAGCCACTTGTAACCATTCCTTTTTATAAAATTCACACTGCGTGTTGCAAAAGTGTTGCAAAGGCATTTTCACTAAAACATAAAATGCCCGAAAGCCCTTTGTTTCAAAGGGTTTTCGGGCACTAGTAAGCCATTCGGTATTATTCCCACTCTATTGTTCCAATAGGCTTGGGAGTAAGGTCGAGGAGCACACGGTTGATGCCCTCTACCTCGTGGGTGATACGGTCGGTGATATGGTGGAGGATAGCATAGGGGATCTCCTCGATGGTTGCGGTCATAGCGTCAACTGTGTTTACGGCACGGATGATGGCAGGCCAGCCCTCGTAACGGCTCTCGTTACGAACACCTACAGACTTGATATCGGGAACTGCGATGAAGTACTGCCATACCTTCTCTGCAAGGCCGTTTTTGTCAAACTCCTCACGGAGAATTGCATCAGCCTCACGGAGCGCATTAAGTCTGTCACGGGTGATAGCACCCAGACATCTTACACCAAGCCCTGGGCCGGGGAAGGGCTGACGGTATACCATAGCATGGGGAAGGCCGAGAGCCTCACCAACTACTCTTACCTCGTCCTTGAAGAGAAGCTTAACGGGTTCAACCAGAGCGAAGTTAAGGTCCTCGGGAAGTCCGCCAACGTTGTGGTGGGACTTAACTGCCTGCTTGCCCTCTGCTGCCTTGATGGACTCGAGGATATCGGGATAAATTGTACCCTGTGCGAGGAATTCAACACCCTCGTTGCTTAACTTTCTTGCCTCGTCAGCAAATACGTTGATAAACTCAGCGCCTATGATCTTACGCTTCTTCTCGGGCTCTGCAACGCCTGCAAGAAGATCGAGGAAGCGATCTGTAGCGTCTACGTAGATAAGGTTAGCATCAAGCTGCTCGCCAAAGATTCTTACTACGTCCTCAGACTCATTCTTACGCATAAGGCCGTGGTTAACGTGTACGCAAACAAGCTGCTTGCCTATTGCCTTGATAAGAAGTGCTGCTACAACAGAGGAGTCAACACCGCCGGAAAGTGCAAGAAGTACCTTCTTGTCGCCTACCTGTGCGCGTACTGCTTCAAGTTGCTCTGCTATAAAAGCGTCTGCTAATTCCTTGGTTGTGATTCTCTGCATTGATTCGGGTCTAACGTTTGTATCCATATTCAATCCTCCTTGGCGTATGATAAACCTTTTTTAACAGAAAAATTATATCATATGCTTTTTAATTTTTCAATAATTTTTTATTAGTGTTTTTTAATTTTTTTGTTTTATACAAAAAGACAGGCGTATGCCTGTCTTATCATAGTAAATTTTTGCGCAGCTCTGCAGAGTCTGCGGGATGGATAAGTGCGGGCGCAACGTCAAAGACTGTCTTGCAGCCACTCTCGCCCTTATTTGCCATACGGTATGCGGCTCTTGCATATGCGGTAAGAACGCTTGAGGTGAACTCGGGGTTAGAGTCAAGCTTTAAGCTGTATTCGATAACATGCTTGTTCTGACCCTCAAGGCCTGTTACACCTGTACGGAAAACTCTGCCGCCGTGGGGGATGCCCGCGTGGTCGCGGTCAAGCTCTTCCTTAGAAATGAAATGAACGGTGGTATCGTAGTCTGCAAAGTAATTGGGCATAGTTACAATAGCCTTTTCAATAGCTGCCTTGTCTGCGCCCTCCTCAGCTACTACAAAGCACTCACGGGTGTGCTTCTGACGGGTGGTAAGAGTGGGGTTCTCACCATTGCGGACTGCAGTAAGAGCCTCCTCTACGGGAATGGTATACTGACGCGCGTCAACAACACCGTCGATACGGCGGATAGCATCGGAATGTCCCTGGCTTACACCCTTGCCCCAGAAGGTATAGTCGTGGCCTGTGGGCAGTATAGCCTGACCCATAAGGCGGTTAAGTGAGAACATACCGGGATCCCAGCCTACAGAGATAATACCGACTGTACCGTTTTCACGGCATACCGCATCAACATTTGCAAAATGCTCGGGAATGCGTGCGTGGGTGTCAAAGCTGTCTATAACATTAAAATATTTTGCCATAGCGGGTGTCTGGGTGGGAAGGTCATTTGCAGATCCTCCGCAAAGTACAAGCACGTCTATCTCGTCCTTGTGGGCCTCTGCCTCGTCCATATGGTATACGGGCACACCTGTACGGGTCTTAATGGTCTTGGGATCACGGCGGGTAAAGAGAGCTACAAGCTCCATATCCTCTGCAAGTGTAACTGCCGCTTCAACTCCGCGGCCGAGGTTACCGTATCCTGCAATTGCTATTCTTATCTTCATATCATCACTCTTTTCAAAAAATATGTAATTATTATATTACGATTGGTTTGTGTTGTCAAGGGAAAGTTTAACGGTTGTAGGTGAAGGTAGAAAAAGCATCCCGTAGGATGCTTTTTCGTTTAATTTAATTATATGATTATTCGGGTATTTCTATCCACATAGCAGGGCGAACAGCATAGTAATCGTTGTCACTATCGTAACCACTACCATGGACATCACCGTTGGTGTAAATATAGGCAACATTGAACTGAACAATCCCGGGCGTCCGCAGCCACCAACTACAGTTACCATTGTAGTCACTAACATACGCACCATTGGCAACTGCATAATCGGTAGGCTCACATTCTCTTGCACTATCTGAGCTGAAATACTTATTTGCTTCTGTTATACTGAGCAGGAACACCTTGTCCTGCGTTTCATTGCCGGGATCTGTGTCATAAGAAGGATTCTTATCTGCCGATACCGTTACCGTCGGTATCATTGCTCTTTCAACAGCGGAAAACGCAGCATTGATAAAATCATCATTCAACCATTCGCGCAGAGAACAGCTTTCCCAAGCAACTATAAAATTATAACTCGATATATATGGCTTACTGTTCAGAGCATATTTACTTATTACAAGTGCTTTTCCGTCTTTTACATCAAGCACAAGCCACTCTACAACTTCCTTACCGTTGAATGTGTTGTTGTCCTGCTCGTATGCACCAAAGAATACATAATCACCGACCTTTACATTTTTCAGCTTCTCGGTCTTATACTCGTCATAAATAGAGCTCGCTTTTTGGGCACTGTCTTTATATCCGTCAAGCGCAATCAATGCATCGTATGCTTCAATTATATTTCCGGAATCTATCAGCTCTATCGCAGCATTATATTTTTCATCTATAATAGCAGTCTTACACTCACCGATCTTTTCTGTACTGTCTTTGTATCCGTTCATTGCTTCAAATGCAGAGATCGCTTGAGTATATTCTCCGTCTTTCATTAATCCGACGGCTTTGTTATATTTGACGATAGGTATAATAAAACTATTCCAAACTGAGACAACAATAACTATGACGGCTATAATTACGCCGATTGCAACACCTGTGGCAATACCTAATCCCGCTAATCTTTTATTTCTTTTTGCTATCTGTTCCCTTCTCTTTGCTTCCTTTTCTTTTACCTCTTGGATCTTAGCTATAATTTTTTTGCATTCTTCGGTCATAGTGTCGGCATTTTTCCAGCCCGGTACAGACTCTAAAAGCGAGAGCGCTGCCTTACATTCGGAGATAGTATATGCGGACATTTTTGATTTTGCCTGGTATATGATCTCGTCCTTCCTTGATTCCTCTGCTTTTTCAAGGCATTGCTTTGCAAGCTCGGCTGAATCCTTATAGCTGCTAATGGAATTGAAATATGAGGCAACATTTTTCAGAGCTTTTTCGGTATACGACTTGGACATTTCCTTTTTGGCGCGGGTATATATACCCTCCATACGGGCATTTTCGTTACGGGTGTTGATATGCTCTATATATCCCTCAAGCTCTGTCTTAAGCGCAGTGTCGGCAAAGCGGATCGCCTTTTGATAGTTGTTGCTATTATTAAAGGGCTCTGCCATATCCTTGAGTGAATCCTTTTTTCTTATCTTAAGCTCTGCCATAAGCTTACCTAAATAAGCCTCGGCAAGCTCTGCGTTTTGATTAAGGGTCTGCTCAAAGAAATCGTCAGCCTTATTCCATTCTCCGTCCTCAAGTGCCATATATCCGCGCTTGAGCAGAGCTGTAACATTGCCCTGCGTGCTGTCGGCGGTAACAACAGTCTCCTTGATGACAGCCGGCTTAGGCTCGTCTTTTGAAATGACCTTTTTGATACCGCGGACTATATCGTTAATAAAGCCTATTTTGGACATATCTTGTGCCTGAAGATGTGCAAACTCCTCGGGCAGCTCGTAGGCATCCATATCGCGGTAGCAGGGGATAAGAAGCTTGGTGCGGTCGTTTTTAATTATCTTTAAAAATCTTGACCACTCGTTCTTGACCCATACGGCATTGAAATACTCCGGCCTTGTACCGATAGAGAGCATCACCTTGGCAGAGTGAAGCGCCGCAAAGATAACAGGCTCATAGGCTGAACCTAACTTACCCTCAAGGGTTATAGCCGCATAGAACACCTTAAAGCCCTCGGCTGTAAGCTGATGGTATATATCGTTGGCTATAACGCTGTCCTGTGTGCGTCTGCCCTCGGAGTCGGTCTCCTTGTAGCAGATGAACACATCGTAGCGTTCTTCCTTTTGTGCTAATGCAAGGATCTCCTTTTGTATACGGTCTATCTCCTTTGCCTGTTCCTCATATATGGTGCGCTGAGCAGAGTCTGCATTTTTGATTGCAGACTTATAGTCATCATCGGCTATGATAGAATCATAGGAGGCTCTGTGGCAGGTGGGGATCTTTTTAAAGGTAGCAGGGTCGTCTACATACTCGATACCGTACTTACATAATATAAGTCCCCAGTATGCCTCTGCCTGAGCTGAGTCGGACTGAATTATCCTTTCATAAAGCTTTTCTGCCTTGTCAAATTCGCTCTTTATACGCAGAGTATTGGCGCGGTTGAAAATGTTCTGCATATTTTCGTCCGCAGTTCCGGGCAGGGTCTGCTTTGTGCCGCAATAGCCGCATATTGCTATACCTGCGCCCTCTGTAACCTCAAGGTCGCCGCCGCACATTTTACACTTAAATAGAGCCATGTCTTTATCCTTCTTTAAATTGATATAGATACAATAATTGTATCACAGAGTGTTGTTTTTTTCAACATATTTTGACATAAAAATATAATCCGCCTCAAGCGGATTTTTTCCTTAATCCCGCAAAGCGGGATTTCACCCACCCAACGGGTGGATTTCACCCGACCTTGTCGGATTTCATAAAAAAAGAGCGGAAAATCCGCTCTTTTTTATTCCCAGCCCTCGGGATTCTCTGTATCCTCCATAATAACCTTATCTACCGTAACGGTATAGTAGTTATAGCTCTCATCGTCAAACTGAACACAGAAGGTATATGTGCCTGTAGAGAGAACTACGGTGATATTGCCGTTTTCGTCTATACTTGAAGGCTTGAGTGCTACAGCACCGGGAGCCTTCTTGATTTCAGATGAAGTTGTATATTCACCCTTGGCATATCTGATGTTATAAAGTCCGTCAAGATTACCGAAGACAACTGTAGGACCGTTCTGCTCCATGTTGGGAGTTTTCTTTTCTACATTGTAGCTAAAGAACTCGGTGTAGCCGTCATTGTAGCAAACCGCAACTGTTACAGCACCGTTATCTCTGTACTGGATCCTGTAGCTGTCCTTACCCTTGACATCATTCTTTGCGGTAAATGCACGGTGTGTGGATGCCTTTTTCATAGCAGAGATAGAATTATATTCACCGTACGCGGTACGGATGACCTTAACATCGTCAAGATTAGATACTGTGAGCTGAAGTCCGTTAATTGCGAACTCGGGCTCTGCACCCGTGATCTCGGTCTTAAGGATCTTGTAGCTGCCGTCATTATATCTGATATATACGGTATGCATACCGTGGTGAGGGAGAGTATAGGTATATTCGGTCTTGGTGCCTAATTTTGCCGCACCGATGGAAACCACCATATTGTTCTTTACTTCGCGGTAGGTGTCATAGTCGCCCTCTGCGATGAAATAGTCCTTGATATCATAGAGATCGTGAACTGTAAGCTGAACACCGTAGGAGCTGAGATAAGGGTCCTTGGGGGCTTCGAGCATAGGGATGACCTGCTCCTCACAGCCTGCGCATCTGTCACAACGGCGGAGCATAAGACCCTCCTCGGTATAGGTAGCCATCTTTTCTACCCACCATTCACCATAGTTGTGACCGAGCTTACTGTTCTCGATCTCAACAGTTTTCTGCTCACCGCAGAGAGCGCAGGTGGAGGTCTGCGTACCGTTATAGTAGCAGGTTGCATCGTTGTTATAAACATAAGCGCCGAACTGATGCTTACACAGTATTTCATAAGGGATAGAACGCATTATTGCATAGGACTTTGCAGCACTGCCCTCATAGCATCTGATAACAAGATTAGGCACATTCTCAAAGGAACGGTTACCGAATACGGCAACGGTATCGGGAATCAGTACGGTCGAAAGTGCGGAGGAATTAACAAAGCTGTCGTCGGCAAGAACTCTGATTCCGTCCCTGATAGCAAAGTTATTGTAACCCCAGCCTGTTCTCTCTTCTAAAAGATAATCTCCGCAATAGAGGATACCGCCCTCCCAGTTGGAGCTGTCATCGTAATAGGCACTGCCGTTAAAAGCCGCGCCGCCAAGAGAGGTAACGCCTGAACCAATGTTGATATCGGTAAGGTTGGGCGTATCGGAAAACGCCCAGCTCTCGATAGTGGTAACGCTGTTGGGGATAGTGATGCTTTCAATTGCCGCATCCGCAAAAGCATACAAACCTATGGTCTGTACGCCCTCTGCGATATTTACAGAGGTCACATTTTTGCAACCGTCAAAGGCGTAGTCGCCTATATTTTTAACACTTGAAGGAATGGTTATAGAGGTAAGCTGACTATTATAGATATCACCTGCGTGGTCTGCAATTACCTGTGTTCCTTCTCTCACATTGAGAACCCCGGATTTATAGTAATCAACCTCAAAGAGAATGTTGTTAACATAGAGCATACCGTCTGTCCAGTTGGCAGTATTATTATAAAATGCGGTGCCGCTGAGCACGCTTGAACCTACATACTGTACGGTATTGCCAAAATGTATCTGACTAAGTGAGCTGCAGCCCCAGAAGGCTTCGTTGCCTATGATGGCAAGATTGCTGCCCACAACGGTTGCCTTTGCCATATTGGTACAGTCACGGAAGGCATTAGTACCTATTACAAGAGCATCGTATATGATTACCTGCTTGATATTAAGTCGGTAATCATACCAGGGAGCCTCGTTCCAAAGACCGTAGTTGTCGATGATACCGCTGCCGTGGATACTGAGTGTACCCATATCGTCAAGGGTCCAGGTCATACCGCTGCCGCAGGTACCTGTAGCAACATTTGCCGCATTAACAATTACGGTCATGGGTATGAGCATCATAATAATAAGAATTACAGATAAAAGCCTTTTCATTGTTTTATCTCCTTTTATATGCTTATATTACCATTATAAATAAAACAGTTGACGGTGTCAACTGTTTTTTCCTTAACCCCGCAAAACGGGATTTCACCGCCGAAGGCGATTTCACCTTAAAGGGATTTCACCGCGAAGCGATTTCACTAAAAAAGGGGCAAGTTGCCCCACCCAAAAACGCTCGTTAGTTTTGTTTTTCAAATCGCACGGAACGGAGCAATTTCCTATATATTAAAAAAGAGCGGAAAATCTGAAGTAGTCAATACTTTGTAGACACAAAAAAAGAATAATTCAAGCTACCTGTTCGATCCTGTAACGAACAGGTGGTTTTCTTTTTAGTTTACGAACTGGTCTTATGTAATTAAAGTAATATACAGTATCTTCAACGACTT
>JAFYLH010000036.1 GCA_017537175.1 Clostridia bacterium | reverse complement strand
TTGTTTGCTCTTTTATTTGTGTTTCCTTAAAGGATTTTGCTTGACGAGATTTTCCTACACACTTCAGTATTTTATACATCGTGCTTGTACTCATCTTTGTTGTTCAATTTTCAAGGATCGCTGCTGTCTCGCGGACAGCTTGACTATTATACTACAACAGATTTCATTTGTCAACCCCTTTTTCAAAACTTTTTTAAGTTTTTTTGAGGTTTTTTATCTGTTGTTTGCCTTGCCTTGTTTGGCGCAGCTTTTATATTATAGCCGCTAGACACTCAAATGTCAAGCACTTTTTTTATATTTTTGTCGTTTTGTTGATAATTAACATATAAATCCGCCAAAAGCTACGCGCTCTCCGTCATAAAACACAGCACTCTGCCCCGGAGTCACCGCCCGCTGGGGTTCGGCAAAGGAAACATCTGCCAATTTATTACTATATCTGACAATTGCCCTTGCAGGCTTTGCAGCATATCTTATCTTGACAAATAGCTCTTTTTGTCTGATCTCGCCCTCTTTTGGCTCTGTTTCCAGCTGAAAATTAAGAGAATCTGCCGTAAAGCTCTCTTTATATTCCTTCCCTGACGGCTCTACCTTTACCGTATTTGTCTTTGGATCTATCTCTGTTACGAATACGGGAACCTTTAAAGCCAGTCCCAGCCCCTTGCGCTGACCTATAGTGTAATGGATAAGACCCTTATGTCTGCCTACCACATTGCCGTCAGAATCAACAAAGTTACCTTCCGGAAATCTGCCGACGCGCTTTTCTATAAAGGAGGCATAATCGTTATCCGGAATAAAGCAGATCTCCTGGCTTTCCTTTGAATCGGCAGAGGAATAGCCCTTTTCCCTTGCAAGTGTGTATGCATCCTCCTTGGTTTTAAAGCAAAGAGGGGTATACAGCATAGAAAGCTCCTCCTGTGTCAGCTGCCAGAGCATATAGGTCTGATCCTTGCGCTTATCTGCCGCCATAGACACACAGTAACGGTTTTCTTCCTTATATATATTACAGTAATGACCGGTGGCTACCTTATCAAAGCCGTTTGCCCTTGCATAGTCGCAAAGCAGCTTGATCTTGACATATCTGTTACACATTACACAGGGGTTGGGTGTCCTTGCCCTTGAATACTGTTCTACAAAATCGTCTACGACATATTTTTCAAAGGCAGGCTTTGCATCTATTATATGGAGCTTTACGCCCAGCTCCTCACAGGAACGCAAAGCGGCGCCGGTGTCGGTATGCTCCGACATTACCAGCACCGCTGCTTCTACCTCGTAACCCTCCTGTGAAAGCAGAGCGCCGGCATATGTGCTGTCAACGCCTCCGCTCATCCCAAGCAGTATACGCATAATTAGTCCTCGTTATGATGGTGATGACAATGGTCGCAGCATCCGTCGCAGCCCTTCATAATATCGTGCTCGATGCCCATCTTGTCATAGTAGTTTGCAATTGCCTTCTTCACAGCCTCCTCTGCAAGCACGCTGCAGTGGATCTTCTGGGGAGGAAGTCCGTCAAGTGCCTCAACCACAGCCTTGTTTGTAAGCTCAAGAGCTTCCTCAATGCTCTTGCCCTTGATAAGCTCGGTTGCCATAGAGGATGTGGCTATTGCCGCACCGCAGCCGAAGGTCTTGAAGGATACATCTGTAATGATATTGTTGTCTATTTTGAGATAAATTCTCATAATATCGCCGCAGGTAGCATTACCTACCTCGCCGATAGCATCTGCATTTTCTAATTCGCCAACATTTCTGGGATTGGCAAAATGGTCCATTACCTTTTCGCTGTACATATTATTTCCTTTCTGCCGCATCGTAAAGCGGGCTCATCATACGAAGTCTATCGACCACCTTGGGTACGACCTCAAGGATATAGTCTACATCTTCGTCGGTATTGTTATGTGAAAGTGAAAATCTCAGTGAGCCGTGAGCTATCTCCACCGGAACACCGATAGAGAGGAGCACATGGGAGGGCTCAAGAGAGGTGGAGGAGCAAGCCGAGCCTGTGGATGCGCAGATTCCGTTGGCATCCAGAAGCAGAAGCAGGCTCTCGCCCTCGACAAATTCAAAGGCTACATTTATGTTACCGGGAAGTCGGCTGTCAAGTGTTCCGTTGACTCTGGAGTAAGGGATCTTACTAAGTCCCTCGGCAAGTCTGTTGCGAAGAGCGGTGAGTCTGTCATTTTCGGCAAATCTGTCTGCCGCCATTTCAAGCGCCTTTGCCATACCTATAATATAAGGAAGGTTTTCGGTACCGCCGCGCTTGTTTCTCTCCTGTCCGCCGCCGTCCATAAAAGGATCAACTCTTAAGCCTCTTCTGATATAAAGAGCTCCCACACCCTTGGGTGCATTGAACTTGTGGCCGGAAAGAGAGAGCATATCAACGCCCAGCTCCTTTACATTGACCGGAATATGTCCCACCGCCTGAACACCGTCGGTAAAGAAGGTTATCTTCTTTTCGCGGGTGATGTCGGCGATCTCCTTTATGGGGTTGATAGTTCCTATCTCATTGTTAGCATACATCACGCATACAAGGATAGTATCCTCACGGATGGCGTCCTTTACCGCCTCGGGGGTGATGATGCCCTCGGGAGTAGGCTTGACATAGGTTATCTCAAAGCCGTCCTTTTTGAGGCTCTTCATGGTATGAGTAACGGCGTGATGCTCATAGGCAGAGCATACAATATGCATACCCTTTGCTTTTTTTGCACGGGCTGTTCCCTTTATTGCCCAGTTGTCGGCTTCGGTTCCGCAGGAGGTGAAGTAAATTTCGTTTGCTTCGCATCCAAGCTGTGCGGCAATTCTTGCTCTTGCATCCTCAAGAGCCGCCTTTGCTCTGTTGCCTACGGAATAAAGGCTTGAGGGGTTGCCCCAGTTGTCTGTAAAATAAGGGAGCATTGCATCAACTACCTCGGGTAAAACAGGGGTGGTTGCCGCATTGTCCGCATAGATCCTTCTGTTCATCTATTTTCCTCTTGTTAAATATAATATTCCAATAGAGTATTGTACACCAATTATAATATTTTTTCAACAGATTTGAAAAAGTATTTGTTAACTTTTTGAATAATGCTCGCTCTGAGCCACAGCCAAGGCATCACAGCGCTCATTGTAGGGATGTCCTGCGTGACCCTTGACCCAAACAAGCTCTACATCGTGCTTTTCCAACAGGTCAAGCAGCTCTCCCCACAGATCCGGATTGAGAGCAGGCTTTTTGTCTGCCTTTTTCCAGCCGTTTTTGCGCCAGCCCACGGCCCAGCCCTTGGTTATACCGTCAACAAGGTATTTTGAATCGCTGGTCAGGGTGACCCTGCAGGGCTCCTTTAAAGCCTTGAGTCCTTCAATGGCACCACTCAGCTCCATACGGTTGTTGGTGGTATGAGCCTCGCCGCCGCTGAGCTCCTTTTCTACATTATTATATACAAGGATAGTACCCCAGCCTCCCGGTCCGGGATTGCCCTTGCAGGCTCCGTCAGAGTACATATATATATGCTTCATATTATCACTTCCTTACATTTTAATATAATAGCACATCAGCCGGTCTTTTTCAAGTCAATTTGCCTGTTTGCACAAACGAGAAATAAATAATTGTGCATTATAAACAAACTGTACATATTTAATATTAATATACTTTACATTTTGGTAAAATTGTGGTAAAATTGTTTCAAAATATGCACATTGTGCAATAAAAAAAGGAGTCGTTATGTCAAAAACAGCAAGAATCACTTCATTATTCTTGACAGTAGTTATGCTGCTGGGTTGCTTTACATTTGCAATCCCCGTATCGGCAGCGGACACTGCTACCATCAGCTTTGACCTCAATGGCGGTACAAATCCCCCGGCGGATGTAACCGTTAATTGCGGCACGGTCATCTATCTGACAGACCATCAGCCCTCAAAGGCAGGCATGGTTTTCAGAGGCTGGGCCTTCTCTAAGGCCGATGCTGACAGAGGTGCGATCACCTATCCCGTAGGTGTTTCTAACCCCATTCTCGTAAACAGCTCCGCAACCCTTTATGCATCCTGGGCGTATGAAGTAACCCTT